>CAYOCW010000092.1:0-8307 GCA_964402615.1 uncultured Cyanobium sp. | reverse complement strand
GGGGATCAGAGGGATTGCCCAGCAGCCAGAGCACCTCGGCGATGCAGATCGGCGAAGTGATCAGTTGGGCGGCGTTCTGATCAAAGAAGGCCAACCACCTCAGCCACGAACTGCTCGATTTTGGCGATCAGTTCCTACTGTGGCGATGCAGGTGTTGGTTTCACCGGTCGCGCATGCCGCACGATCTGTGCACGCTGCACGATTGAATGTGGGAGAGATCGGGAGTTGGCTAGGCCCTGCAATGGCTGAAACTTGTTGTCGCTAAGAACGACTGCAGGCAATGGACGACCCAGCGCCACGGAAGGCCCAGCAAACTCCCCTTATTGCAGCGCGAACTTCCAGTACGGCACGCTAGCGCGGCCATGGGGAGCTCAGCCAGTCCGGAAGCGCCGCCCGCCTCACTGCCTGACTGCCCTGGGCCGGCCTGCCCTGGGCTGCTGAGCCCCGAAACAGATGCAAACGTGCCAGGTATCGGATCAGCGGCTGTAGCGGCTGGAAACGGCGTTGGTAATCCGTTTGATACGCCTTCTCAGCTGACGGCTGAAACCGAATGCAGCGGTGGCGCCAAGGGCAGGCAGGGGGGAAGGGACAGGGGCAGTGGCCTGGACCCAGGTGATCGTGGACCTGGATCGTAGATCGCCCATATGTGGGGGTGCAACCAGATAATTCGGGTAGCTCGATGCCGGCTGGGCAAAAACATACCGAAAAGAAACAATTTCGTCATTGTTAATCGGGTGATTGCCAATGGACCAGGCAAAGGCAGGGCCGGCGCGTAAGTTTTGTGGGTCATCCCACTGACCCGTGTTGGTGTCTCCGAGCGCCCAGCCCAGAGCGTCAGCCCAAGCAGCTGCGACAGTAACTTCCCCCCACCAAGGCATGACACCTCCGTTGTTGGGAGTTCGGAATTTGTTCGTGTTGTCGTTGTAGCTGCCGGTGAATGTGGTCACATCCCACCATTGACCAGCTACATTCACGACCAAGGCGTGGGCTTGACCAGCGCCAATCACCCCAATCACCACTCCACTAAACAAGGCTGATTTGGCCAGTGCTGATGCAGCCAGTGATGACCATCGGGGCCGGCGAGACGTGGACTTACTGCCCTTGGCGCTGGAGGATGGGCTTGAGAAATGAGACGTGTTGAGCATTGCTGATTCACCATGTTGTGCGGTATGGGTCTCGCCAGGGAGAACCGTCATGGAGGAGGTTATTGAGGCGCTCCTTGAGTCGTTGCGACAAGAGTAAGCCATCCAACACCTCATAGAGGATCCGGAAATCACCCCCACCCGCACCCGGAACACACCGTGTTCTCCCTGCAGTGCCACGCAGCCTGGTGGCCTGGGATTCTCGGCTAGCAGATCAATGGCGGCGCCAATGCTCTGCTCCCGCCGTTGCAACAGGGCAAGCGAGCGGACGGCTCGCCGCGCCAGCCTGACGTCGTAGCGCTGGGTCACGGGCCCGCGGACCTCAAAGCAGCCCGAGATCCGCCTTGACTTGTTCCCACGGCACCGTGTCGTCAGCCTCCCGGGCCTGGGCCAAGGCCTGGCGGCCGCTGGTTTCCTCGGCGGCCGCCACCAGACGCTCAAACAGGGCGTGATCCAGCACCACGGCCACCGGCCGGCCGTGGCGAGTGAGCACCACCGGTTCGCCGCTGCGTTGCGTGCTGTCGATCAGTGCCGCCAGGTTCTCCCGTGCCTGGCTCACCGTGAGCTCGCCCATCACGGACCGAAAGCATAGGTTTTGTACGTTATGACCCTGGAATGGTTTTGGGGTGGGCCAGTTCCTTTGATCAAGGCGCAGCTGCAACCCACCTGCCCCCACCCCCCTAAGCCCGAAACCCTGCAGGCTCGCCGGGCCCTCGCGCCCCCAGCCACTCCGTCCCAGCCCCCGGATCCGCTGAGAGCAGCGATCCGGCCGCTCCGCGGCTCAGCGCCGCCACAGCCAGCGGCTGTCACGCCGCAGGGCGGCGGCCATGGCGGAGCCGCTGGCCAGCAGCTCGGCGATGGCCGCTGGGGGTGAGCACCAGGCCGTAGCTGCCCAACATTCCCAGCCGCTCCAGGCCTGGATGCTCCGCCGCCACTTGGGCCGCCCCAGCGCAGCAGCGATGGCGTCAAGACTGGAAACCGTGCCGAGCCCCTGGAGCGTTACACCACAAACCCCAGGATCTGCCCCACGATCTCCAACACCTGGTCCAGCCTGTCGTTGTTGAGGGAGCCCATGGGATGGGGCCGGGCACCCCGAGCCTTCCAATCGAAGGATTTGAGTTGGTGGCAGAGCACAAAGCTGTGGGCCTCTGGGCGCTCTGGAATCGGCCCCAGATCCACCGCCAGGGAGGAGCCGCGGTTGTAGGCCGCCGATGTCATGGCGCATCCCACCACCAGCCCCACCGAGGCATGGAAGGGGGCGGTGGAGAGAACCAGAAAGGGATGGTGGTCCTTCATCTCCCGTCCGGCCTGGGGGTTGTGGTCGATCCAGATCACCTCACCCCGATCCGGCACCCAGGTGGCTGGGGGCCGCGGCGGGGTCATTCGATGACCTCTGCGCCGATCGGATCCCAGGCCATCGCTTCGGTAGGTTCGCCTTCCATGGGCGTGTAGCCCGCCAGGCGCTCCGCCAGGGAAAGCCGCGGCTGGACGGGCCGGATCAGCACCCCATCGGCCACCACCTTCAGTTCCACGGTCTGGTTGTCGTGAAGCCGGGCCTCACGGGCGATGGCGGCGGGCAAGCGCACCCCGAGGCAATTCCCCCAGCGGCGTAGATCCTGGCGAGGGAGTTGGCGAGCCATCCGGTGCCAAACGTCTAGCACCAAGTTAGTCGTCAATGCCGAGGCGGCTGCATCCTGACCAGCTTCCCAGGCCTGGCCTGGCAAGGACTAGGCCCAGGCTGACCTCGCGCCAGTGGTTGATCTACTCGGCGGCGATCTCCAGCCGCTCCGAGAGGGTCACCAGGGCTCAGCCCCGACGCCTTTTCAGCAGTGGATCATGGGGACCCAGAGAGGCTCTGGAAAATTGCTGAGCTGACCCGCACGAAGCGGCGAGATCCTTTGCGGGGCCAGAAGTGCCGGGAGTGACATCTGGGTTTTCCAGATCTTCCCTAGGGAAGCTCTGGACAACCCTGGAGTCGACCCACGCCTGACCTCAAAATCCCTTGCGGCATCCAGGATGCTCAGGGTGCTCGTGGAGGTTTTTCAGAGCTTCCCTAGCGAAAGTTTGGAGGCTTCAGCCCAGCAAGGGGTGGGCGGCCCCTTGCAGGCCGAGGCGGCTGCAATCAAACCACCAACCCCGCGTCGATCCCGAGGCTGTGGGCGGCGCGTACCAGGAGCTGATCGGCGCTGACCAGGCGCAGACCCTGGCGATGGGCCATGGCCAGATGCAGGCCATCGGCGGCTCGCAGGGCCGCGGCATCGCCGGTTTCGATCCAGCGGCGGGCCATCAGAAAGTCTTCCCCTCGGGGCTCCAGCATCGCCAGGCGCTCCTGCCGGAAGGCCTCCAGCGCGCTCTGCAGCGCCGCGGCCCTGGCGATGGCGAGATCGCCGCGGCGCATGCGCACGGCGGTGGCGGAGGCAAACTCCAGCAGCACCCAGTGGCTGATCCAGAGCTCCTGATCCGCCGCCGCACGCAGCCAGGCTTCCGCGGCTCCGTAACCGCTGTCACCATGAAACAGCGACACCAGCACGCAGGTGTCGACGTAGCTGGCGGGTGGCCTGCGGCTCATCGCTCCTGATCCCGGAGCTCCCGCAGCAGCTCCACCGCCGAGCCGGCCGGGCCCGGTTGATCGCGATGCAGGGCGCGCAGTCGCGCGGGCCAGTCCGGGGCCTGGTCTGAACGGGGCTGCTCACGCACCACCCGAGCCACCGGCTGGCCGCGGCGGGTGATCACCACCTCTTCGCCCGCTTCCACCGCATCGAGCAGCGCCGACAGCTGCGCCTTGGCCTCGGCCAGTCCCACCCTGCGCATGACCAGATGACCAGATGACCTGATAACCAAGAGCTTAGGCCCGCCCACCGTCGTGGCGTAGCGGATCCACAGGACTCAAGCCCCCTCAGCCCTCCCGCTTACCCGCCATCTCACGGATCCAGTCGGCGTCGGAGCGATCCCTACCGCGGCCCGGCCTGAGCCGCAGCCAGCGCAGCCGCCGCTGCATCTCCTCCAGCAGCGACAGCTCCGCCCCCGCCCGCCGCGCGAAGCCCGCAAAGGCGGTGGCCAGCAGCAGGCAGGCCAGGCTGGATCGCAGCAACTCCGGCAGGGCGGTGGCGGCGGTGACCGGCGGCAGGGCGGCGCGGTCGCGGTTGATCTGGGCCTGGGCCTGATCGAACACCGCATTCACCTGGGCCTTGAGCAGCGGCAGAGGATTGGCCAGATCAGCGGGCCCCAGCACCGGGCCATTGAGCCGCAGCAGGCCGGCGTTGAGCTCGGCGTTGCTGGTGGCCTTGGCGGTGAGCTCCCGCAGGGCCGCCAGGCGCCGCTCGGCGCCCTGAATGCGCTGGATCTGGGCGCTGCCCACCGCGCTCTGCTGCAGCAGGGCCAAGGCGAGCAGGGGCAGAAAGGCGCCATTGATCAGGGCGTTGCTGAGCCGCCATTGCCAGGCCGGATCCAGGGGCTGAAAGGGGAACACCACCATCAGCAACTGGAGGGCGAAGAACAGCACGAACACCAGGGCCAGGCAAGCGATGCAGCCTCGGCCCCGGGCCCTGCACTCAAACGCGAGCAGTGCGGCGGATGCGACCCCGCAGCCTGCGGCTCAAGCTGAAGGCCGCCGCGGCGCCCGCCAGCGGTAGGGGGCCGGGCACGGGCACGGAAGCTTGCTTTTCCACGGTCAAGGCATTGATTTGAGCGAGCGCATTACTGCCGTTGCTATTAGAGGTAACCGATATGGGGACGTTCGCTTGAGCGATAAACTGGTTAACGAACGAATTCAGACCCAAGCCTGTGGTGTATGCTTGGGTCGATTGAAGCAAATTTTGCGAATATGTTGTGGTGATTCCATTAATATTCTGGACATACGCAAGAATGTAATTAAGCAGCTTTACTGGCTGATCAAATGTCATCGTGAAAGAAGTAAGTTTCTGGGGTGGTAGAAAGTTTGGGGCGACAAGTGCCAAACCGTCAGAGTCAGCAAAGGAGTTGGGTCCTGGCGCGAAGTTCTCCATTTTCAACGTGATGCCATCCAGGGACTTGAGGATGGAGGTTTTGTTATTGTCAGAGGCGCTGAAGGTAAAGGTTGTTGGGGCCGCTTGAGCACTTCCCATGGTGGCCAAGGTCGTGGCGGCGATCGCAACAGCAATCCGCTTCATTTGGAACTTGAGGTCGGCGTCCTAAGATTCTTATTATCCCCACGCCCACCCCCAGGGCGGGTCGTCACTTTTGAGTCTGACCATCAATTGCTGGCGTTCGCCACTTTCTGGGCATTGGTTGTGTCATGGGCGATGCCTTCCTCCGCAGGCCGCTTCGCGCCCAGCCTCCTATTCTCCTCACCCATCCGGGCGGCGAGGAGGGAATGGGCCAGCGGCGAGGCGCTGGTGATCACCGATCACGGGCGGCCCACCCTGGAGGTGCGGCCGTTCCGATCCTCCGATCCTGGCGCGGCCGATCCTCTGCGACAGCTGCGCGGTTCGGTGCTCCTTGACAACGATCCCTTCTCTCTGGTGGCCGATGGAGAGTGGGCAGCCCAGGCGTGATCCTGCTCGACACCCGCGCCCTGATCTGGTGGGCCGATGGCATGGGCGAGACGCTGACCCCACGGGCGCGGGAGCTGCTGGATCAGGAGCGCGCCCGGGTGCGGCGGGGTGAGGCCGACGCTGGCCTGTTGGTGGCGGCGATCAGCGGCTGGGAGGTGGAGCGCTGGCTTGCCTTGGTGGCCGCGATCCCGGCGCTGCCTGTGGTGAAGGCCCTCACCGTCACTTGCCATCTCGCGGATGGAAACCGCATCGGAATCCGAACGTCTGCCTCATGGCACGGGTTGATCCCGCAAGTCCACCAGGGCGTGCAAGGCCCTGACCCTGGCTGTTCCTCGATCAAGATCCGCCCTAGACGGCGTGCGTGATCTGCTGCTCCAGCTCCAGTCCCTGCGTGACGAGTTGCCCGAACAGGAGAGCAGTGGAGTGGAAACCCAGCGCATGCTCCGGGACGCATCCCGCGCCTGATGCTCTACCTCGACACCTGTGTGCTGCTGGGGGTTCTGATGCCGGAACCGCCCTCGGCCTCAAGGTGCGCACCAACGCCCCGAGCACGTCGCCGGCCGAAGCGGTGCTTCTGGGATTTGAGCGCAGCCAGTCGCCGGCGCTGATGGAGCTGGAAGCTCAGGACTTCCGCCCTGCCAATGCCTGCCTGAGGGCCTGGAGGCTGAGTTGCTCAGCACCGGGGGAGGCCTCAGCAGTGATCAGGCACCACGCTGATGGATGCGTTCTGGCTGTCGCGCCGCAGCTCTGGGCCGCCCCTGGCCCTCTCAGGTCCAGCCGGTTATTGCTGTCAAGCCGGTTGCTGCCGCGGCCGGGCAGCCCGCCACGGGCTCAAACGCCGTCTAACACCACCAGGGCCTCCGTGCCTCCGGCCACCAGGTCTGGCCGCAGGCGTCGATCCAGGGTCACCAGCGAGCCGCCGTGGTCCACGGCCAGGGCGAGCAGGTAGGCATCGGTGATCTGGGACGGGTCGAGCAGGCGATCAGAACCCAGCACGCCGGGGGTCAGCAGGCTGAGGCGATCGTGCCAGAAGCGATGGCGCGGCAGGCTCCGCCAGGCCTCGAGCAGGGGGGCCACCACGACCGGCGGACCGGGACTGTTGGGATAACGCGGGTTGCCCAGGATGCGCAGCACAGCGTTCTCCGTCAGCGGACAGCTGGCCCAGGGCAACGGCGCTGAACCACGCAGCCAGATGTGGGCCCTCTCGTGATGCACGTGGCGCGGATCGAGCAAGGCGATCAACACATTCACATCCAGCAAGGCCGCGCTCACGGCAGTTCGTCGCGCAGGCCGTTCACCAGCTCCAGATCCACAGGGGATCCCTCAGGACGCAGGGGCAGCAGCAACAGGTCGTTGCGCCGGGAGACCTGCTCGGCACTCAGCGGCAGGGGCTGGCGCAGGCCCCGGCGGGCCAGCTCACTGATCACGGCGCCAAGGCTCTCGCCCCGTTGGCGGGCCAGCACCCGTGCGGAGGACAGCACATCGTCGTCAAGTCGCAGCGTTGTCCGCATCGGATGACAGCGCATCAAGCATCAGCCTAGTTGGGCGCCGCCATGGGCCTGAACCCCATGGCGGCGAATCTGACGACGCCAGCAACCACGCTCGGGATCGCGCTGGGACCCAAGCCCAGTAGGGGGTCCTCGGTCTGGATGCCCCTTGGAGCTGAGTCGCCTTAGCCTTCCCATCAGCGCCGTCTCCGGGTCCATGCTCGCTCCGCCACGCCCCCCGGAGCGCTCGCCGGAACCTCCCACCCCAGAGGCCCGCGAGCTTGGGCTCCCGGAAGCGCTGACGCTGCCCACTGGCCTCTGTGCTGGCCTGCGCTTCACCCCCGAGCAGTTCGAGGGGCTGTGCCAGGCCAATCCCGAGGCGGTGTTGGAGCTGGCGAGCCCCAGCGATGGGGGCCCCCGCGGCCTCACGGCCCTGCGCCGGAAAATGGCCGCCTATCAGCGCAACGGCGCTCGGCTGGGCTGGCTGCTCATTCCCCAGGAGCGGGCGGTGGAGGTGTGGGGGCCGCTGGTGGATCCCACGCCTGAACCTCGGAGGATCGAGGCGGCCACCGGCCTGGATGGGGCGCCTGCGTTTCCAGGGCTGGTGATCGACCTGGCCGAGATCTGGGCGGGTTGAGGGCACGGGCCGGTCTTTGCGGAGATCCCCGGAGGCGGCGGCCACCCGCTGGCTGGGGGAGGTGAGCGAAAGGTTGAGGGCTGATTTGTAGTCCCTCTGATCACGTCTCCACGCCGCTGAGCAGGTGGATGCCCTCAGCTGAGGTTCGCGGAGGGCACCAGCTGCTCGCCGCTCCGCTCCAGGCTTGGGATCGCTTCCACGGCCAGCACGGCTTGCTCCCGTTGCCGCCGTTCGCTCAGGCCCAGCTCAGCCAGATCGCCATCGGCGAAATCCACCAGGGCTTTGAGGCGTTCGCGCCCGGGGTACTGCGCCCCATCAAGGGCTTTGGCAGCGCCGAGACCCTCGGCGAGCGCCAGCCCGTGACCCAGCAGCACGGCCACCTCCTGGTGGTCCTGGCGTTCGGCCCGCTGCGGCAGCAGCTTGAGCTTGGCGGCCAGCGGATCGAAGCGGGACGGCACCAGCGCCACACACCAGATCTGGTGTGCTTTTGCCCCCCATGGAGGACGCTC
>CAYOCW010000091.1:0-8336 GCA_964402615.1 uncultured Cyanobium sp. | reverse complement strand
CACCAGGCTGGCGGCGGCCATGAACTCCACGGTGAAGTCCCGATCGCTGACCGCATCGAGGCTGTTGGCATAGATCGCCCCGAACCCCAGCTCCGCCGCCGTGGCCCGGCGGTCGATCGGCACGGGGGTCCCGGCCAAGGCGGCGGCCCCCAGCGGGCAGATGTCGACTCGGCCCCGCACATCGGCGAGCCGCTCGCGATCACGGCCGGCCATCTCGATATAGGCCAGCAGGTGGTGGGCCAAGCACAGCGGTTGGGCCCGCTGCAGATGGGTGTAGCCCGGCTGCGGCCGGTGTGCAGCTTCTTCCCCAGCGCTCCCACCAGCTCGATCAGCCGGCGTTCCACGGCGAAGTGCACATCCTCGGCTTCCAGGCCCGGCTGGAATTGGCCGGCAGCCGCTTCGTCACGCACCCGATCCAAGGCCTCGATCAAGCCGCTGGCCTCCGCCTCGGTCAACACGCCACAGCGCCCGAGCATGCGGGCATGGGCGATCGAGCCATCCAGATCCTCCTGCAAAAGGTTGATGTCAAAACCGATCGAGGCGTTGAAGCGCTCGATCACCGGATGCAGACCCTCCTCGAAGCGATCGCTCCAGCTGCCCACCCTGCCGCCGGTGCCCCCCGCCCCGGGCGCTGGCGGCGGCGTGCTGGAGGGGGCGGCCATGGCGACGGCGTTGGGACAGCCCTTCAGCTTGGCATCGAGGTGGAAGGCGGCGGCAACGACGGCAGCATCACCTCCTCGCGCACCTTCAAGACCACCATCGAAGCATCGTCATCGGGTTGGCGGCCAGCGCCAACAAAGCGATCCAGGCGCTGGAACAACTGATCGAGGATGCCCTGGGCGCCCAAGCCCGAACGACAGGCGATCTGGAAGTTGCGAACCAAACGCTCCTCATCGAAGCGCTCGCCACCCAAGCCGGCCGCATCGGTCACGCCATCGGTGTAATACAACAGGGCATCTCCCGGTTCCAGAACCACCTCACCACGTCCATAGTCGGCTTCACTTTGCAGACCAATCAACAGACCAGAAGTATCTAACCGATCGACTCGGCCACCCTGACGCCGCCAAATCAGCGGTGGATTATGCGCAGCATTTGCATAGCGTAATAGGCGCGTTCTGGGATCAAAATCGGAATAAAAGAGCGTCACAAAGCGATGGGAATGAGCCAGATCCTCCTGCGCCAGCTTGTTGAGATCGTGGAGGATGCGATCCGGTGGGAGACCGCTGAGCACCTCGGCCCGCAGCATGCCGCGCAGCAGGGTCATCAGCAGGCCGGCAGGCACCCCCTTGCCCATCACATCGCCGATCACCAGGGCCCATTGCCCCTGTTCACGCCGACGGCCGACCGCATCGGGACAGGTCGGGATGAAGTCGTAGTAATCGCCACCCACCTGGAAAGCGGGCCTACAACGAGCCGCCAGCTCCACACCCTCGATCACCGGACATTGATCAGGCAGCAGCTGGGCCTGGATGTCGGCGCCAATGCTGAGCTGGCGATCGAGGCGCTCGTGGCGCCGCATGTCCTCCTGGAGAATTTCATTCTCGAGCGCCACGCCCGTGAGATCCGCCGTGATCTGCAGATGGCGGCGGCGCATTTCGCTCCAGCTGTACCCCCTCTGCTGGCTGAACACATAAAGGCGGCCCCGCTGGCGACTGCGGGCCACAACGGAGGTGGCATAGAGCTGACCAGACCCCAGCAATCTCAGCACCAGGGGATCGAGAAACTGGACCAGGGCCTCCTCATCGGCGAGCGACTGGAACTGGCTATCGGGCAGGGCCGCCAGCTGGCGCATCACCTCCGGGCAGCGATCTCCCACGGTGGCATGCAGCTGCTCGCGACGCAGGCGACCATCGGCATGGAAGACCACCAGCAAGCCAACCTCGGCTTCCACCAGGCGCGAGGCCACCACCGGAACCAGTTCGAGATACCGACCCAGGTTGGTGAAGCTGCGCAACGCAAACGCCAGGGAGGCGAGCAACTCCTGATTGCGCCGCTGCTCGCGATTGAGACTGTCGAGCAGCTCCCGCAGTGAGGCCGTGGCCGAGAGGGACTGGGCCGCGGCGCGCGTTGTGGCGGGTTGCTGGGGTGGCCGGTGGGGGGGCTTGCTGCTCAAGGAGCGGCCCTGGGGCCCTGAAACGTAGCAGCGCTGTCCGCAAGAAGTGACGAAACAGCGGGATCGCCTGCCTGGCAGACCGCGATCAACCGGAGAGCAAGGCCTCGACGAACTCGAAACTATTGAAGGGCCGCAGATCCCGCACGCTTTCACCGGCTCCCACGAAGCGGATCGGCAAACCCGCATCATGGGCGACGGCAATCGCCACGCCACCGCGGGCGCTGCCATCCAGCTTGGTGAGCACCACCCCGGTGAGACCGGCGGCGGGGGCGAACGCCATCGCCTGGCGCAAACCGTTCTGTCCTTGGCTGGCATCGAGCACCAGCAGCGATTCAACAGCCGCTTCCGGTGCCAGCCGATCGATGATGCGGCGCACCTTGGCCAACTCTTCCATCAGGTTGTGCTTGGTCTGCAGGCGGCCCGCCGTATCGACCAGCACCAGCTCAGAACCGCGGGAGCGGGCAGCGCCGATGGCGTCGTACACGACCGCAGCGGGATCGGCATGGGGACTGGGGTTGGCGATCACGGGCACGCCGCTGCGCTCACCCCACACCGAAACCTGCTCGACCGCAGCGGCTCGGAAGGTGTCGGCGGCAGCGATCAGGCAGCTGTAGCCGCTGCGCACCGCCAGGTTGGCGAGTTTGCCGAGGGTGGTGGTCTTGCCGACGCCGTTCACGCCCACCAACAGCCAGATGTTCAGCCGATCGCGACGGGGAACCAGCAGCGACCGACCCTCGCGCAGACTGGGCCCATCGAGCAGCTGCCGCAGCTGCTCCTTCAAGAAGCGCAAGCCCTCACGGGGATCCACCACCTCCTCATTGAGCCGCCGCCGCAAGGCATCAAGCACCAGATCGGTCGCCTGAACGCCCACATCCGCCTGCAACAGTGTGGATTCCAGGTCATCCAGCACCTCGGGGCTGAGGGGATCGTCCCCCAGGGTCTCCAGCAACTGGGTGACAAAGCCGCGTCGCGTTTTCTCCAACCCACGCCGCAAGCGGGTCAGCCAGTCGATCTCCTCAATCGACACCTCCTCGATGCGGCGCCCCTGGGCGGCGAGCACCTCGGCCGACCAGGTGAAGGCGTCATCGAAGGCGCCGAGAGACGGCTCGGCCTCCGAGCGGAGGGGGCGATCAGCCGCTGCAGCGTCGTTGGCAGCGAGCGCGGTCGCTTCAGCCGTGACAGCCGGAGGCTGGGATGCGGGAACCGTGAGTTGGCGCAACCGCTCCTGGCGACCCGCCGCGGCCTGCTCCAACAGGGACAAACCCGGCGCCGGCGCCTTCTGGAGCGCCGCATCGGCAAGCGCGGCCTCCGGCGGCTGGAGGGGGTCCAACGCGGCAAGCGGTTCGGCGTTGGAGGCGAGCGGTGTGCCGCCAACAGAGAAATCCGTGTCGAGGGCTCGAGGCGTCGTACCGACGCCATCGGAGAATTCCCCGGCGTCCCGCGGTGCGGCAACTGGGGCCTCGCCAGGAACCGCCGCGTCGGACCGGGCTGCATCCTGCTGGGCCTTCAGCCGGGCATAGGCCTCGCGAGCCCAGGCGAGGGCATCTTGATCGATCCCCGCACTGGCAGCCGGACCGGCTGCCAGTGCGGGGGAGGAGACGGACGGGAGGCTGTCCGCACTGGCGAGGGTTGGCGCGATTGACGCGTCCGATGCCGAAGATAGGCCGTGGTCGCCATCGGAGCCGTCATCAGGCTCGGCGGCCGAGGCGGCACTCTCTGGCGTTGAGTCCTGCTTGGCCGAGGCTTCAGCAGCCTCAGCGGCCGAGGGATCAGGATCTGGCGTCGCGGAGCTGCGACGGAACCAGTCGAACACCATGGTGGCTGTAGGGGGCAGCGGTCAGACGTGGGCCGCCGTAAAGCGGCGCAGCACGCCATTGATCATGCGCCGCCCCTGCTCATCGCTGTAGCGGTTGGCCAGCTCGACCGCCTCATTGCAAGCGACCGCCGGTGGGGTGGCAAAGCTCTCCAGATCGGCCACGGCCAAGCGCAGGATGTCGCGATCGATGCGGGGCAGACGGCTCAGACGCCAGCCCTCCATCACCGCATCGAGGCGGGCATCGATGGCCGGACGGTCGCTCAGCACGGCGCGAGCGCGGGCAATCGCGCCACGCCGCACATCCTCTTGATCAGCCAGCAGCAGCAGGCGCGGCAGCTCCAGACAGGCGGAGAGACGGTTGAGAGCCTGCTCGCCCTGGCTGAGACCACTGCGCAGATGCTCGCGGACCCGCGGCAAGCGCCGCTCACCCTCCGCCTGGAGCTCGCTGTCGAGCAACTCCTGTTGGGCCTGCTGGAGATTGGCGGCGGAGTGGTCCAGAGCGTCGCGCACATGCTGCTGCAAGCTGGTGAGCGCCTGCAACAGCAGCGATTCCAGCGATGAATCCGCGCTGGGAAGTTGTGGGGCGGAACGATCGCTCACCTGGCCCAGCATCAACAGGGCGAGTTCACGGGAGAGGGTGCGACTCTGCATCAGGAGAGCTGAGGGGTGCGCAGCTGGGCCAAGAGGCTGGAGAAACTGCGATTGGAGGGCGGGGTGCGGTCGTCTGGATTGACAATGCCAGCGGAGATGATGGTGCGGAAGGCGTCCTCGACACTGAGATCAATATCGCGCACGGACCGCTCCGGCACCACCGCATACCAACCGGTGGTGGGGTTGGGCGCGGTGGGAATGAACACGCTCAGCATGGTCTCGCTGAAGTCGGCCTGCACGGCGCTGCTGAGCACACCGGTCACAAAACCAAGGGCAAACAAGCCTTCACGGGGATACTCCACCAGAACCACCCGGCGGAACCGGCGGGAGTTATCCCGCAGGAACGTCTCCAGCAACTGTTTGAGGGTCTTGTAGACCGAGCCGGCCAAGGGGATGCGCAGCAGGGTGCCCTCACCAAACTCCAACAGCCAGCGACCGACGATGTTTCGCGCCATCAGGCCGATCAACAGAATGCCGAGCAGGGGCACCAACAGACCTACACCCAAGTTGATCAACTCCTGGAGCAGCGGGTTGAGGGTGTTGAACGGGTTGAACTGCTTGGGGATGGTGGTGAGGAATGCCAGGACGAAACGACTGACGGTGGTGGCCAGCCAGATGGTCGTCGCCAGCGGGATCACCACCAGCAGCCCCGCGATCAGATCATTCTTCAGGTCCTGCCGCAAGCGCTCGCCCAGCGGCTGATCGAGACGGGGACCAGGGGGGGGAACCAAGGCAAGCAAACCTGGATGCGTCGTCCAACCCTAACGATCCGTCCGGCGGGCCAGGGCCCGCTCAGAGGACGCTGCCGAGACAGAGGATGGTAAAGGCCACGATCAGCGCCACCGCCCCCCCGGATCCGCCGTAGCGCCGCTGGTTGAGGGCGATCAGATTGGTTTGCTCGCTCTGCTTGACCTGCTCTTCCAGCTGGTCCAGCTGGCGATCGATGAAGGCTCGGGCCGCCTGGGTCTTCTGATCATTGGTCACCCCGGGGGGCACTTGGCCGCTGGCCTGGAACTGCTGGATCACCTGCTCGAGGAAGGCGGGGTTCTTGCTCTGGATCCGGGCGGTTTCCAGCCGACTCTTCTGCTGGGCCAGCTGGCGATCGGACTGCTGCTGCAGCATCTGGTCACCGCTGAACGACACCGGCAGGGCGGCGGTGAGAGAGATGGCCAGCAGACCGCTCAGAATGCAGACCGCCCAAAGCAGCGGCGGACGGCCCTGATTGCCGTCCTCCAAACGGGCAGACAGATACATCAGAATCAGACCCACCAATGCCATCGGCGACTGGGCGATCAACCGCTCGACCAGCAGCTGGCGGAACGATTCCTCCTGCCATTGCCCAATGGTAAGCACGGCCAACATCTGCAGCAGCAGAAGCACGACCAGGGTGATCCCCATCCAGCGCAATAGGGGGCTGAATTTGGACGTGGAATCAACGCTCACGCTGCTGGGCACAACTAGCTCTGACTTTACCGGCCTTGCATGAACCTGACCGCTGACCACGAGCTCGGGGCGGCCCTGCGTCGACAGGCCCAAGCCGAGGGATTCGATCCCGTCGGAATCGCCACGGTGCCCGGCGGGGAACGGCTCAGGCTGCGCACGGCCGCCCTGGAGCGCTGGCTCGCGGCCGGTCACCAAGCGGACCTGGCTTGGATGGCGGATCCGCGCCGCCGCGCGCCATCAGCGCTGCTACCGGGGGTGCGCTCCCTGCTGGCCGTCGCCCTGCCTTATCACGTCGCCGCACAGCGCCAGCCGGGAGCCTTGGGGGTGGCGCGCTACGGCTGGGGCCGCGACTATCACCGGGTGATCGACCAGCGGCTGCGACGCCTGGGGCGCTGGCTGGAGAGCCGCGCCCCGGGGGTGCGCTGGCGAGCCTGCGTGGACAGCGCGCCTCTACTGGACAAAGCCTGGGCGGAGCAGGCCGGACTGGGCTGGATCGGCAAGCACGGCAACCTGATCCATCGCCAACGCGGCTCCTGGCTGCTGATTGGCCACCTGCTCACCACGTTGGACCTGCCGCCCGATCGGCCCAGCGCCCCCTTCTGCGGACGCTGCAGCCGCTGCCTTGAGGCCTGCCCCACGGGCGCCATCGTCGAGCCATTCGTAGTCGATGCGCGGCGCTGCATCGCTTATCACACGATCGAAAATCGCGATCCGCAGCTGCCGGCGGCGATCGCCTCCAGGCTGAGCGGTTGGGTGGCGGGCTGCGACATCTGTCAGGACGTCTGCCCCTGGAACCGGCCATCCCTGCCGCTGAGCGACGATCCCGATGTGCAGCCCCGGCCGTGGTGGCTCTCCTTGCGTGGCGAGGCAGCCCTGGGCTGGAGCGACGCCGAGTGGGACGCGCGGCTGAGGGCTTCCGCCTTGCGGCGGATCCGCCCCTGGATGTGGCGCCGAAACATCGCGGCAGCCCTCAACCCAGCTCGGTAGGACAGGCTTGGGTGCCTGTTCCATCCCTGCCTAGGGTGGGCGGGGTTTGTAGGAATGTTTTCGTGGGTTGGCGCTCCCTGACCGGGCTGCCTTTGCTCGTCCTTCCAGGCCCGCATTGGCGCCGGCTGGCCAGGGCAAGCGGGCCGATGATCCGGGGCCCTCGTGGTGGTTGGCGGGGCCGACCTCTGGGTCGGCCCGCTGTCGCCGTCGGACTGGCGGTGACCCTGTCGCTGGCCGCCGGGCTGCCGGCTCGGGCCCTGGTGCCCTACGCCTATGTTCCCGACAACAAGGATTTGGAGGCCGCCGGGCTGGGAATCGCCCAAGCGGCCGCCCGATTGCTCCGCTTTGGCCAGGCGGAAGAAGCCGGCCGCCTGGCCGAGCTGACCGTGCGCTTGCTTCCCGAGGATCCCCGCGGCTGGGTGCTGCTGGCCGAAGCCCAGCTGCGCAGCAATCGCATCGATCCAGCCCTCGCCGCCCTCACCCAAGCGAAGAAACTGGACCCGAACAACCCCGGGATCTGGTTTGCCGAGGGGTCCTTGGCCCTGCGCAAGGGCAAGCCCGCCGATGCGGTCGATCTGCTGCGCCGCGGACTGCAGCTGGAGCCCCGCAACGCCGGCGCCTACTTCGACCTGGGCAATGCCCAACTGCTCTTGGGAGACACGGCCACGGCGCTGGCCTCGTTTGAGCAGGCGGCAGGGCTGCGCAAGGACTTCTGGGAAGCCGTGAACAACCAGGGCATCGTGCTCTTCGAGACCGGCAAAACCCCGCAGGCGATCGAGCGCTGGCGGCGCGTGCTCAAGATCAAGCCGGGGGTCGCCGAAACCTCCTTAGCGCTGGCTGCCGCCCTGTTCCCCGGCACTGCCGAAAACCGTGCGGAAGCCTTCAAGCTGGCGGAATCCGCCCTGGCCGACGAACCCAACTACGTGCTCGACAGCTACCAGAAGGAGCAGCTCTGGGGCACCAAGCTGCGCGTCGCCGCTCGCGAGCTGCTGGCGCATCCAGTGCTCAAGGCGGCGGTGGAGCGGGCGACGGCCAATGCCACCGGCAGCAACGTCAACGGTGATTGAGGATCCGGAAGGCGGCATCGCCAACCGCACTCTGTAGGCTGAGCCGCCAGAAACGCCTGCACCCCGATCCGGATGCCCGAGGAGCGCCACAGGGAACGCCCCGAACGGATCGAGCCGATCGGCCTGCACCACGAAATGCAGCGCTCTTACCTCGAATACGCGATGAGCGTGATCGTGGGTCGGGCCCTGCCGGACGTTCGTGACGGCCTCAAGCCCGTGCAGCGGCGCATCCTTTACGCGATGCATGAACTGGGGCTGA
>CAYOCW010000090.1:0-8387 GCA_964402615.1 uncultured Cyanobium sp. | reverse complement strand
TGTTGATCTTGTGGGCACCGGTGTGGTTGAGATCCTCCCGCTTCAGCCAGATGCGCGGCCCGCCCTCGGGGCGGCGGTAGTGCTCGCTGAGGCGCTCGGCTTCATAGAGGGGCGAGGGTCGGCCGACGTAGTCGCGCAGCAGCTGCTCGAGGCGGCAGGTGAAGGCGGGATCGGCCCAGGCGGCAGCGGCGGCGGCCTCCAGCTCCGCCAAGGCCGGCATCAGCGTTTCGGGCACGTATTGACCGCCGTAGGGCCCGAAGCGACCGAGGGCGTCGGGCCGCGCCGCGGCCGCCAGGCTGGCCGGATCGGGCGTGGTGGCGGCGGGGGAAACGGTGGCGGTCACCGGCGATGACATTGGGGTTGGCTCAGCCTAGGCGCCGCGTTTCAAAGCGATCGGGGCGGGGGCGCCAGGCGCAGGCGACAGGCTGGAGATCAAGGCGAGAATCGGCGCAACGGCGCAGGGGCGATGGCGAAAAAAGCGGGCTGGCAGGAGTTCAGCCGGCCGGAGAGCAGCGCCCGGCCGACCGCGCCAGCCAGCGCCACCGCCAAGGCTCAGCAGCGGGTGCGGGTGCAGCGCACCAAAGCGGGCAAGGGCGGCAAGTTGGTGACAGCGATCACGGGGCTGGAGGTGCCGGAGGCGGAGGCCAAGCAGCTGCTCAAGCAGCTCAAGGCCTCCTGCGGCACTGGCGGCACCCTCAAGGACGGCGTGATCGAACTGCAGGGCGACCAGCTGGCGCCGGCGTTGGCGGCGCTGGAGGCAGCGGGGTTCCGGCCCAAGCAGGCGGGGGGATGAGGGACCTGGGCGCGGGCGACCGCAGGGTTCGCCGTCGCGGCGGTTGCCGCCGCAGCCGGCTACGGGAGGGGATGGTCCCGGTCCCAGGCCCGCCAGTCGGCGGACACCTTGCGCTCATCGATCAGGGTGCGGCCGGCCAGCTGGCCGTTGATCAAGTGCTGGGCCACCCGGGCCCGCTGGCCGCCGTCGGCGCTGACGACGATGTGCTCCTGCAGACGCCGGCCGGATCCGTCGCTGTAGCGCAGGACCAGCAGGAAGGTTCGCTCAGGGCCATCGCTCTCCACGGGCTGGCACCAACCCTCCACCCGGTCATTGCGAAAGCGGATGGCGTCCGCCTCGATCGTGCCCTGCGACTCAAGGCGCTGCTCGCTGCCATCTGGGCTCCGGTAGAGATTGGTCTGGGAATAGAGCAACTCGCCATCCTGCTCCTGCACGCGGATCACCACCTCCGACGCCAGGGTTTCAATCAGCTCGCCAGCGGCGGAGTAGCGGCGGAAGCTCCCCTGGTACACCCCGGGCCCGACGCGCTCCCCGAGGTTTGACGCTGCAAGGCTGGCGGGACTCTGCAGCCCAACGGCGCCCTGCCAGCCAACGGCTCCATCGGACGCCAGCCGATCGAACAACAGCCAGCTGAAGCCATCCACCTCACCGCGAATCGTGTGCTCGGGCAGGTGCAGGCTGCGGTCGCGATACCAAAGCTGATCCGGCAGCAGCAGCATCTCGAAGTCGGCATACACCAGACCGCTTTCGGGGTGGTGGTAGCGGCAGGCGCAGGGGCGCATCGTGCCCCGCCAGCGGCGATGCTGCGCCTCCCAACGAAACACCAAATCGCAACCGGCTTCACGGCGGAAGGCTTGGGGCGCCAGCCGCGCCACCGCCACCGGCTCCAGTGGCGGCCGGTCGTAGGCGGGCCCCTCGCGGAAGAACAGCTGCCGCGCCACCGGCACGGGGTCGCTGGCGTCCCCTGGCTCCAACTCCAGGGTCACCACCCGTTGCCGGTGGGCCAGCCCAGGCCGCGAAGCCCGCAACTCCTCAAAGAACAGCACCCGCTCGCCCAGCTGCGGCGCCTGCAGCTGCACCACCCGCATCTGGCGCCTTTCGCGGCTCAGTTCCGGCGCCGGCGAGCCCCCGCGCTTGAGGTTGGCGGCGATCTGGCGGTGGTTGTTCCAAACGCCGACCCAGCCGGCGGCAATGGCGGTCAGGGCGTCGTCGCCACACGGGGAAGGCACGCTGGCTCCTGGATCAAGAGGATGCCCCCAGCCTGACCGCCATCGCCGCGGGCGACGGGCGATCCCGGCTGCAGGCGCGGCACCCGCGGCGGCCGGCCAGCGCAGTGCCTCAGAACGCCTGCGCTTGGTCTAGGAGCCCAACGGCGGGGCAGGTGTGCGGAATCAGCACCGGCTCGGTCAAAGTTGGGGGATGATCGCGAAGACATCGGCACGCGATGGCTCCCGCCAACCTGCTGCTCCAGCTGGGCTTGTTCACAGCAGCGCTGGTGGCGAATCTTCTGTCAGCCGTAGCCGGTGGGGGCGCGGGACTGGTCCAACTGCCTGTGTTGATTTTACTGGGTCTGAACTTCCCGCTTGCGCTCGCCACCCACAAACTGGCCAGCGTCGCCCTGGGGCTGGGCGCCACGCTGCGCCATTCCCGCGAGCGCTCGCTCAATCCGCGCCTGGCCGCGTTCATCCTGGCCTGCGGGCTGCCTGGGGTCATGCTTGGGGCCCATCTGGTGGTCTCCCTGCCGCCGAGGTTCTGCACCTTGGCGCTGGGGCTGCTCACGGTCGGATTGGGCTGGTATTCGCTGGCACGGCCCCAGCTCGGCGTGAGCGGCACGACCCGGGCGCTGAATGGCCCCGGACTGGGGTTGGGGGGCCTGGGCCTGTTCACCATCGGGGTGCTCAACGGTTCGCTCAGCTCCGGCACCGGCCTGTTCGTGACGCTCTGGCTGGTGCGTTGGTTCGGCCTCGATTACGGCCGCGCCGTCGCTTACACCTTGATTCTGGTGGGATTGTTCTGGAACGGCCTCGGCGCCCTCAGCCTCGGCAGTCAGGGTCAAATTGCCTGGGGCTGGCTACCGATGCTGCTGAGTGGCTCCGTCGTGGGCGGTTACCTCGGTGCCCACCTGGCGATTGCCAAGGGCAGCCGGCTGGTGAAACGTGCCTTTGAGGCACTATCGCTGCTCATGGGTGCTTCGCTGCTGCTGAAATCCCTTGGTTGAGCCCTGATCCCATAGACGATGGACACCCAACTTTTCTCGGGACGCACAGCCAATTCTGTGCATCCCGAGGAATACACTCCAGGCCAATCATGACAGATCTATCCTCAGTGAATATAACTGCAATTCCGCATGGCATTTTCCCCGACAGAGATCACTCGGATGATCTCCTCGATTCGCTCACCCCCAATCCCCCGGCAAGGATGCGCTGCGGCCTTGGATCGAATCCCGTTTCGCCGCACGGACCCAGCGCAAGAAGCGAAAGATCAACGAAGAAAGCTTGCGGCCGGGCCGCGACCCGGCTGTGGTAAAGTTGAAATATCCATATTCACGTGCAAGGCTTTCGGCACCATCAGTCTTTATCATGGATTCGGAATTAAGTTTTTTGCATTTTAGCCAGTCCCTGACCGGAGGATGGCTGCCAAGGCGCCTGGGAATCCAATTCCTATCGGAGCGCATGCGCTGGAGACATGAGAGGTCTCGAAATGCACGTCTGACCATTGTTTCCCAATTTTTTCCACCAGATTTTGCAGCAACAGGCCAGTTCATTGATGACCTTTCTCGACGCTTAGCTGAAAGGGGGCTCCAGATCTTGGTGCTCACCGGCCAGCCAGGCTACGCCTACCTTTCAAACTACGCAAAGCGCATCGATTTTCAACATAACCGCTGCATACGTCGAACTTCGGTTTCGCGATTCTGGCCCAGCCGAATTCGCGGACGCGTCGTGAATAGCCTCTTATTTTGCTTACGCACAACCCTTCGCCTACTTCGCCAGGCGAGACGCGGTGATCTGCTGCTCTTCACCACCGAACCACCCTATTTGCCCATTGTTGGCTGGCTCATTCATCTTCTGACCAGAGCCCCATACATCGTGCTTATTTATGATCTCTATCCAGATATCGCGGTATCACTTAACGTCGTTTCGAATGCCCATCCCATGGTCAGGCTATGGCAGTGGCTGAACACCAAGACATTCGCTTCCGCTCAAGAGCTGATCGTATTGAGTGACTCAATGAGCAATCATATTAAGCAACACTACCCCGGTATGAAAACGCCGATTAGCGTCATACCAAGCTGGGCCGATCCAGAGAAAATTAAACCCATTCCACGATCCAGCAATTGGTTTGTTCAGCGGCATAATCTTCATGATTATTTTACAGTTATCTACTCGGGGAATCAAGGGCGTTGCCACGACATGTTGACCTTGCTCGATGCGGCCACCCATCTGTCCAACAACACAAAAATTTTATTTTTAATCATCGGCTCAGGCGCTCAGCACCGCCAGCTTGTAGCCCGAGCAGAGGCTCTGCACCTGACCAACATTCGCTTCCTCCCCTATCAAGAAGCTGAGTCGCTTCCGGCCATGCTCGCCGCCGCCGACCTGGCGGTGGTGAGTCTACTCTCCGCAGCAGAAGGCCAGGTTGCCCCAAGCAAGCTCTACGGCCACCTCGCTGCAGGCTCGCCGCTGGCGGTGATCTGCGCCGAAAATTCTTATCTTCGTCGCGAAGTGGTACTGGCCGGCTGCGGCAATGCCTTCTGCAGTGGCGAAGGCAAGAAACTGGCCGCCTGGATCGAGCAGCTTGCCAATGATCCCCACCAATGCCAAATCCTCGGCAAAGCCAGTCGCCGCCATCTCCTGTCAACAGCCACACCAGAACTGATCGTTCAAGCCTATGCCGAAGTTTTAGCGCGCCATTTGCCGCTCGACCAGAAGGCCTACGCCTCACCCTTGAACCAACACGCGCTGCCCCTGCCCCATCCCTAAAACCAAACCCCAATCCATCCTGCTGAAGCCACACTCTTCAGGCCCCGTTGACGCCAGAGTCTCAAGATCCTTGTCATTGCACAGCAACCGCTGGCACGGCCCTCAACCATCTGCCGTTCCCCGACGCCTGGTGCTCCTGGCGGGGCTACTCCTGACCTGCAGCCAACCCCTCGCCCGGGCCACGGTGCCCCGATCCGCCACCTGGACAGCCGCTGCGCTGGACTGCGCAGCCGCCGGGGCAATCAGCAACGCCCAGGCCAGCCGCTTGCTGGCCGCCGCCCCTGGGTTGCAGGCCCTGCTGCTGGGCGAGATCCATACCAGCACCGCCAACCACGCCTGGCAGCTGGCCAGCCTGGAGGCTCTGGCCCAGCAGGGGCGGCCGCTGTTGCTGGGGTTGGAGATGGTGCCGGCCGCCCGCCAGGCGGCGCTGGATCGGTACAGCGCCGACCAGCTGGATGAGCAGGGTTTCCTACGCCAGGTGGGCTGGGCGGAGGTATGGGGCCACGACCCCGATCTCTACCTGCCGCTGCTGCGCTGGGCCCGGCTGCGGGGCGTGCCGTTGCTGGCGCTCAACGCCGAAGCAAAGGCGGCGCCGTGTGGGTGCGGCGGGTGGCGCCCGGCTCAGCAGCCGCCAAGGCCGGCCTGCGCGTGGGCGATCGCATCCTCAGCGTCAACGGCCAGCCGGTGGACCATGCCGGCCAGGTGATCCGCCGGGTGCGCCTTCAGCTCGACGGGGAGCCGTTGCGATTCGGCATCGAGCGCGGCGGACGCCAGCTGCCGCTGGAGCTCAACCTGCCGGCCCGCGGCCAGCCCCTGCGGGCTGCCAACGACAATGGCGTTGCGCAACCGCCCCCAGCCCTCTCCTCCACCCCAGGCCCTTCATGACCGCCAGCCCCGCCAGCCCCATCGGTTCCCCTTACGGGGCGCTCACCTGCCAGGGGGCCTCGACCAATATCGTCTGGCATCACTCCACCGTGACGCGGACGGCGCGGGCGCACCAACGCGGCCATCGCAGCGCCATCCTCTGGTTCACGGGCCTCTCGGGCGCCGGCAAAAGCACCCTGGCCAATGCGGTGAACTCGGCTTTGTTCGAGCAGGGGCTGGCCTCCTATGTGCTCGATGGCGACAACGTGCGTCACGGCCTCTGCAAAGACCTGGGCTTCTCCGATGCCGACCGGGAGGAAAACATCCGCCGCATCGGCGAAGTAGCCAAACTATTCGTCGATGCCGGCGTGGTGGTGCTCACCGCCTTCGTGTCGCCGTTCCGCGCCGACCGGGATCGGGCCCGGGCGTTGGTGGAGGCCGGCGATTTCATCGAGATCCATTGCGCCGCCGAGCTGGGGGTCTGCGAACAGCGCGACACCAAAGGCCTCTACGCCAAGGCCCGCGCCGGTGAAATCAAGGAGTTCACCGGCATCTCCAGCCCCTACGAGGCGCCGGAACACCCCGAGCTGCGCATCGACACCGGATCCCAGGATCTGGAGAGCTGCGTGGCCCAGGTGCTGGCCCATCTGGAGCAGGCTGGCCTGATCCCCGCCCCCGGCGACGACTGAGCCCTGGTCCTGGGCTGATGCCAGCGTCACGCGCTGCGTGCCTAGATGCTCCCCGAGGGGCCGCTGCACGCCAAGCCAACGGCAACGCCGAGCACAAGGCTGTCCCAGCCAACCGATCCCTTCATGGCTGAGATCCTCTTCGCCACGCCGCTGTGGCGGTTCCAGCATCCACAACCCAGGGAGCTGGTCGCCTTCAGCGCCCACATCCTCAGCCTGCAAGCCCAGGACCTCCAAGGTCTGGAGATCACCAACCAGGGCGGTTGACACAGTCCCACCACGCTGCTGGCGGATCCCGTCCTGCGGCCGTTGCTCGGCTGGATCTCCAGCCGCTGCCTGGAGGCGCTGGGTGAATACGGCTGGGACCTGAATCGGGGCCAACCCCGTCTCAACAACGCCTGGGCGATGGTGAATCGCCGCGGCCATGGCAACCGGGCGCACCTGCACTCCAACAGCCTGTTCCCCGCCTGGCTACGGCACGAGGTGGAGCCCAGCTCCAGCGATGAGCCCAGGGTGGCGGCGAGCTTCAAGCTCGGCATGCAGGCCGCATCGCCTGATCGTTCGGGCGCCTAGCCAGGCTTCCAATCCAAGCGGCGCACACGCCTCAACCGCCGCTCTCGGCGGCTTCGCCGGCTCGCAAGCGCAACGCCCAGGCATCGAGGAAGGTCTTGGCGCAGCTGGCCACGGGCACCGCCAGCAGCAATCCGAGCAGTTCGCCCAGCCCTAGCAGGCTGGCCAAGCGAGCACCGATCGGCAGGGCAATCAGCAGCCAGGCCGGCTGCAGACCCACGATGCTGCCCATGAGGCGCGGCTGGATCACCTGATCCACCACCTGACCTACCGTGATCGCCGCCGCCAGCACCTCCAGCCCCTGGCGTGGATCCTGCAGGGCCAGCAGCAGCGCCACCAGCACGATCGTGAGCGCGCTGGCATAGGGAATCAGCGTGGTGAAGCCGATCGCCACCGCGAACAGCACGCCGTAGGGAATACTCAGCAAGGTGAACACCAGCATCTGCAAGGCGGAGAGGATCAGCGCCAGCAGCACCTGTCCGCCGAAGTAGCCGGTGAAGGTGCGCTGCAGGGTGCCCAACACCAAGGGCCGCACCGATGGCGGCAGCCAGCCGGCCAGTCCGTCGACCGTGCGTTCGCCACCGAGCAGCAGAAACACGGTGAGCACCAGCACGATCACCGTGTTCACGGTGATGCCCAGAGTAGCCCCGAGCAGACCGAGCAGGCGTTGACTGAGCTGACTGGCGATCTTGCTGGCACGGCTGAGCAGATCGCTGCTCAGATCACCGAAATCGGTGGGTAGCCCGCGGCTGGAAGCCCACTCCTGCAGCTGATCGAGCAGGGTTTCGCCCTGCACCAGCCAACCCGGCAGGGCGATGATCAGCTCATCGAGCTGCACCACAAGCCGCGGCACCAGCCACAGCGCCGCCAGCACCACCGCACCCAAGCCGAGACCCAGCACCAACAACAATGCCAAGGGCCGCGGCAGCCCCCGGCGCACCAGCCAGAGGCTGGGAATGTTCAGCAAAAAAGCTAGCAGCGCTGCGGTCAGGAACAGAGCCGGGAACGGCGCCAGCGGCAGCAGCAGCTGTCGCAGAACCCAAAGGTTGAGCACCAACAGCGGCAACGCCAGACCAAATCGCAACCAGGGGGGAAGCACCAGCCGCTCGAGCATGGGGGCGGGCCGCGGCGCCGGCGGCCACAAGGGCGTGCGTGCTGAATGTAGAGGGAGGGCTAAAAACGGCGCCGGTCCTCAGCCGCCACTGGCCATCCGGTCCAAATACGTCGCCGCCCCCAGCTCGCGCAGGTGTCGGTCCTTGGCCACCACCTGATCGTGGAGGTCGGCGCTATAAGCCGCCAAGCACTCGCTCAGCCTGGCATCGGCCGTGGCCAGGATGCGGGCCGCCAGCAGACCGGCATTGAGGCCGCCGCCAATCGCCACCGTGGCCACCGGGATGCCGGCCGGCATCTGCACGATCGAATGCAGCGAATCCACCCCCGACAGGGCGCGGCTACGCACCGGCACGCCGATCACCGGCAGGGTGGTGAGCGAGG
>CAYOCW010000089.1:0-8726 GCA_964402615.1 uncultured Cyanobium sp. | reverse complement strand
CTGCCCGCAGCTCGCGGCGGCTGCCATCGCCGGCCTCCACCGCGACGCTGCTGGGGCCGCTGAACCGCCCCCAGCCCCGCACCAGCTCCACCCCCGCCTTGTCCAGCAAGCGGAGGTGCAGAGCATTCAGCCGGTCCACCTCGGCCCGCACGTTGGCCAGCAGGATCGCCGGGTTGGGCGTCACCGCCCCCAGGCCCCAGCCGTAGCTGGCGGCATCGGCCAGCAGGTGGCGATAGGCCGAGCCGTAGACCAGCAGCTTTTTGGGCACGCAGCCGCGGATCACGCAGGTGCCCCCCACCCGGTCGCCCTCGACGATCGCCACGCGGGCGCCATGGCTGGCGGCGCGCTTGGCTGCCGCCAAACCGCCGGAGCCGGCGCCGATCACGATCAGGTCAAACACGTCGCTCATGGCGGGGGATGGGGGCGAGGGGGAGGCGGTGGAGCGGCCGGTGCCGGGCGGGACGGAGGCCCGGCGCTCGCCGCGGCCGGTCACGGCAGCGACGTGGCGGGCCGTCGGGGCAGCTTCGATTGTCTTGCCTGACCTGCCTCGCCGCGCGCTGCAGTTTGGCCGCGGCTGCTCAGCGGCCGCCGTTGTCGTGGGGCCTCTCCAGCGGGAAGCCCTCCTCGCCCCAACGGCTGAGGCCACCGCGCAGGTTGGCCACCCGCGCCAGGCCGGCCTTGAGCAGCTGCTGGGTGGCGAGGGCCGAGCGACTGCCGGCATGGCAGACCACCAGCAGCGGCCGATCTGCGGGCAGCTCCCGCCAGCGATGCTCCAGCTCGGGCAGGGGGATCAGCAGGCTGCCGTTGATGCGGCCATCGGGACCGTGGAACTCGTCGGCGGAGCGCACATCCAGCACGGTCAGCTCGGAGCGGTGCAACGCCACCCAGGCGGGCGGCAGCTCCGGCAGCCCGGCATAGCTGTGCAGCAACGGCGCCCAGGCAGCCGCGGAGCGCGGCTCCAGCGGGCGTCCGGAGCGCAGGTTGGCGGGCAGCGCGGCGGCGATGCGGTTCGGGTGGGGCAGCTTCATCGCCTGCATGTAACCCACGAAATCGCGCTGCCGCGCCCGGCCTCCCAAACGGGCATTGAAGGTCTTCTCCTCCAACACCGAGCTGACGTTGCGGCCGTTGTAGTCGTGGCCGGGATAGAGTAGGCAGGCATCGGGCAGGCAGAACAGCTGCTCGGTGATCGAGCGATACAGCGTGGCGGCATCACCCTGCTGGACATCGCAGCGACCGCAGCCGCGCACCAGCAGCGCATCGCCGGTCAGGGCCAAGGACTGATCATCCAGCACGAAGCTGAGGCAGGCATCGGTGTGGCCAGGGGTGCTGCGCACCTCGAGATGGCGTGCCCCGAAGCGAATCGGTTCGCCGTGACGCAGCGGCAGGGTGACCTGCTCGCCTCGGGCGGCGGCGGCCAGGCCGATGGCGCAACCGGTGGCCTCCCGCATCAGCCAGCTGCCGGTGATGTGATCGGCATGGACATGGGTATCGAGGCAGGCCAGCAGCTGGATGCCGAGCTCCTGGATCAAGGCGAGATCGCGGTCATGCTGCTCAAACACCGGATCGACCAGCACCCCGACGCCGCTGCTCACCTCCGCCAGCAGGTAGGAGAAGCTGCCGGTGGCGGCATCAAAGAGCTGGCGGAACAGCAGCGGCGCCCCACCGGCGGCAGCCCGCAACAGCGGCCCGGGAGCATCCATGGCAATAGCGGCGGCGGTGGCGACAGCATGGCGCAAGCTCCCGATCGCCAACGCCATGCCACCCATGCCGCCCCGACCACGGCAGATCCTGCTGACGGGCGGCAGCTCGGGCATCGGCTTTGAGGCCTGCCGGCTGTTGCTGCAGGCCGGCCACCGGCTGTGGCTGCCCTGCCGCGATGCCGCCAGCGCCGACCGCCTGCGCCAGCGGCTGTCGCCCGCAGTGCAAACGCCGCTCTGCGACCTGGCGGATCTGGCGAGCGTGAACCGCTGTGGCGCGGCGTTGTTGGCGGCGGCGGAACCGATCGACACCCTGGTGCTGAATGCCGGCCTGCAATACAGCGGCGCCCGGGCGCCGCGCTGGTCGGCCCAGGGCTTTGAGCTGACGGTCGCCGTGAACCATCTGGCCCACCAAGCGCTGCTGCAGGCGCTGTTGCCGTTGCTGCTGCAAGGCCAGGCGCCGCGGCTGGTGATCACCGCCTCGGAGGTGCACGACCCCGAAACCCCCGGCGGCCGGGTGGGTCCAGCGGCGGACCTGGGCCAGCTGGAGGGGCTGCGGCGCGGCCCTGGCGCCGCGATGCTGGATGGCAGCGACCGCTTCCAGGCCGAAAAGGCGTACAAGGACAGCAAGCTCTGCAACCTGCTGATGGCCCGTGCAGCGGAGCAGCGCCTGCGGCGGCAGGGCACGCCGCTGCCGGTGCTGGCCTGGAGTCCGGGGTTGGTGATCCCACGCCAAGCCGGCGGCTTCTTCCGCGACAGCCGCCGCCACAACCCGCTCGGCCAGACCCTGTTTGCCTGGCTGGCCCGGGATCTGCTGCGGGTTTGCGAGACGCCGGCCCGGGCGGGGGCCTTGCTGGCGGGCCTGGCGGTGGATCCCCTGCCCGAGGCCACCGGCTTTCGTTACAGCAGCAATCGGGTGCTGGGGCCGGGGCGCCTGCGCTTCGAGGAGCGGCAACCCAGCGCCGCCGCCCGCGACGACCGCTTGGCCGAGGCGCTTTGGACCTTGACGGAGCAGCAGCTGGCCGAGGCCGTTCGTGGCGGTGCCGCCGCCAGCGGTGCTGTTGGCGGCGCTGCCGCTGGCTCCTAGCTGAGCTGGCGGCCCAGCAGCAGGTCGCGGGCGCCGTTGACCAACTGCATGGCGTCGTGGTCGCCGCCGCGGTCGGGGTGGTGTTCGGCGGCGCAGCGCTTCCAAGCCTGATTCACCTGCGCGACGCTGAGCCGGCCGGAGCGGGGCAGCTGCAGGCGTTGACGCGCCACGATCGCATCGAGATCGGGGTGTTTGCCGAGCGGACCCCGGTCGGCCTTGCTCAGCGTTGGACCGCGCTTGCCGGCGGCCTTGCGTTTGCGGCCTTTGGCGGCTGCCGCGCCGCCGAACCCCCTGGCGGCGGCATCCTCCGGTTCCGCTTGCCGCTCCCGGGGGGAGCGCTGGCTGGTGCGGAGTAGGGCCACCGGCCGCTCAAGGCTGGATTCGGACATCAAAGGTTGTACTCCCCACCAGCTTGCAGCAACGCCAGCGGCAGCCGGGGCCAACGGTGGGCAGAAGAGCACGCCTGACCAGCGCGGCCTGCCTCACCGTTGGCGGCTGCCGATTCAGCAAAGCTGTTGCAATCCACCCTCTGCGGTCGCCCCAGCGACAACGGCAGCGAGGGCGATGCCGGTGCCGAGCCAGCAGGATCGGGCTCTTGATTGTGCCCGCGGCCCCTCCTTCCATCCTCTCCGCAGCCCAACCACCGAGACGCCCGAACCAACGGCGCCAGCGGCGCGGCGGGCCTCACCCGTCGGCAGTGGAGGACTCTGCCATCAGGGCGAGGAAGGCGCGGTAGCGGCGGGCATTGGCGGGGCTGGGGTCGAGCTGGAATCGTCCGCAGAGCAGAGCGCATGCATGGAGGCGAGCAGTTGCCTGCCTCTGGCGTTCTGCTGCCTCAGCTGCTCGGTTTCGCTCTCGATCTGCGCGGATTCTCTCCTCAGCTGCTCGGTCTCGTTCCTGATCTGCGCGGATTCTCTCCTCAGCCGCTCGGTTTCGCTCCTGATCTGCTCTGTTTCGCTCCTGATCTGCTCTGTTTCGCTCCTGATCTGATCGGTTTCGCTCCTGATCTGATCGGTTTCGTTCCTGATCCGATCGGCGTCGCTCCTCAGCTGCGCGATTTCGCTCTCGATCTGCCTCGTACGCCTCTCGCTGTCTTGAATCCTCTGCTCTTCGAAAGCGATACTCCTCTCGATCAAGGCGAGCTTTCTCTCGTGATCGGGATCGCGTCGCCAATTGAGCATCGACAAAAACGAGCGCCAGCGAGGCAGCGATGAGCCAGACGCCCCATTGCTGCTGCAGGGGGATGGCGCGATTGGCGATGGTGATGTGGTCATAGGAGGAAAACAGAGCGATCAGGGCGATGACGGCGCCGCCAGTGGCTTCCAGCAGGCCCTGGCGATCAAGACCCAGCCGTGGGGGCGAGGGAGGAGCTGGCGCAGGAGGCGGTTGAGGAGGGGATGGTGATGGATCCGATTCTGGCCCGGTGGAACCGGAAGCGGCGGCGAGGGGATCGCCGGGCATGGCGGGCAGCGGCGCAATCCACCAGGATAGTACGGACGTACGGGCTTTGGGTTGCTCCAGCCATTGGAGGGTGAGGATCTCAGAAGGGCCGGCCATCGCGCACCGCCCAGCCGCGGCTGGCCCGGTGGTAGCTGTCGGCCTGCTGGAAGCTGACGCTGAGGCGGCGCCCCAGGTCGCTGGGGTGGAGGCTCACCTGGCCGCGGGCGAGGGCGCCGCTGGCGGGACCATCGCGGGATTCGCGGTAGCGGCTCACCCCATCCACCTGCACCTCGGTGATCTTCAGCTGTCCGGCGCCCAGGTAGTCGGGCAATACATTGATCGACCGCAGCCGGCTGTGGGGAGACGGCAGAAAGTGCAACGTGAGGCCGGTGTGCTCCTGCTTCTCGCGCGGCAGATAGGCCCGCTGATACACCTGCGCCAGAAGGGCCAGCTCGAACACGTGATAGCCGGAGATCGAATGGCCGCCCTTGTCGGCATAGCTGCCGCGAATCACCGGCTGGCCGTTGTCGCTGACGCGGAAAAACACGCCGCGGCGGTCGTGATCGAGGAAGTTGAGGTTCCAGTAGGCCTGTAGTTCTCGGGCCAGCCGCAACCAGTGCTCGGCCGACGCGGGCAGGGCTGGAGCGGCGGCTCCGCCAGGCTCGGCAGCGTCGCTGGAGCTGCCGGCAGGGTCGGCCTTGGCCGCAGAGCTGCTGGAAGCAGCCTGGGCCTCCAGGCCGAACAGCACCAGATAAGCCAGGATTCCTTGCTCCTGCTGCCAAAAGTCGCGGGTGTTGAGCCAGGAAAACTGCACCGGCAGACCGTTCCGCGGCTGACGCTCCACGGCGTCGTACACCCCGCCGCGAATCGGATCGGTGCCGCGTTCGGCCATGGCCTCCCCGAGCTGCCGCGCCACGGCGGCCAGCCGCTCCGCCAGGGCGGGCTTGCCCTGCAGGCGGTAGTAGTGCACCACACGGGTAAGGTTCCAGACGATCTTGAGGTTGTGGCCCACCACAGCGCGGTTCTGCTGCCAGCCGTAGTCGGTGATCGGTTGCCAGTCGCGTGTGAAGCGCTCCATCACATAGGCGTTGCCGGATTGGGGGAAATGGCTGGCGATCTTGTCGGCGGTGACATCGAGAATCTCGCGACAGCTGGCGAGAAACCGCTCCAGGTCGGCCTGGAAGGCGCTCGCGTCGGGATCGGCCGGATCGAGCTGGGGCAAGGGATCGAGCGCCAGGATCAGGTTCACCAGATAGGCGGGCAGGTGATCGCCGATCGAGTTCCAGTTCTTTTGGCCTCGTTTGCGCTCGTCGGGATTCGCATCCAGCTCCGGCGCATCCCAGCTGAAGCGCACCGGATCGATGTGAGAAAAGAAACCGTCGTGCCGTTGGCCGTCGGCGGGATCGGCCCCACTGGCGGGGCGACGATCGGCAAAGAAGGTGTTGAAGCTGGTGATGCTGCGCTGGATGTCATGCAACACCTCCCAGTCATTGCTGATGCGGTAGTACATCGCCAGACCGGCCAGGGCGTAGATCTGCTCGTAGAGCGGAATCGTGCCCCTGTCTTCCGCGTTCTGGCTGGGCAGCAGGTCGATGCGGCCCTCCCGATCGCGCTTGCGGGCGTGCAACCAAAAGCAGAAGCGCCCATCGGCGCTGATCGAGCGGAAGGCCTCCCGCTGATAGGCCACCCCTGCTGACGCGGCATGCAGGAAGCGCTCTTCACCGGTGAGCAGGTAGGCCGAGGAAAAGCCATAGATGAGCCGCGAGAGCGTGGCCATCTCCTGGGTGTCACCATCCTGCTGAACCGGCTGCCCCTGAATGTTGAGGCTGGTGCGATAGAAGGCTGCGTAGTCATCCACCGTGTACAGCGCCCGCTCACCGAACAGGTTGTCGAGCCAGCGGTTGGCCATCACATTGATTTGATCCTTCCACCAGAAGGTGTGTTCAAACAAGTAATAATCCCGGCTGCCCATCAGCTCGGTGACAGCTAGAGCGTCGTAGGCCTCCTGGTCGCCATGGCGCGAATAGATGCCATCTACGGCGACCAGATCTCCCACCTGCCAATTGCCGCCCTGCCGGCTGCGACGCCGGTCCAGTCCATCGAGGTTGCGCAACGCCTGGAACCAGGTGGTGGCTCGGATCTCCACGTGAAACACGGCGCCGCTTCTGGTGGCCACATCCAGCCAGGTGGGGTTTGGAGGGTCGTCCGCGGCAGGAGCGTTGGCGCCACTCGGTTGGGCGGCACCGGTCTCGCCGGATTGGCTGAAGCCGATCGCCTGGATCACGCCGAGGATCGGCAACTGCTGGTGGAAATAACGCAGGGTCTGGGCAGAGGTCATGGCGCTGGCGGGTGCGAGGGGTCAAACAGGGGGATGGGGTGGCAGGGCTGCAGCGGCAGCACACTCCAGCGCTCGCAGGGGAGGCCGGCTGCATCCCCGCCCCCGTGCAGTTCGGCTGCGTCGAACAGGGGCGCTGCCAGGCCGGTGTGGTACTTCAAGACAACGGTGACCATGGCTGCTCAGGCGTTGCGCCGCTCGCGCAGCAGCGCGGCGATGGCCTCCACCAAGCCGGCGGCCTCCTGCCAGGAGCGACCGGTGACCAGGTCGCCATCCACCACCACGCCGCTGTCGCTGGCGGTGAGCACGGCGCCGGCATTCACCACATCGGCCTCCACCACCGGATGGCAGATCACGCGCCGGCCGGCCAGCAGCTCCGGCCGCGGGGTGAGGATCCAGAGGCCATGGCAGAGGGCACCTTTGATCAGGCGCGGCTCGGCCATGGCTTCCGCGAACAGGCGCACGGCCGGGGTGCTGCGCCGGTCGTCGGGGGGCGCGTAGTAGCGCAGGCGCACGCTGGTGTAGTTCGCAGCCATGATCAGGGCGTCGTAGTCGGCCAGGCGGCGGCTGGCGGGGCGACCGGGCTGATCGAAGAAGTCTTCGATCGCCACCGAGACGCTCAGGGTTTCTGGCACCGCACCGGCTTCCTCCACCTCGCTGACAAAGCTGAGCTGCGGCTGGCCCCAAAGGCGGGAGATCAACTCCACCCGCGCCCCCAGGGCCGCGAAGCGCTGCTGATACACCTGCAGTTCCGCGGGGATGTACTGGCTTTCCACCAGCACGGCGACCGTGGCAGCGCCTAACGGCGGTTGAACCATGACCAGGACGTAGCAGATCCCCATCAGCATTGCCAGGAATGGCTGGATTGTCAGCCGTGGCCCGACAGCCCCATCACCGCTGGCGATGGCGAAAGAATAGCCAATCAACAGCAAGAAACCAATGGGAAACCTGCCAGGGATTGAGGGAGTGAGGCCGCTTTGCGGCAGCGGCGAGGACGGCGCGGCAGCGATCGCGGTTGGCGGGGCTGGGGTCCAGCTGGAATCGTGCGCCCAGCAGAGCGCATCGATGGGTGAGAGCAGTTGGCCGGCCTTCTCAGCCATGAGGCACGCGCTGACCAACCGCATCAGGGGCAGATTGTCTAAAAAAAATTTGAGCGCCTACGGCGCCTGCCGCTAACAGCCGAACAGCCAGGGCCAAGCCAAACAGCCCAAGTGCCAAGGGCTCAAGGGCTCAAGAACCAAGAAGCAATCCTGGGGGGAGACAGCAGACGCGGAACCCAACGTCGTCGCCAAGGCTGCCCGGGTGGTCGCTGCTCCGGCAGGCCGAGCGGCAGAGGTAGGGCTCGAAGAACCAGGAGCCGCCGCGCAGCAGCCGGGCGTCCCGCTCCAGCGGCATTGCCGCCACCGTGGGATCCGCGGCCAACCAGGCGCCTCCAGCGGCCGGCCAGCCCTCCGCCGCCGGATCGCGATGCCAGCGGTCAGCGCACCACTCCGCCAGCTGCCCGTGCAGGTCCGCCACACCCCGGCGGTTCACCAGACCATGGGCGCCGTTGAGGCCCGCCTGCCGCGCCTTTGCCCCCCTGCGGCCCAACCCATAAGTGAAGCTGGCGTTGTAAGAGGCCCAGCTGGCATCCAGCGTGTCACCGAAATGGAAGGGTGTGGGTGTGGTCGCGCCGGCTCGGCAGGCCGCTTCCCACTGGCTCTCGCTCGGCAGCTCCAGCCGCGGCGCGGCGGCAGCGCCCCCCAGCGCCTGCCACTGTTGCCGCAGCCAGCCGTTCAAGCGCTCCAGCCACTCTTGGGCGTCATCCCAGCTGACGCTGTCGACGGCCAGCTCGCCGGGTTGACCGTGCCGTTCCCAGAGGCTCTCCGGGCGGGCCTGGCTTGGGGTTGCGCTGAGCTCCCGCCGCAGTGGCGGCAGCGCCTGGGCCACCGCCTGCCACTGGGCCTGGTTGAGTGGCTGGCGGCCGATCAGAAACCGCGTCAGCCGCGCATTCCGCAAGGGCTCCCCATCCACCTCGAAGCCTGGGTAAATCTGGCGATACACATCCCTCCCCAGCTCCCGCTCCGCTGAGCCGAGCCTGGCTTCTCCAGCGGGGATCTCCACCAGCTCCAGCTGTTGCGGCGGCAGCCCTGGCAGCTCCGGCAGCGGTAGCCGCCACACCGGCACC
>CAYOCW010000088.1:0-8733 GCA_964402615.1 uncultured Cyanobium sp. | reverse complement strand
GCCGCCGTTCCGGCTCGGCTATCTGGGCTTGGGGGAACCGCTCTGCTGGCTTGCCTTCGGGCCGTTTGCCACGGCGGCGGCCCTGCTGGCCTTGGCGCCGGTGACCGAGGCGGCCGCGGGCATCCCCTGGCGCGTCGCCCTGACGCTGGGTAGTGGCCCGGCGCTCGCCACCACGCTGGTGCTGTTCTGCTCCCATTTCCATCAGGTCTCCGAAGACGCCTCGCACGGCAAGCGCTCGCCCGTGGTGCGGCTTGGCACCGCCCGGGCCGCGGCCCTGGTGCCCTGGTTTGTGGCCGCCTCCCTGGCGCTGCAATGGGCGCCGGTGTTGCTGGGCCAGTGGCCGCTGACCGCCCTGCTGGCGGCCCTGGGGCTGGCACCGGCCCTGCGCTTGATCCGCTTGCTGCGCGACCATCACGACGTGCCAGAACGGATCGCCGGCAGTAAATTTCTAGCCCTGCGCTTCCAGGCCTTGAGCGGTCTCGGGCTGGCGTGCGGCCTGGCGGTTGGGCCCTGGTGCGCCCTCGGGATCGGAGCCTGGTGCGGTGGTGGCCGCTGAGGCGCCGGGGCCGCTATCGCCGCCGCCGGATCGCCTGCGGCTGCAGTGGCGGTCCTATCGCTTTGCGTTGCCCCGAGCCATGGTCACCAGCCAGGGGGCTTGGCGGCAGCGCTGCGGCTGGCTGCTGCGGCTCGAGGCCAGCGCGGGCCGCCGGGGCTGGGGCGAGGCGGTGGTCCAACCGGCGCGGCAGGTCGGTCTGGCCGCGGCCATCGCCGCCCTGCCCGATGCGATCGACCGCCAGGCGCTGGAGGCGCTCCTGCCCCAGCAGCCCCCTCCCCTGGCCTGCGCGCTGGGCATGGCCCTGGCGGAGCTCGATGGTCTGGGTGGCGCCGCCAGCGGTGGCTGGCGGGCGGCTCCCGCTTCGGCGTTCCTGCTGCCGGCGGGGGAAGCCGCCCTGCCGGCCCTGGCGGAGGCGCTGCAGGCGGCCACCGCTGCCGGCCATGACCCGACGCTGAAGTGGAAGGTGGGAGCCGTTGCCGATGCGCTGGAGCGCCGTCTGCTCGACGCCCTGCTGGCGCAGCTGCCGACGCGAGCGCGGCTGCGGCTGGATGCCAATGGCGGCTGGGATCGTGCCACCGCCGAGGCCTGGGCCCGGAGGCTGGCGGCCGAACCGCGGCTCGACTGGCTGGAGCAGCCCTTGCCAGCCGACGATCGGGCCGGCCTGGAGGCCCTGGCCCGGCAGCTTCCGGTCGCCCTTGATGAATCCCTGCGCAGCCCTGCGGGTTGGTGGCCCGCCGCCGACTGGCCCGGCTGGCTGGTGCGCCGTCCGCTGCTGGAGGGCGACCCGCGCCCCCTGCTGGCAGCGCTCAGCGCTGGCACCCCTCGCCTGATGCTCAGCACCGCCCTGGAAACCGGCATCGGCCGCCGCTTCCTGGAGCATCTGGCCGCCCTGCAGGCCCTCGGTCCCAGTCCCACCGCGCCGGGATTGGCGCCGGGCTGGCGCCCCGATGGCGAGCTGTTCGCCACCGATCCCGAGCGGGTGTGGGGGGCTGCGGCATGAGCGCGGCGCCGCGCTTGCTGCGCAGCGATGGCGAGCCGGCCGCCCTAGCGGCTGCGGTGCTCAACCTTCGCCGCAGCGGCGGTGTGCTGGCCCTGGCGGCGCCGCAGGAGGAGACCCTGCTGCGGTCGCTGCTGCCGCCGGCGTGGCCTGCGGCGGTCGTTGGCGGCGGCCCTGCGGAGCTGACCGCGCTGGAGCCCGCCTTTGTGCTGGGGACCGGTGGCAGCAGCGGCCGCCGCCGCTGGTGTGTGCAGCCATGGGCCCGGCTGCAGTTGAGCGCGGCGGGCTGCGCGGCGTGGCTGCGGCAGATCGGGCTGGATCCAGGGGGCTGCCAGCTGTTCAATCCGTTGCCGCTGCACCACATCAGTGGCCTGATGCCGCTGCTGCGCAGCGTCAGCTGGGGTGCTGAGCATCGTGTGCTGACGCCATCGCAGCTGCGCCAGCCGTCGCAGCTGCAGAGCGAGGCCCTGCCAGCGGCGGATCGCCCCGCCCTGCTGTCGCTGGTGCCCACGCAGCTGCAGCGGTTGCTGGCCGATGCCGCTGGCCGCCGCTGGTTGCAGGCCTTTGCGCTGATCTGGGTGGGCGGCGCCACCTTGCCGCCGTCCCTAGCGGAGGCCTGTCGACGCGCGGGTCTGCGCCTGGCGCCGTGCTACGGCAGCACCGAAACCGGGGCGATGGTAACGGCCCTGGCGCCGGAGGCCTTTCTGGCTGGGGTGCCGGGCTGTGGCCCAGCCCTGCCCCACGCCCAGCTGCGGCTCGGCGAGGACGGCGCCCTGGAGATCCGGGCCGCCAGCTTGGCGGCGGGTTTCCTGGAAGCGGATGGCGTCATGCCGCTGCGCCTGAAGGCGGGCTGGTGGCGCAGCGGCGATGCCGCGGCGCTGACGTCCCAAGGTCTGCAGTGGTGCGGACGTCTGGACGGGGCGATCAATAGCGGCGGCGAAACGGTGTTCCCCGAGCAGGTGCGCGAGCGGCTGCTCGCCTTTGCCGCCGTCGAGGGGCTGCGACTGGAAGCGCTGCTGCTGCTGCCGCAGGCCGATCCCCACTGGGGTGAGCGGCTGGTGGCGCTCGTGCGGTTGGATCCAGCCGACCTGGCCGACGGGCTCGCCCGGCTCGAGTCCCTGGCCCGTGCGCTCCCCCCCAGCCAGCGGCCTCAGCGCTGGCTGCACTGCCCCGAACTCGGCGCCACGGCCATCGGCAAATGGGACCTGGCCCGCTGGCAGCACTGGCTGTCCACCCAGCCGCGGCAACCCCAAGGACCCTGAGCGCTCGGCTGCGGCACCGTCGTGCCGGTTGATCGCGGGGGGCAGGTCTTGGCGGGCCCTGGCCGGCTGCGCGGCGCTGGCCAGGGCTCCTAGAGCGGCCGCACGCCGCCCTGCAATGCCGAGGCCTCCAGCCAGCGCTGGATCGCGGCCGGCAGCGGGCAGCGTCTGCGGCTGTCGGCGTCGATCGCCAGGTGACGGGTCAACGCCTGGGCCACCAGGTCAGCGCCGCAGTGGAAGCGGTAGTGCAGCTCGAAGCAGCCTGGATCGAGGCGCTGCGGCTGCAGCTGGATCGCCAGTGGGTCGCCGCAGACGAGCGGTCGGCGGTAATCGGCGCTGCAGTGCACGATCGGCAGGGCCACGCTCGGCCGCTGTGCCGGCGTCGGGAACAGCTCGCCTGCCGGGATGCCGAAGCGCTCCAGGCTTTCCTCGTAGGCCTCATGGCACCAGCGCAGCAGCTGCTGGAAATGCATCACCCCGGCGGCATCCGTTTCCCCGAAGCGCACGGTGCGGCAGAGCAGCAGCCAGCTGTCGGGATTGATCAACACTGTTGTGGCCACTGCCATCACCCATCAGCATGCAACCCCGTCTGCCGTTGTCACCGTCAGGGTCGCGCCGCGGCCCTGCCTCAGGCCGGGCTGACAGGGTCGGATCAGCGGAGGTCGGGGAAGGCCGGAAAGCCGCGGAAGGCCAGCCACAGCCGCAGCAGCCAGTAGAGAATCAGCCCTGCCGCCAACGGGCCCGGGGGCCAGGCCGGCAGGCCGCTCGGCAGCAGGCGCCGCTGACGGATCGCCAGAGCCGACCAGCCCAGCAAGGCGGCCGCGGCCAGGGGGCCAAAGGCGTGCAGCTGAATGGAGCCGCTCAAATCACCGCTCAAGGCGGCGCTGGTGGCGCGGCTAAGGAAGCAGGCGGGGCAGGGGATGCCGGTGAGGGCCCGCAGCGGACAGGGCCAGCCCGGCAGGGTTGGATGGACACCCTTCAGGCCGAGGTAGCCGCTGAGGGCGGCCGGCAGCAAAAAACCGCTGTGGCAGATCCGGCGTAAGAAGGGGTTGGCCAGGTAATGAATTCAGCGCGAGAAGTTAATTTCAGCGATCCACCGATCCCATGATCACATCGATCGAGCCAAGAATGGCCATGATGTCGGCCACTTTATTGCCCTTGAGAATATGGGGTAAAATCTGCAGATTGTTGAAGTCAGCAGCGCGGATCTTGAACCGCCATGGAGTCACGTCGTCGTTGCCCTGGATAAACACACCAATCTCGCCCTTGCCTGATTCGAGGCGAGTATAGAGTTCGCCCGCGGGAATTTTAAAGGTGGGAGCCACCTTCTTGGCCACATATTGATAGTCAAATCCATACCACTCGCTCGTCTTGCCTTCCGCCATCCGGCGCGCTTCTAGATTCTCGAAAGCGCCGCCGGGAATCTGGGCGCAGGCCTGGCGCAAGATCTTCAACGACTGGCGCATTTCTTCAATGCGCACGCGGTACCGGGCGTAGCAATCACCTTCTGTTTGCCAGGCGATATCCCAGTCGAAGTCGTCGTAGCATTCATAATGATCTACCTTGCGTAGATCCCAGACCACGCCGGAAGCCCGCAGCATCGGACCGGAGAGGCCCCAGTTGATCGCCTGCTCGCGGTGGATGGTGCCCAGCCCCTCAATCCGCTTGCGGAAAATAGGATTGTTGGTGATCAACTTTTCATATTCGTCGATCTTTGGTCCAAACCAATCACAGAAGTCGAGACATTTCTCCAGCCAGCCATAGGGGAGGTCGACGGCCACTCCACCAATGCGGAAATAGTTATTGTTGATCAGCCGCTGACCGGTGGCGGCTTCCCATAGGTCGTAGATCATCTCCCGTTCGCGGAAGATGTAGAAAAACGGGGTCTGGGCGCCGACATCGGCGAGGAAGGGGCCCAGCCAAAGCAAGTGGTTGGCGATGCGGTTGAGCTCCAGCATCAATACCCGGATGTAGCTGGCCCGCTTCGGGACGGGGATGTTGGCCAGGCGCTCGGGAGCGTTCACCACGATCGCCTCGTAGAACATGCCCGCCGCATAGTCCATGCGGCTTACATAGGGCACGTACATCACGCTGGTGCGGTTTTCGGCGATCTTCTCCATGCCGCGGTGCAGATAGCCGATGACCGGCTCGCAGTCCACCACGTCTTCGCCGTCGAGGGTGACCACCAGCCGCAGCACCCCATGCATCGAGGGGTGATGGGGGCCGAAGTTGATCACCATCGGCTCGGTGCGCGTTTCCAGCTGGGTCATTCGGGGCGCCGTGGCCAAGGTTGGGGGATTCTAAGAAGCTTGGGGCGGGAACCTGGGGCGATGGGGCTGGGCCGCGGTTCGCCTGCGAGATCTCCGGCACCCGCTCGGGCGGGGTGCGCCGGGACTCGGCTTGCTGGCAGCGGCTACCCAACCCGGTGGGCCGTTGATCGTCGCCCAGCCCTGGGCGGCGCAGCCGAGCGCCGCAAGCGATTGGAGGTGTGGCTGTTGGATCGGCGACCGCGGGCAGCGGCGTTGGCAGGGCCCCGCAGATCTGCCGTTCCGCCGGTGGGTTCCGGAAGCGCGGCAAGAGGCGCTGGCGTGTGAATCAGCGGCGCTGTTGCCCAACCAAGAGGGCCGTGACTCCAGACGCCGTCGCGCCATGGCCCATCTCGCCGCTGTTCTCCCCTGCAGTCCACCGATGGTTGGATCAGCAGGGTTTAACGCACATCTGCAGCTGCAGATTCCGGAACGCCCCATGGCTTCGATCAAGGCTAATCTGCAGCCGACCGGCGGTGAGCCTTTCGTGGACAATTGCCATCAGCAGCAAGCCAGCGCCCGAACCTGGCTGAAGCGGAGCGCCTTGAGCCTGGTTGCGCTGGCCTGCATCGGGGCGCCGCTGCGGGCGCTGGCAACCAGCCGGCTGGAGTTCATCAGCAGCCCATCAAGCTATATCGGCGCGGGAGAATCTGTTTCGATTAGCACGCAAGATGGTTTTTCATTCGAGGCTTATAATTATTCTTCGCCTAGCTTTGTCTGGTTTTGGATTAACGATTTCAACTCCAACCCCGATTGGTGGTCCTCTCGCTGGTGGGGTCTGAAGTTAGAGGCGCCAAGCCAGCAGAGCCTGTCAACCGGCTCCTATCAAACCGCTGCCAGATTTGCGGATCTTGATGTATCCGGCCTTGATTTTTGGGGGAACGGTAGAGGCAATAATGATCTGCGAGGTTCTTTTGAGATTTTGGATGTCAGCTACGACGAGAGTGGTTCACTTCTTGCGCTTGCGGCCAACTTCTTGCAGTACGATAATGGCGATCTCAATAGCTGGGTCAAAGGAGCCATTCGCTACAACTCGGATCAGCCCATCGCTCTAACGCCTGAACCCTATACTCCGCCCATCATCTTGCCCATCAATCCCTCAGATGAAGCCGATCAAGCCGGCGAACCTCTGCCGGGCGGGGAGCCCAGCCCCTTGCCCGAAAACCTACCGGACAACGGTTTCATTGTGATCGATCCGATCGTGGAGGAAGGTTGGGTTGACTGGGACGGCGTGGTGCTCTGGAACGACACTTGGTATTCAAGCGGATCATCCTTCACGGTGATAACTCCCGCTCCCACCATCGCTAACATCTTCTCTCCCCCGTCTGGCACGCCAGCGCCTGGCCCTCTGCCCGCCGCCGCCGCCCTTGTGGGTTGGCGTTGGTCGCGGCGCTTGCGGCGGCGTTGTCAGCAACCGTTCGCTCTGCAGGGATCGAGCCGCCCCATTGATCCGCCGCGCTGATCGCGTGTTGCTAGATCCAGCGCGAACCTATGCAATGGCTCAACCAGCATCGATCAAGCACGGATGTCATAGCGCAGCCAGCGGCAATCGATGCCGCCGTTGCTGATCGGGATGCGGCGGCTGGCCTTGAGGCGTAGCGCGGCGCTCAGTTCGGGATTGCCGCTCAGCAGCCACACCGTCCAGCCGGGGCAGCGCTGACGCAGCCATTGGCCCAGATCGGCATAGAACTCTCGCAGCAGGTCGGTTTCACCCAGCCGGGCGCCGTAGGGCGGATTGGCAACGATCAGCCCCGGGCCCGGCGGCGGCTCGAACCGGCGCAGATCCCCTTGGCGCAGGTCGACCCAACGGTCGAGACCGGCTGCCTTGGCATTGGCGCGGGCCTGCGTCAGCACCTCTGGATCGCGCTCCAGCCCCAGGATCGGCGCCAGGGGCGATCCATCGGCGAGGCGGTCGCGGGCCTGGGCTTGAGCCTCCTGGCCCTGCTGCCGCCAGGCCGCCGCCTCGAAATCGGGCCAGTGTTCAAACAAAAACTGCCGTCCCAGCCCCGGCGCCCGGCCCAAGGCGGCAGCCGCTGCCTCCAGCAGCAGGGTGCCGCTGCCGCAGAGGGGATCGAGCAGCGGCACGCGGCCATCCCAGCCGGTCAGGGCGATCAGGCCGGCGGCCAGGTTCTCCTTGAGCGGAGCCAGGCCCAGGGCCGGCCGCCAGCCGCGGCGATGCAGGCTGCCAGCGGCCCCTACCAAGCTGAGCACCGCCTCCCCGCGGCCGAGATGCAGGTGCAGCACCAGATCCGGGTTGTCGAGGTCCACATCGGAACGACGGCCCCAATGCTGGCGCTGCAGGTCCACCAGGGCGTTCTTCACCTCCAATGCGGTGTAATGGCTGTGGTTGAGGCCCGGCCCGCTGCCCGTCACCTCCACCCGGAAGCTGCGCTCTGGAGGCAGCCACAGGGCCCAGTCGGCGGCCCGGGGCAACTGGCGGCGCAGCTCATCGCGGCTGTGGCAGGGAAAGCGAGCCAGCTGGCGCAGCAGCCGGAACGGCAGCCGGGCCTGCAGGTGCAGGCGTTGAAAGGTGATCTGATCGCAGCGGCAGGCCACGGCCCGGTGCAGGGGCTGCACCGCCTCGGCGCCGAGGGCGGTGAGTTCAGCGGCGGCCACGGTCTCCAAGCCGGGGGAGACCACGGCGATCGCCTCGAACGGGGACGGCATCGCGGCAGGGCTGCTGCTTGGAATCTGGCTCAGCGTCGAGGCGGCCAGCGCCAGTGCCACCACCTGGCCCGGGGCTGGAGCCGCAACGCTCCGGTGGCGGTCGCGGCTGCCGAGACCCGCTGACGCTGGCGTTGACGCAGATCTTTGAGCGCCTCATAAGCGCGCTGGCGTCGCAGCCAACGCAGGCGATCGCCGCCGCGATCGGGATGCCAGATCAAGCTTTGGCGGCGCCAATGGCGACGGATCTCGGGCCAAGCGCAGGGCGCCGGCAGCTCCAGCTCCGCCAAGCAGCGCTGCTGGAACGCCTCCAATTCATCCTCCAGCAACAGCAGCGGGCGTCCGTCGAGGTCGTACAGGCGCAGGGCCGAGCGCTGACGCTGGCGCAGCAGGCTCAGCTGCTCCCGGGCCTGTTCCCGCAGCAGCGCCGTCTGCAGGATGCGTTGGCGCGTCAGATCTTCACGGCTGCGCTCCAGCAACGGGTCGAACACCGCCCCTAGCAACCACCAGCCCAGGGCCGCAACCGCCCACAGCAGCAGCAGCGCCAAGGCGGCGATCGCGAGCGCCAGCAGCAACGCCTGCATGCGGAGGCCGAGAGGTCTGCCCCATGCTCCCCCCTGCTCGTTACCACCGCTGCCGGCGCAGACGCTGCCGCCGCGCCGAGACGCCGGCTGAACGCCGCCCGATGCCCTCCGCAGATGGGGCAGGCGAGCGCCCGGGTTGGGATGGAGCCAGGGCTGACGTTGATGTCAAGCAGAGCCCCGCCTCATCTCGCAACCAGCTCGAGAACGCTCCGCCGGGCTGCGCTGCATGGTGCGACCAAGGCTGGTGAGCTCGTCTCACCGCCGCGTTCGGGGATGCCCACCCGTGGCCCAGGGGGTCCCTACCCGCCGTCGGTGCCATACTGACGGAGTCGATCCTTCGGGAACGACTAGGTGATCCACACCAGTG
>CAYOCW010000087.1:0-8798 GCA_964402615.1 uncultured Cyanobium sp. | reverse complement strand
CTGCGCAAGGCGCTGGAAGGGGTGGATCTGGTGCGCACCAGCTATGGCCTGCTGCAGCGCGATAGCGAGTTGCTCGAGGCGATCGATTGGCAGGGCGTGGTGATCGACGAAGCGCAGGCGATCAAGAATCCCTCGGCCAAGCAGAGCCAGGCGGCCCGAGATTTGGGGCGGCCGGGCCGGAGCGGCCGCTTCCGCATCGCCCTCACCGGCACGCCGGTCGAGAACCGCGTCAGCGAGATCTGGGCGCTGATGGACTTCCTCAACCCGCGGGTTCTGGGCGATGAGGCCTTCTTTCGCCAGCGCTACCGGCTGCCGATCGAGCGCTATGGCGACATGAGCTCGCTGCGGGATCTCAAGTCCCGGGTGGGGCCGTTCATCCTGCGGCGCCTCAAAACGGATCGTTCGATCATTTCGGATCTGCCGGAGAAGGTGGAGTTGCGCGAATGGGTGGGGCTGGTCCCGGAGCAGCGCAAGCTCTACAGCCGCACCGTTGAGGAGAGCCTCGATGCCATCGCCCGGGCTCCGCTGGGGCAGAAGCATGGCCAGGTGCTGGCCTTGCTCACCCGCCTCAAGCAAATCTGCAACCATCCCGCCTTGGTGCTGAAGCAAGAAGAGGTCAGCGCCGATTTCGGCGCGCGCAGCGCCAAGCTGCTGCGCTTGGAGGAAATCCTCGAGGAGGTGCTCGCCGCCAGCGATCGGGCGCTGCTATTCACCCAGTTCGCCGAGTGGGGGCATCTGCTCAAGGCTTGGTTGGAGCGGCGCTGGCGCCAGGAGGTGCCGTTCCTGCACGGCGGCACCAGCAAGGCCGAGCGGCAGGCGATGGTCGATCGCTTCCAGGAGGATCCCCGCGGTCCCCAGTTGTTCCTCTTGTCGCTGCGGGCCGGCGGGGTGGGTCTCAACCTCACCCGCGCCAGCCATGTGTTCCATGTGGATCGCTGGTGGAATCCGGCCGTGGAGAACCAGGCCACCGACCGGGCTTACAGAATCGGCCAGCAGAATCGGGTGCTGGTGCACAAGTTCATCACCAGCGGCTCGGTGGAGGAGCGGATCGATCGCATGATCGAGCAGAAGGCCAAGCTGGCGGAGGACATTGTCGGCTCGGGCGAGGACTGGCTCGGCGGCCTGGCGATGGAGCAGCTGCGAGAGCTGGTGGCGTTGGAGGAAACCTGAGCTGGCGGGCCCAGCGTCGGCCGGCCGGGATACGCCGCTGCTGGCTCGGCAAGCAGCGCTCCAGCGTTCAGGCCTCGCTCAGCCCCGCCAGCAGTCGTTGCAGTCCCTCGGTTAATAGGCCTTCCGAGGTCGCGAAGCAGAGGCGCAGATGACCGGCGGCCCGCTCTCCAAACCAGCGCGGTGTCCCCGGCACCACCGCCAACCTCTGGTGTTCCAGCAGCCGGGCGGCCACCACCTCGGCCTGCGCCGACCCTGGCGGCAGCTTGAGCCAGGCGACGTACGTGGCCTGGGGTGGTGTCAGCTCCAGCCCGGGCACAGCGGCCAAGGTCGCCACCAGCTGATCGCGGCGGGCTTGCAGGTGCTCCAGAAAGGCCTGCTGCCAGCGGAGCGCTTCGGGAGCGCAGGCGGCGATGCCGGCCACCTGGCTGAGGGTGGAGACCCCATCGATGGTGCTGGGCTGTTCGCTGGCCGCCAGCAACCGCGCTGCGGCGTCGGTGTCGACCAGGACCACGCAGCCCAACCGCAGCCCTGCCAGGGCGAAGCCCTTCGAGAATCCGTACACCACGGCGCCGATCGCCGCCAGAGAGGGCTCCAGGGCCAGCCAGCTGGTGAATCGGGCCGGGGGGTAGACGATGTCGCTCCAGACTTCATCGCTCAGCACCCGGATGCCGCGCGCCCGGCAGAGATGGCCAACCGCCTCCAACTCGTCGCGTCGGAAGCAGCGGCCGAGCGGATTGTGGGGATTGCAGAGGCAGAGCAGCCGGGTGCGGGGGCTCAGCAGGCGCTCGAGCACCGCGGGATCGAGGGGATCCTGGCGCTCCAGCGGCCAGCGCACCGGCACCCCACTGGCCGCCTGAACGCTGTGGCCCAACAGAAAATCGACGGGGTCCCAGACGATGGCCTCATCGCCGGGTTGCAGCCAGGACTTGCAGAGCAGGGCCAAGCCGGCGGCGGCGCTATTGACGGCGATCACACCTTCCGGCAGCACCGGCGCGGCACGTTGCTGCCGCAGATGCTCTGCCACGGCCTGACGGAATTGCGGCAGTCCGCCAGCGGGGCCATAACTGAACAGTCCTGGTCGCACGTAGTTGAGAAGGGCTTCGCGGATCGAGGGCGCGGTGGGGAAATCGGGATCGGCCGCTGTGAGCGGGATCACCCCCGCGGGCTGTTCCGCCCAGCGCAGGTTGAAGGCCCGCTGCCGCAACAGCGGCAGGGGAACCGCCTCGTCCTGGAACCAGCCAGCAGCGGGGCCAGCGTCCATCAGGTCGCCACCGGTGGACGGTTGGCGGCTCGCTCAGCCGAGGCCAGAAAATCGCTGGTCATGGCCCTGCCCATCGCCACAAGCGGTGGGCGCAGCGGCTGGCGCTGGCTGTCGTAAATGCGCAAGAGTTCGCTGAGACCCCGGCGCTGGCCAGGGCTGGTCAGCAGCGCGGTCAACAGCTCCGCGTCGGCCAGGGCCAGGTTCACGCCCTGACTGGTGAAGGGCAGCATGGGATGGGCGGCATCACCAATCAGGGCCAGATTGGGTCCCACCAGTCGGGTGGGCGGATCGAGATCGAGAGGACGCCAGTGATGAAGCAGGGCAGGATCAGATTCGCGCAAGAAATCCAGCAACCACGAAGGGAAATCTTCCAGCAGCTGCAGTGCGAAGGCGCGCAGATCGGCACGGTCCGGAAAGCGGTAGCGATCGGAATCGAACTGCAGGAACCAAATCACCCGACCGGCCGGCAGGGGGACGAGACCCACAGCCAGGCCTCCCTGAGGGGGCATGACCTTGATAAAACCCGATCCCAGCCGTTTGGCCATGCCGGGATGCTGCACGCAGGCCACGATTTCGTGCACCCTAGCGAGCTGTCCGCTGAGCCTGGGACCGGAATCGATTAGCGCTCGGCAACGGGAGTGCGCTCCATCGGCGGCGATCACCAGATCGACCGGCGCGATCCGCCCTCCGGGCAGCTTGAGCCCACTCACCCGACTCCCCTGCATTACAAAGCCTTCGACGCCCTCCCCGAAGCGCAGCACCGCTGGATCCATCCCCTGCGACAGGGCCTGGAGCAAGGCGGGGCGCTCCATCGCCACCGTGTTTTCAAGCTGGTGCTCGCCAACGACGGAGCCATCGCTGAGCAGGATCTGAACATGTCGCAAGCACAAGCCGATGCCAGGCGCCACCGGATCGATGCCCAGGCGCCGTAGCGCCCGACAGCCGTCGGCCTGCACGAGAAATCCAAATCCTTGGGACTGGCCATGATCATGCCGCTCATAAAGCTGCAGCCGGTGTCGGGGACGATCCGGAAGTTCGAAGCGGCGCAGCAGCCCGCGGGCAACGGCCAGCCCAGACACACCGCCGCCGACGATGGCAGTCGTCAATGCAATCATGCTGTCGGAAGACTTGGCCGTCTCTTTAGCTTTGCAAAATAGCTGAGAAGGGAGTGCCTGAAGCAATCTCGATCTGCTGACAATCGGGGAGTACCAGAGCAGGCTGGATTTGGAGGGGCTTGATTTAGCCACAGCATTTGTTGGTGGACTGGATTGGGTTAACTATCCAACCTTAGGCTAGAATTTGAGCAACGTCGTCCTTCATTCGTCGAACCAATGGCACTGCGACTCTTCACCCTCACTCTGCCATCCCTCAACCATGGTCGAGAGCGGCGATTTCTGCGAGCCGGTGTTGCCGTGCTGATCGGCCTGCTGAGTCCGATGCTGGCCGGCGAGGCCCATGCCTCCCCGGCCTATCGCGCCCGAATTCTCGCCAGTGGCCTGGCTAACCCACGGGGGTTGCTGGTCAACGATCAGCGGGTCCTGGTGAGTGAGGCCGGTTCCGGCGCCGCAGCGGCTCCCGGAACCGGCCCCTGCATCACGAGTGGCTCGCGCGCGTCGATCTGCCAAGGGTTCACCGGGGCCATCGGCGCCTGGGATCCCCGCCGCAACACGTATGTCCGCCTGATCACGGGTCTGCCCTCCCTGGCTCAGGCTGACGGCAGCGAGGGAACTGGCATCGCCGACCTCAGCTGGAACAGCAGCCTCGGGTTGGTGGGGGTGTTTGGCCTGGGAGGGGATCCTCGCCAGCCGAACGTGGACCTGCTCGACCCTTTGTTCGGCCATGTGGTCAGTATCGACCTGGCAACCGGCCAACTCCAGCCCCGCAGCAATCTTGCAGCTTACGAGCGGCAGACGAATCCTGATGGCAATAGCGCAGATTTCAATAGCAATCCATACGCAATTCAAGCCTTTTCAAATAAACTGTTTGTGAGCGATGCAGGTGCAAACACGCTCCTGACGATTGATCCGTCGTCCGTCGACCCCAGCGGCAACTTCCCGATCGTCAGCCATTTCGTTTTTCCGCGAATTAATATCACGAATGGCCCCCCATTCACAACTAGTTCAGTCCCAACGGGTCTGACCGTGATATCTCAAAATAATTCGCTCAATATTGGCGAATTTACTGGATTCCCCTTCGAGCCCCGTTCGGCCAGCGTGTTCAGTCTTGTCGATGGCGTCAATACCTCGCCAAGCCAGTCTCTGACGGGATTTTCGCTCATCACGGATCTCGCTGCTGGAGATGATGGTAGTCTCTACGTGATGGAATATGCCACAAGTTACTTCAGGTCTATTAACACCGGAAGCATCTGGCGGGTCGCCCCGAATGGCAGCCGCCGCCAAATCATTACTGGGCTCAGCAACCCCGCCGGTTTGGCGGTGGGCGAGGGTGGCGTCCTCTACGTTGCCAACAATGCTGATGGGCTTAATGGTGAACTGCTGCAGTTCAGCCCAGTTCCCGGCCCCCTGCCACTGCTGGCGGCTGGCGCCGCTTGGATCCGCAGTCGCAGCCTGCGCTGGCGGCTTCGTCAAGCGCGCGGGGGGCAGAGGCGCTGAAGGGGGCAGCCCTGCGCCCTCAGAGGGGCAGAGTGGAGCAACCGCTCAACCGGCGTGCTCCCATGCCCCTCCCCCCCGCTTCCGGTGCGATCGCCACCCAGCTCGGCCAGCAGGGGCTTGCAGAGCAGCCTTGGTGGGTGCAGCAATGGATGGAGCTGATCAATGCCTACCGATACAAGAAGCGGTTGGAGCGGGCCTGGAGCTATGCCCGCTCCGGCAACGTAATCTCGATCCGCTTCGAGGGTCGTCGTGTTCATGCTCGGGTGCAGGGCAGTGAAAGTGAGCCCTACAAGGTCAAGCTTTGGTTGGATGTGCTCAATGACGAGGATTGGGGCTACGTCCTGGAAGCGCTGAGCAGCAAGGCCCGCTGGTCCGCCCAGCTGCTGGCCGGCATCATGCCGGAGGATATTGAGCGGGCCTTCGCTGCCAGTGGCAAGCGGCTGTTCCCGTTCAAGCTACAAGAGGTGCGGAGCGAGTGCACCTGCCAGGACAAGGCCAATCCCTGCAAGCACGTGAGCGCCGTCTATTACCTGATGGGCGATCGCTTCAGTGAGGACCCGTTCGTCCTGTTCCAGCTGCGGGGCCGCAGCCGCGGCCAGTTGCTGGCCGAATTGGCCCAGCGCCGCCGCGATGGAGTCGCGGCGGCGCCGCCAACGGCTCTCCATCCGCCTCACCCCGCCATTGCCGATCCGATGCGCTGGTGGCGCTACGACGCTCCGCTCGATTCCGATCTTGTGGTGATCACGCCGGCGCTCGAAGGTGAAACCGGCCTGGATGGGGCGGGCCCTCTGCCGTTGGCCGAGGAACCCCGCTTCCCGGATGCGAACCGGCTCTTTCAGGAGCATCTGCACCAGCAGGGGCAAGCGCTGGGCCGCCAGGCCCTGCAGCGCGCCATGGAGCCGGGGCTGGCCAACGAGGCTGAGACGACGGCGCTGACGCGAACGGCAGGCTGACGCGGTCCATCGCCGCGGCGCCGTTGGCCAGCAGGGGGCCAGCAGGGGGCCAGGGCGAGCTCGGCGGCAACCAGGCTGCAGCCGCTGAGAGACATGTGGAAACCCTGACCCGGGATGCCCCGGCGATGGCGTCAGAACCCCAGTTCGCCGGATGCACGGGGATCTCAGCGTGGTGAGTTGCTGACGCCATCGTTCGCCAGCGATCCACCGGGTCACAATGGCGTGACTTTTCGCAACAGCTTTGGCGATGACCTCCAAGCCTGATTTCTTCAGCAAGCTCGCCGCCCTGCCCCTGCGGCGGCTGAGGGATTTGGCGCGGGTCATGGGGATTCCTCGCTACAGCGCCCAGGCTCGCGACGGCTTGCTCCAGGCGATTGCCTCCAAGAGCCCGACCGACGAGGCGGCGTCCGTTGCCGAGCTGCCGGAAGCATCCGTCCCGGCCCCAGCCCCATCCCCGGTCGCGGCCGAGCTGACGCCCGCCCCGACGCCCGCCACCTCGTTGCAGGTGCATCCTCAGGACGCCCAATGGGCTTACTGCCGCTGGGAGATCAGCCCAACCGACCGGGAGGCGGCGCTGGCCAACAATGCTGGCAGCCTTTGTCTGCGCTTGGCCGATATCACCGGTATGGCCGAAGGAGATGTTTACCGGCAGGCTTGCCTTGAGACGGTTGTCGAGGGGGCTGCCGGCGAGTGGTATCTGCCGGTTCCTGTGGCTGGGCGCGTCTACCGGGCTGAGTTGGGCTTGCGCACCCGCACCGGTTGGATCTCCTTGGCCTTTTCCGCTCCCATCGCCATGCCGGCCGAGGCGTCCGACAGCTTCGGGCTCGACCTGGTCCGCCCTTTCTCGCTGGAGATGATTCCCGCTGAGGCCGGAGATTTCGACCTCTCAGCGCCGGTCGGGGTTCATGAACGCATTTATCAGGTTGCCTCGCAGGGGCGGCGTCAGCTCGGCTTGGGTTCTGAAGCGTTTCAAGAATCCGGTGCAGCGGGCGAACAAGCCGCTGGTGGCCAAGCGTCGGGTTTGGGCCTCTGGGCGAGTGGATTGACAGAATCCGGGGCTAGTGGCGTCGCTGTTCGCCAGCGCAGTTTTTGGCTGGTGGCTGATGCTGAACTGATTGTTTATGGAGCGACGGAACCGTCGGCGCGCCTCACGGTTGCCGGAGAGGAGCAAGCCCTGTCGGGCGATGGGACCTTCCGCTTCCAAATGGCTTTCCCCGATGGTCATCAGAACTACCCCATTCGCGCCGTTGCCGCCGATGGTGTGCAAAACCGTTCCATCACCCTCGATTTCAAGCGCACCACTCCAGAAGCAGTCGTAAATAGCCGGGAAGAGGCTATTCCGGAATGGTTTTAATGAAAACTTTATAGACACTCAATAAAAACTTCCCGTCAGTCGCAAATGGTTGACGGGATGTTTGTTTTTTCAGGATTCTAAGTGAAAGTTGTCATTAGCTGGCTACATAGTCTTCAATCGCAAAGCTAACGCGGCGCAACCCCGCCAAGCCATCACGCTCTAGATTGCGTACACGATCTCGGCTAATTCCGAGGATGCGTCCAATCCCTGTGAGGCTCATTGGTTCGTTGCCCTCCAGCCCATAGCGCAGGTGCAAGACGCGTCGCTGCAGGACCGGTAACCGCTCCAGCAATGCCAGTAAATCGCCCTTAAGACATTCCACCGTCAGTTGCTCATCAGGACCAAGGCCATCTCCGGGTAGCAGATCGAGCAATTCTGTATCATCTCCATCGCCCACTTTTGATTCCAGGCTCACCGGTTGGCGGGCACGACAAAGCAGATCTTTGACGTCTTCTTCGGGCAGTTCAACCGCCGTGGCCAGTTCGCTCACGGTCGGGGTACGACCCAGCTCCTGACTGAGCTCCCGCTGCCCTTTTTTGAGCTTGTTGAGGGTTTCTGTGATGTGAATCGGCAGCCGGATCGTGCGGCTTTTTTCGGCGATGGCACGGGTGATGCCTTGGCGAATCCACCAATAGGCATAGGTCGAAAATTTGTAGCCGCGGGTGGGGTCAAACTTTTCAACCCCACGCACCAGCCCAATGGTGCCCTCCTGGATCAGGTCCAGCAGCTCCATGTTGCGCTTGGTGTATTTCTTGGCCACGCTGACCACCAAGCGCAGATTGGCGGCCACCATCCGCTCCTTGGCGCGTCGGCCCAGCTGCAGGCGGCGGCGCAGTTGGACTGCACTGAGGCCGGCAGCGGCGGCCAGGCGATCGGGGCTGGGGGGTTCGCCAAGCTGTTGGCGCAGATCGGCTTCCAGCTCCTCCAGAGCCATCAGATCCTGCACCTGGCGTCCGAGGGTGATCTCCTGCTCATGGCTGAGCAGGGGCACCCGGCCGATGTCGCGCAGATAGGAGCGCACCAGGTCGGTGTCCAGGGCGGGCACCGACCTCAGGGCCGGGGTGAGGACGGTCTCCGAGGGAACCATGTCCGCCGAGCCGAGCATCGCCTGGGGCAGCGGCGGCGATCGCGCTGGCCACGGCCGTACGTCTGACGTTGTATGAAGCTTAACCTGAAGTTCTGTAAACAACTCTCAGGTTGGCGGAGATCCGCCCGGCTGGCCCGGCGGCAGGCGCTCCGGTCGCCGGATGCCTGCCCCTGCCGACACCAGCCGCCGGGCCAGGTCGGCCGCCGCCCTGCTCACCGCTGGCGACGCTGGTTCCGGCCGGCCCAGCCAAGCCAACCATCCCAGCGCTCAAGCCGCCCCCGGCAGCCGCCGCAGCAGCCAGGCGGCGGTATGCAAGTAGATGAAGACCCCCACGACGTCGGTGGCGGTGGCGATGAACGGC
>CAYOCW010000086.1:0-8887 GCA_964402615.1 uncultured Cyanobium sp. | reverse complement strand
AGCACCACCACCGAATACAGCTGGCTGGCGATGGCGCCGCGGGCGATGTCCCAACCCCGTTGGGCCTCCTGGCGATCGAAGCGGGTGGCCTGCGCGGCGGTGAAGAACTCCCCCCTGCCGGTGCGCACCTGGTCGATCAGATGGGGGAAGCCCTGCTGCAGCGCCTCGATCGCGGCGTCTTCGTCGTAGGCGCGGCCGGGGCCCTTGAGGAAGCGGAGCAGCAGCACCCGCGTGCCCTTGCGCTCGCAGATCCCCAGGCCGATGGTGCGCAACACCACCCCGAGGGCCGCCTGGCTTTTGCCCTTGCCGTCGCCGTCATACACATGCACCTGGCCGCGCAACCGCTCCTCGCTGCGAGCGGCGGTGCGGATGCCGATACCGCGACCGATCGAGGGCGTCTGGGTGGAGCGGGCAGCCATCGCGCAGGTTCGGGGGCAGCGGGACGGCAACAGCCCCGGACCCGGATGCTACCCAGCCCTGCCAAAATCTCTGGCATGGATTGCGACTGGTCGCCCCGGCCTGCCCTCACCGCCTTGGAGCCGCTGCCACCAGCGCTGACGCTGGCCCGGGAGCGCATTCAGGATCAGCTGCTGGAGCTGAGCAGCGTGGTGGTGGCCTATTCCGGCGGTGTGGACAGCAGCCTGGTGGCGGCCCTGGCGGTGGAGTGCTTGGGACCGCGTGCGCTGGCGATCACGGCGGTATCACCCTCCCTGGCACCCCATCTGCGCCAGGAGGCCCGGGACCAGGCCCGTTGGCTCGGCCTGCGTCACCGTGAGATCGCCACGGCCGAATTGGCGGATCCCGCCTACAGCGCCAACCCCGAGGACCGCTGCTACGCCTGCAAACGGGAGCTGCACAGCCGCCTGGCACCGATCGCGACCGCCGCTGGGGCCGCCGTCGTGGTAGATGGCGTCAACCGCGATGATCTCAGCGATTATCGGCCCGGCCTGCGGGCGGCACGCGAGTGGGGCGTGCGCTCCCCCCTGGCGGAGGCAGGCCTGGACAAGACCGGCGTCAGACAGTTGTCGCGGGCCTTGGGGTTGCCCTGGTGGGACAAGCCAGCCCAGCCCAGCCCTGCCTGGCCTCACGCTTCCCCTATGGCGAGCCGATCACAGCGGCCCGGCTGCAGCGTCTTGCCGCCGCGGAGGAGTGGCTGCGCCAGCAGGGCTTCCGCGAATTGCGGGTGCGCTGCCAGGGCCAGACCGCCCGGATCGAGTTGCCTGAGGCGGCTCTGGCGTTCGCCTTGACGCGCCTGGCGGCTGGTCCGCTGCGCCAGGAGCTGGTGCAGGCCTTTCGCCAACTCGGCTTCAGTGCCGTCAGCCTCGACCTGGAGGGGTTGGTCAGCGGCAAGTTGAATCGTGAGCGATCCGGCGGAGGCGTGGCTTGAGCCACGCCCGCTGATGCCGGCGCCTGGTTGAGGGCGGCTTGCAGAGGCGCGGGACGCCATGAGGGCCGAGGGCCCCGGGGCGTCCCGAGAGCCGCTCAGGCCAAGGCCAGTTGCGGGTCCCGCTCGCATTCCACAATCGAAGCGGGCGTTTCGCGCCGGAAACTGGTGAGCTTGTGGCAACCGGCGCCCAGTTCCTCGCGCAGCACCTGACAGGCCCGTTCAGGCATGGTGTGGTCGCCGCAGGTAAACACGTCGACAGCGGCGTAGCCCGCCTCTGGCCAGGTGTGAATCGAGATGTGCGATTCAGCCAAGAGGGCTAATCCCGTCACCCCCTGGGGTTCGAACCGATGGGTGATCAGGTTGAGCAGGGTGGCACCAGCACGTTTCGCTGCGTCCGTGATGGTGTCCCTGAGAAAGGCTTCGTCATTGAGTCTCGAACTGTCGCACTCATAGAGCTCGAGAATGCAATGTTTGCCCACCATGGCGGTGGTGGAGGCGGCAGCGTTGAGCAGCTGGGGTGCTCGTCCGTCCCATCCCGGGTTGGGATGGAGGCATGACAGGCTCTGGCTCATCGAATCCAGGCGAACAAGATCCCACCATAGGGGCTGCGGATCGATCGGGCCACGTCGTCCTGTCGGTCCTGACACAGTTGTGCGGTCATGGCGGTTCCGGTTCCAGCCGGCCGCCCCGCATCGTCACCACCTGGGCGCGGGCTTGCCAGCTCCCCTCGAAGGCCCCCAGGTGGGTGGCGCTCACCAGGCACTGGTGCCCCTCCCCCACGGCCTCCAACAGCAGCAGCTGGCGGCGAGGATCGAGCTCCGCCAGCACATCGTCCAGCAACAGCAGCGGTGGCTGCCCCACCACCTCTCCCACCAACTCCAGCTCGGCCAGCTTCAGGGCCAGCACCAACGTGCGCTGCTGGCCCGCTGAGCCGTAACGCCGAGCCGCTTGCTCCGCCAGCCGCAACTCCACCTCATCCCGCTGCGGCCCCACCTGGCAGGAGCCCAGCCGCTCCTCCGCCGGTCGCTGCAGCAGCAACTGGTCTTCCAATTGCCTCCGCCAGGCCTCCTCCAGATCGGGCAACCCCTCGGGCGGCAGCGGGGTGCCGCTGCGGTAGGCCAACTCCAGGGTTTCCCGCTCCCCCCCCAACCGTTGTTGCCAGGCGCTGGCGAGCGGCTCCAAGCGCCGCAAGGCCCGCAGCCGGCGGCGGTGCAGCCGCGCCCCCACGAGCGCCATCTGCGCGTCATAGCTGGACAGCAGTGCCGGCTGCTCGCCACCGCCGAGACCGCGGCGCAACAGCTGGCTGCGCTGCCGCAGCAGCCGGCCATAACGGCTGAGCAAGGCCCCGTAAACCGGCTCCAGCTGCTGCACGACGCGATCCAGCCAGGCGCGACGACCGGCCGGTTCGCCTCGCACTAGCTCCAGATCCAGGGCACTGAAGCCCACGCAGCGCAGATCGCCAGGCAGATCCAGCTGGCGCTCCAGATGCCGGCCATTGCGGCGGGCCTGGCGACCAGCACCGCGCTGCAGCAGCAGCTGCAACTCTTCGCCCTCCTGGAGCGTGGCCTCGAGCACGCAGCGGGGTTGGCCATGGCGGATCAGATCGGCGTCGCTGGCGCAGCGATGCGAGCGCAGGCTGGCGAGCAGCTCCACCGCCTCGAGCAGGTTGGACTTGCCCTCGCCGTTGGCGCCGATCACCAGCAGGCGCGGGGCCGTGAGATCGAGCCGCAGCTCCGCGATGTTGCGGAACTGGCGCAGCGCCAGGCGTTGCAGGCGGATGGGTCTGGGGCGATCTGCGGCTAAGGTAAAGGAGTCGGGAGACGATCCCGATCCTTGGTCGCCCCAACCCCCACGCCTCCGGGTGCGCGGTCGCGGCGAATCCCATGGGCATGTAGCTCAGTTGGATAGAGCGTCAGATTCCGGTTCTGAATGTCGGGGGTTCGAGTCCCTCCATGCTCGTTCAAGGCATTAGCCCCACGGAGGCTGGTGCCCCATCGTTCCGATCGCCGCTCCCCTGGGGTTGTGGCACGGCAGCGGCAACAGCGGCTCGGATTCAGCTGCGCCGCAGGTTGAGCCCCATGGCACGAATGCCGCCGGGGTCCACCACGAAACCAGCCCGCGTGAGGGCGTTGAGCGCCTCCGGTGGCGCCGCCAGCGACACGCTGCAACCCGCCATCTCCCTGCGTAGCCGCGCCAGGGCCGACTGCACCAAGGCGGTCATCACCTCCTCCCAGGCGGGGTCGTCCAGATCCACCAGCAGGTCCCAGATGTTGGCATTGAGGGCCAGGTCGCTGGTGACCCGCAGGAAACCAACCAGCAGACCATTCTCTCGACACACCCCGAGGTACCAGGCGCTGCGCTCCAGGGCCAGCCGCCAGCGATCTTCGCTCCGCGGCCGATCGCCATGGCGCAGCAGCAGCTCGTTCAGCCGCTCCCAGCACAAGGGCGGCTGCATCTGCAACCCGTAGCCGGGGCGCAGCTTTGGCGCCGACGTCGCTTGGCGAAACGGCATAAGCAGTGAGGTGAACGGCACCAAAGGCTCAGCCCGTATTGCGCATGCCGGCCGCGATCCCATTGATCGTGAGCAGGGCACCGCGCAGCAATTCACTGCGGCTGTAGGTGCGGCCGTCGCTATCGCGCCCTTCACTCATCGGCGGCTGACGGTTCTGATCGCGCAGGCGGCGCAGCAATGCCACCTGCAGGAATCCCAGGGGGATGATCGTGCGGTTGCGCAAATCCACCGACAGCTGCAGGGCCGGGTCGCCATCCAACAGGCGACTGTGGCCGGTGATGCGCAACACCAGATCACAGGTGAGGGCGAACTCCTTGGCGATTGCGTTATAGATCGCGCTGAAGGCCTCGCGGTTCTCCGGCCGTCCCAGGGAGGTGACGTAGTGGCGCGCCAACTCAAGATCCACCTTTGAGAGGGTCATCTCCACCTTGGAGATCAGCATGCGGAAGAAGGGCCAGCGCTGGTAGAGCAGCTGCAGCAGTTCCATCTGCTCGGGATCCTGGTCGAGCTCCTCCAGCAGCGCCGCCCCAACGCCGTACCAGCTGGGCAACAGGAAGCGACTCTGGGTCCACCCGAAGACCCAGGGGATGGCCCTCAATCCGGACAGGTCGCGGCTGCCGCTCCGACGCCGGGCCGGCCGGCTCGAAATCTGCAGCTTGCTGATCTCCTCGATCGGTGTGCACTGCTGGAAAAAAGGCACCAGGTCGGGGTTCTCATGCACCAGGGCGCGGTAGTGCTCTCGCGAACGACTGGCCAGCCGCTCCATCAACTCGTTCCAGCTGGGAGTGCTGTCCAGCGGCGCCGTCACCATGCTGTTCTGCAGCACTGCCGTGGTGACGGTTTCGAGGTTATAAAGGGCCAGTTCCGGCAGGGAATACTTCGAGGCGAGCACCTCGCCCTGCTCCGTGATCTTGATCCGGCCCTTGAGGGTCCCGCTGGGCTGGGCGAGGATCGCCTGATAGGCAGGCCCACCACCACGGCCCACCGATCCACCGCGGCCGTGGAAGATGCGCAAGGCCAAACCGTGCTGATCGGCCAAGCGCTGCAGAGCGATTTGGGCCCGATGGATCTCCCAATTGCTGGAGAGGAAGCCCGAGTCCTTGTTGCTGTCCGAGTAGCCAAGCATCACCTCCTGCAAGGGCTGGCCCGAGTCGCTGGTGCTGATCAGCAGCTGGCGATAGAAACCATCAGCGAACAATCGATCCATCACGGCCGGAGCCCGCTGCAGATCTTCCACGGTTTCAAACAGGGGAATCACCAGCAACGCCGACTGCTGGGCCAGGGGATCGACAAGACCCGCCTCCTTGGCCAGCAGCATCACCTCCAAGAGATCGGACACCGTGTGGCTCATCGAGATCACATACGTGCGGCAGACTCTTTGGCCAAACTCGCCATGCAGGCGCTGCAGCATCCGAAACACCGCGAAGGTCTCGGCGGTTGCTTGACTCCAGCGAGCAGCCGGAGGCAGAAGCGGACGCCGGGTTTGCAGCTCAGACAGCAGCCAACTCACCCGCTGATCCTCGTCCATCTCGCCATAGGGAACGGGCAGCAGCAAATAGCGGCTGAGTTCGTCGAGGGCGTCGCTGTGACGGGTGCTCTCCTGGCGGATGTCCAGGCTGGCCAGGGTGAACCCGAAGATCTGCACCTGGCACAGCAGGTCATTGAGGGGTTCACAGCTCAGGCCCGTGGCCTGCAGGCTGGCGTTGATCAGCTCTAGATCGGCCCGGAACTCATCCTCTGAGGTGTAATACAGGTCGGGGCTGGCATGGGCGGGAACCGGCGTTAACCCGCCGCGGATCTCCGGGGCCACCGGGACCTTGGCCTCGCTGGGGGCGTCCCAGCCTCCGTCCGAGAGCTGTTGGTTGCGGTCCTGGGTGAGCCGCAAGCGCTCGTGCACGTAACTGAGCTTGAGCCGGTAGGGCTCCAGTCGATAGCGGGCCGCCCGTTGGTCGTAGATGTCGGGGAAGCGCAGGCGATCCATCTCCAGCGATTCGAGCAACTCCGGCCCCACCTGGCTCCATTGCATCGAAATGCTCAGCTGATCGCGCAGTGCCGCCACCGAACGCAGATAACGCTCCAGCATGAGCTGTCGCTGATAACAGGCGGTGCGCCAGGTGATCTCCGGCGTCACGGAGGGATTGCCATCGCGGTCGGCCCCCACCCAGGATCCGAAGGTGCAGAAGGCCGCTGGTGGTGGCATCACGTCGGGGTAGCTGGCGTGCAAGGCCGAACGCAGCCGCTGTTGCAACTGAGGCATGGCATCAAACAGCACCTGCTGGAAATAGTGCAGCGCGTAGTCGACTTCGTCGAGCACGGAGGGTTTGAACTGATGCAGCTCATCCGTGCGCCACCAGAGACGGATTTCTTCCTCCAGTTGCTGCCGCAGCCGCGAGCGGTCATCGAGGTTGACGTTGGCATCCTGCAACTTCTGGATCAGATTGGCGACGCGCCGCTGCTTGTGGCGCACCGTGTGGCGCACGATCTCGGTCGGGTGAGCCGTGAACACCAGGCGCAGGTCGAGATCCTGCAACAGCTGCTCCAATCGGGCTGGCGGCACGTTGAGGCTGCGCAGCCGTTCGAACAGCTGCCGAAAAGTGGCCGGTTCGCTCTGACTGGCGAGGGCCGGCAGGAAGGGGTCGCTGGGCGAAGGGGCCGGGGCATGCTTGAGACTTTCAATATAGCTATCTTCTTCAATATGCTGTTCCAGAATATTAACCAGCTGGAAATACAGGGAGAAGGCCCGTGCTGCGGCAATGCCTTCCGCCAGATCCATCTCGCCAATCAGCCGCACGATCTCGGCACTCACCTGGCCATCGAGGCTGAAGGGCTCCTGACCATCGCTCAGACCACCCGGGTCCAGCGGGCCACTCAGCTGCTTGAGCCGCAGCAGGCGCTCCACCTGGTCGGCGGGGCACTCCTCTCGCAGAACCGTCAGCCAGAGATCCTCCACCAGCTCGAGCCGCTCGCTCAGCAGACGGATCACCCCTGGTGGCGTCTCCGGTGTGGTTGTGGCCGGAGCGACTGAAAACCGGCGCATGGAAACCGAAAGAGCGGGGGAAGAAGCCATGATCATCCCAAAGGTGTGGCGATGTCTGTCGCAAGCCCTGCCGCCAGAGCTTGTTCGCGGGCGGAGAGCGCCCTGATGTCCTCCGTCAGGATGGCCTTGATGCTCTCCCCCGCCTGGTATCGGCTGAGCCAACGCATCGCCTGATTGCCACCCTGGGGACCAGGGGCGAGCACGGGATCCAACGGTGCCAACAGGGGCAGCAGGCCCAGCTCGGACGCCAACGGCGCCATCGCCTCCAGGCTGTCGCCCAACCAGCGGCGGGCGGTGATCGCGATGCCGTCACGCCAGTGCAGCAGCTCCGCATCCAGGCTGGTTCGCGCGGCCTGTTGGTCGTTGGCGTCAGCCAGGGCCGCCAAGCGATCGGCATCGAGCCGGCTCACCCGCAGCGGGTCGTGTCGATCTGGATCCCGCAAAAGCTGCTGCAGTCGCAGTTCTGTCCAGGCGGTGATCGCCAGCAGCAACTCCGGGTCCGCCACCAGGTCGCAGATGCGAATCTCCAGGCGATTCAAATCATGGGGACGGGCTTCCCCGTTCGGCCGCACCGAGGTCCAAAGATGGCGCACGTTCCGCATCGTGCCCAGCCGCAGCTGCTCCTCCATCCAGGCGATGTAATGGGCCTGATCGCGGAACAACGGCACCTGCGCTGGTGTCAGCGGAAATTGCAGCCAACGCTGGGAATGGGCGCCGGTGGCACGGCCATCCAGGAACGGAGAGCTGGCGCTGAGGGCCAGCAGCAGCGCCGCCTCGCAACGCAGCAGCCGCAGACCAGCGAACAGGGGCTCCATGGCATCGAGCCCGAGGTTGATGTGCACGCTGGCCGTCACCACACGGCTGCCATAGGTGCGCTCGATGTAAGCGTGATAGGGGTTGGTGGGATTGGAGCGCTCAAAGCGACGGCTATCCCCCAGGCTCAGGGTGCTGCCGGGCACCAGGGTCAGGCCCCTGGGGGCCAGCCAACGCCGCAACCGCTGGCGCGGCTCCAGCAGCAGGGCCAGCTGCCGCTGGTAATCCGCTTCCGGAGGCGTGATGTACTCCAGATTGCGGTGGTCGGGTTCGGTGACGAAATCCGGCAGGTCCGCCGCCGCCGCCGCCGCGCATCCCACCACGGTGCCATCGGGGCGACCGGTATACATCTCCACCTCGAAGCCCTTGAGCAGCAGCGCGGTCATCGCCCCTCCAGCTCCGCAGCACAGGCCGCCCCGGTGGAGCGAGGCGCCTGAAGACAGGCCAGGGCCCTGAGCATGGCGCGGGCCTTGTTGAGGGTTTCTTGGTACTCGGCCTCGGGCCGGGAATCGGCCACCACGCCAGCCCCGGCCTGCACCTGCACCCGCCAGCATCCAGGCTCGCCAGGAACGGGCAGCACCACCATGGTGCGGATCGTGATCGCGGTGTTCAGGGCCCCGCTGAGGTCCACGCTGCCGTAGACGCCTGCGTAGGGACCGCGGGCCTGCGGTTCGATGTCGTGAATCAGCTGCATGGCCCGGATTTTCGGGGCGCCACTCACCGTGCCGGCGGGGAAGCTGGCCATCAGCAGATCCCAGACGTCACGGCGTGGATCCAAGCGTCCCTCCACCTGGCTGACGATGTGCATCACGTGGGAATAACGCCCGATCACCATCAGCTCCTCCACCTGCACGCTGCCGGGCAAGCAGCCCCGGCCCAGGTCGCTGCGACCCAGATCGACCAGCATCACGTGCTCGGCCCGCTCTTTGGGATCGGCCAGCAGCTCGGCTTCCAGGACCCGATCGCTGGCGTCATCGGCGCCGCGGGGGCGGGTGCCGGCGATCGGCCGCAGCGAGGCCCGGATGCCGCCGCCATCGAGGGGATCGGCCTTCACCATCACCTCGGGGCTGGAGCCGATCAGATACCAGTCACCAAAGTTGAAGAACGCCATGTAGGGCGAGGGATTGACCATCCGCAG
>CAYOCW010000085.1:0-8939 GCA_964402615.1 uncultured Cyanobium sp. | reverse complement strand
TGCGGTGAACCTGCAGGAACGGAGGGGTGAGAACGGGCCGGTGGGAAGCGAAGCGGGGTGCAGCGAGATCGCTGCAGTGCCATCGAGCCCGCCCCTCAGGAACGGTGGATGGCTGGACGCGAACAGCCGTTCCTGACCCCAGGAACGGCTGAACAGAAGGCGGGACCTAGAGGGCCCGCCCCGCGGTGAGTGTCGACGGATGGGGAATCAGCTCCCCCCTGGACAAAGACGTGGACAACGAGGCGCTTCCGCTACCAGGCCAATGGAACATCATACATTGTGAAGTGGCAAGCCGAACAAGGCTGCGGCATTGCGAGAGCTGGTAAGGGCCACCTCCTCCATGGATTCGCCTCGCAGCTCGGCCACCTTGGCCGCCACGGTGGCCACGTTGGCAGGCTCATTGCGTTTGCCCCGTCGGGGTGCGGGGGCCAGAAAGGGGCAGTCGGTCTCCACCAGGTAGCGGTCTGCAGGCACAGACCGGGCACAGGCCTGGATGGCCTCTGCCTTCGGGAACGTGACCGTGCCGCTGAAACTGATCAACAATCCCAGCTCCAGAAACGCCGCCATCTCGTCCGGGGTGCCCCCCCAGCAGTGCATCACCCCGCGCGGCAGGCAGCCGCGGGCGGCACGAGGACGCAGTTCCGCCAGCATCGCCGCAGCGGCATCGCGGCAGTGAATGATCACCGGCAGGCCGAGCTCCACGGCCAGATCGAGCTGGGGCCCCAGGGCCTGCAGCTGCTGGTCCAGGTTGCGCTCCCGGTAGAGATCCAGACCCAGCTCGCCGATCGCGACCACCCGCGGGTCAGCGGCGGCGGCCTGGCGCAGCACCTCGACGGTATCGCTGTGCCAGTGCCGGGTGTCGAGCGGATGCACGCCCACCGCGTAGCGCAGTTCCGGGAAGCGATCGGCCAGGGCTCGGATCGCCACAATCTCCCCCGGCTCCACACAGGCGTGAACCAGGGCGCACACCCCCGCTTGGCGCCAGCGCTTCGCAACCGCCTCAAGATCGTCGTCGAAGTTGCGGAAGACGAGGTGGCAGTGGGAATCGACCAGCACCAGTGAGCCTCGCCACTCTGGCGAGGCCTCAACCCCTGGTGAAGGCTGCGGATGGGCCCTGGATTCGCCGGCCGTGACCGACGGGGCCGCGCTTGCCACGGTGCTTGAGGCTTCAGCCACGGCGGTGCCACGCATGACGATGAGGAGACCGAATCACAGGCTGCCCAACCTGGCGGTGGGCGGGGCGATTCAGGCGTCGACCGCGTCCGTGCTGGACGACGGGGCTGCGCTGGTGGCTGCTGCGCTCGCCGCAGGCTCCAGCACCCGCTTCACCGCCAGGCTGAGGCGGGATTTCTGGTTGGCGCCCGTGTTGCGGTGGAGCACCCCCACCTTGACGGCCTTGTCGATTTTGCTGAAGGCCACGTTCATGGTCTTGCGCACCGCCTCACGAGACTCATCGCCAGGCGTCTGGGCACAGGCGCTGCAGGCCGCCAAGCAGCGCTTCATCAAGGTGCGCAGGGCTGATTTGTAGGTGCGATTGCGCTGACGGTTGCGCTCCGCAACCTGAATCCGCTTCTTCGACGACTTGTTATTGGCCACAGGGCTGGCGACAATCCGACAATCACCCACCCTACGCCTCGACTCCCTTGGGCGTCCAGCCGGCCACGCCGTAGCGTCAACTTCAGCCTTGCATCTTCCCTTGAGCAGCACCGGATCCGCAGCGTCGACAGCGGTCGCTCCGCTGAAGCTCCGTCAACTCCATACCGGCACCGACGGCGAAGCCAGCGCCGCCGCCCGGCTGGAGGCGATCGCCGCTCGCACCGACGCCGCTGCCCTGCGGCGCGAGGAGGAGCGGGTGGCCGCGATCCTGGAGCAGGTTCGCCAGCAGGGCGACGCGGCGCTGCTGGAGCTCAGCGAGCGCTTCGACGGCGTGCGACCCGATCCACTGCGGATTCCGCCGGAGCGGCTGGAACGCGCCTGGCAGGCGACTCCCGCCGCCCTGCAGGCGGCGTTGCGGCTGGCCCACGACCGCATCTTGGCCTTCCATGCGCAGCAGAGGCCCGACGATTTGAACCTGCCCGGCCCCCATGGCGAACGCTTGGGGCGGCGTTGGCGACCGGTGCGCCGAGCCGGTCTTTACGTGCCCGGCGGCCGGGCGGCCTATCCCAGCACCGTGCTGATGAATGCCATCCCCGCTGCTGTTGCCGGCGTCGGCGAGCGGGTGATGGTCACCCCGCCCGGACCCGACGGCGAGCCGAACCCAACCGTGCTGGCCGCAGCCCATTTGGCCGGGGTCGAGACGGTGGTGCGGGTGGGCGGAGCCCAGGCGATCGCCGCCCTGGCCTACGGCACTGAGAGCGTGCCCAAGGTGGACGTGATCAGCGGCCCCGGCAACCTCTGGGTGACCCTCGCCAAAAAGGCGGTCTACGGGCAGGTGGGGATCGATTCCCTCGCCGGTCCCAGCGAGGTGCTGGTGATCGCCGACGACACCGCCCGCGCCGACCAGGTGGCCGCCGATCTGCTCGCCCAGGCGGAGCACGATCCGCTCGCGGCCGCCATCTTGATCACCACCAGCGCCGAGCTGGCGGCGGCGGTGCCGCGGCAGCTGGAGGAGCAGCTGTGCCATCACCCCCGCGCCGCCATCACCCGCGAGGCCCTCAACAGCTGGGGGCTGATCGTGCTGGTCGACAGCTTGGAGCAGGCGGCGGCCCTGAGCGATCGCTTCGCGCCGGAGCATCTGGAGCTGCTGGTGCGGGATCCCGAGCCGCTGGCGGAGCGAATCCAAAATGCCGGGGCGATCTTTCTGGGTGCCTGGACGCCGGAGGCCGTCGGCGACTATCTGGCCGGCCCCAACCACACGTTGCCGACGAGCGGCACGGCCCGCTTCGCCGGTGCCCTCAGCGTTGAAACCTTTCTGCGCCACACCTCGTTGATTCAGTTCAACCGAGCGGCCCTGGAGGCCACCGGGCAGGCGGTGATCGCCCTGGCCGAGAGCGAGGGGCTCCACAGCCACGCCGAATCGGTGCGTCGGCGCCTGGGCTGACGTCGGAGCCACCGGGCGGCAGCGCCGTGGCGTCAAGATGGCTGAATACAGCCCTGGTTCCGTGCCGTTTTCAGCAGCCTGTGAGCGGAACAAAGGCCCGATCCTGGCGATGCTGCGCCAGTGGCTGCCCGCCGGAGCCCGTGTACTGGAGATCGGCTCGGGCACGGGTCAGCACGCCGCCCACTTCTGCGCACAGCTCGCCGGGTTGCGCTGGCAGCCGAGCGAGCGGCCCTCTGGCCTGGCCGAGCTGCGCCTGAGCCTGAGCGAGCTGGGGCCACTGGCGATGGCGCCCGGGGCGGAGTTGGCGCCGCCGCTGTGCCTGGACGTGGACGCAGGCCACAGCTGGCCCGACCAGCGCTTTCAGGCCGTGTTCACAGCCAATACGCTGCACATCATGGCGGCGGGCTCGATCCCGAACCTGCTGAGCGGCAGCGCAGCGGTGCTGGGCGCGGGGGGATTGCTGCTGATCTACGGCCCCTTCCACGACGGCGGTCGGTATACCGCTGCCAGCAATGAGGCCTTTGACGCCCAGCTGCGGGCCTTGGATGCGGCGATGGGGGTTCGGGATGCCGAGCTGGTGATCGCGCTGGCCGATCAGCGGGGGCTGCGGCTCAGCCGCGACGAGCCGATGCCCGCCAACAATCGTCTGCTGGTGTTTGTACGCCAGGACGAGGCGTGAGCGCCGGTCCCGAAGCGGCAACCTGGGCAGCATCGATCAGCGGTGCTGATGGGGCCGACAAGCAAGCCCAACCGATGGCGACGCCCAACCAGCGCCACAGGGCTTAATCTTTCCGCAAGATTCGCCCGACGGATCGGGGCAGCCACGGCTGTCTCCTTCCGGGTTCGGCATGACTGCCTGGCGCTGGCGAGGTTGGTTGCTGAAGGACCCGGCGCGAATCCAGAGACTGGCCTCGCTCCAGGCGCGGGCCGGATTCGCCGCCTGTTTGAACTGTGTGGGTGCCAATGCCGGCTGGTGGTGACCAGCCGGCTTTTTTTGCGTTCCGCCGGGAGGAGCCGCACGCAGCCATCCCCTGGCCAGGGCAACGTCCAGCCGCCGTCTCGACGTGGGAAACCCCTCAAACTTCGGGAATGACCTGCGGAAAACTTCAGAATTCCGGCGGAAAACCCAGGGAAACTGGGGAAAAACGCATCTTTTTCAGCCCGACAGCAGCTCCTGGCCGGGAATCCGCAGCGGTCGCCGATGGGGCAGGTTGCCGAAATGCTCCCGGGCCAACGCCAACAGTCCCTCCTCGCTAAGCCCCCCATCCTCCAGGGTCACAACGCCCACCACCTTCGCCAGCAGATCGCGGCGGTGCCTGGAGAGATCGTCGAGCAGCACCTGGCGCAGATCGCTCTCCCCCTTGCCATGACCGAGCAGCAACACCACATCGGCATCGCCCAAGGCCTCCCGGATGCGCGCCAGATAATCGGCATCCCGGGGAGCCCGCTGCCCGGCGATATCGCGATCGTGCCGATGGGTGAGATTCTCTCCAGACCCCCACACCCCGTGGGGATGCAGCACAGCGTGCTCGACCCTGTCGCCCTCCAGCCGGAAGACCTCGGTGTGATGGTGGTCCAGCACCAGAACCAACCGCCGACTTTGATCGCCACGGGGGCTCTCGGCGGCGGCGGCTTCGGGGTGGTCGGGGGTGACACCCAGCTCCTGCAGGAACTGGCGCGCCCGCAGCATGGCGTCGCTGTCGAGGTCGGGTTGACGACCACAGCTGCGATGGATCCAGGTCTCGGGACCGGCGGGCATTCGGATCCGGAGGCGCTGATCGTCGAGGCGGCTGACCTCGGCTCCTAAGGCCCGGAACAAGGCTTCCACCTGGGAACGACGCACGCCGTGACGCAGGGGGTGGGCGTAGAGGGCCTCAAGGGTCCTGAGCTGCTGGCGGTTCATCGACCGAGTCCAGAGATCCCAACCGTATTGAGGCCTGGCCGATCGGTCGCAGATTGTCATATTCAGGCCCAGCGGCTGCCGATGCGCCGGGAGCGCCGCGTCCGATCCAGCAGCTGCAGGGCTGGCCAGGTTGCCGATCCGTGGGGTGGCGCCTGGAACAGCCCGCCGGCATCCAACTGAATCAATCGAGCTTGATCACATCGACGCCACCGCTGCCGCCGCCGAGCTTGTTGAGCTCCCCGGCAGCCCGCAGGGCGGCTTCATGGGTATGGAAGCCGTGGGCCGCCTGGGGATCCGCCACGTCGATCAGGCTCTGATCCTGGGGATCAATGGCGATGTAAGCGCCGTTCTGCAGGCGTTGCAACACGTACCGCTCCGGCTGGGAACACTCGAGCGGGTGGGCGGGGTCGATCGCAGGGGCCCAGAAGTGCATGGTGATCTCCGAGGGTGTGACCCTCACTGAAGCGCAGGTGTGATCCGCGGCTGGCGGATGCCGAAGCATCGAAACGCAAGCAGGTGGGATGCGCCAGTCGTCTGGCTGGGGAACTGGATCCAGCTCCAGCCAGCCAGAGGCTCACATGCCATCGCCTCCAAAATCCTCATTGTAGCCCGCGAAGGGATCGAACTCGCTCCAGCCGGGACTGGCTTGCTGGAGCAGGCCAGCGCGAGCCTCGATCGCCTGCATCAACGTGTTGCCCGTTGGCACCGTGTCGCAGCTGATCGCCCCCCCGGAACCGCGCACGCAGTTCTGAAACTGGACACCGGCCACGGCCGGGAGTGAGACCAGCAGCAGGCCGATGAGTGCCAGCAACTGGCAGCGATGGCGGCCCTGAGGCTGGAGAGGACGGCAGGCGCTGGTGCGGGTGGCCATCAACAGGATCGCGCAGCGGAGCGGATGGACTGGGATGATGGCAGAGGTTTGCTGTCTTCCGGGATGTACACCGACTGGACCGCCGTGATCTTGCTGCTGCTCACCGCAGCGCCCCTTGCCGTGGTGGTCGCCACGGCCGCATTCTTCATCTGGCGTCAACGACGCCAACAGCTGCGCTGAGCGACGCGAAGGTCACCAGATTCGCCGCAGCAGGCCACAACCGGCCGCGTCCCAAGCAGTCCAGGCAGGTGCGGTATTGCTGGTCGCCCATGCGCAGCGTGCCACTGCCACCGCAATGTCGGCAGGGAGGGTCAACACTGGAGGCGGGCGGAATGTCCGGGCAGGAAGGCGGAGCGAGGGCGGGGCTGGTGCGCATGGGAACCTCAGCGGTCGGTGAGCGTTGCGCTCACTCTGGCGGCATTGATGGCCTTCGATCCCAAAAGCTTCCTTAAGGATGGCGAGCGGCTGGAGGCCAGTGTTTGCAGAAGCTCCGCGGCGCTGAGGCGGCTGCCAGCGGGCAGCAGTCCCAGGCTGGCCGCCAGCGTGCCGACCAGGGAGGAGGCATCACCTCCCTGGTCGCGCCACCCCGCCACACCCGCATCCGCCTGGCGCTTGCTCAAGCGCCTCCCCTGGGCATCCCGCCAGAGCGGCACATGCCAGTAGGCGGGCGGCTCCCGCCCCAGGGCGGTGCACACCGCCACCTGGGCAGCGGTGGCCTCCAGCAGATCTTCACCCCGCACCACTTCGCGGATGCCATCCCTGAGCTCATCCACGGCAGTGGCCAGGTGGTAAGCGATATAGCCGTCGCCGCGACGCAGCACCACATCGCCCACCTGGCGGCTGGCGTCGCGATGCAACCAGCCGCCAGCGGCACCGCAGGAGCCCTCCCACCAGGTGCAGTCCATCGACGGAACGCGCAGACGCCAGCTGGGCAGACGCCCAGCCAACGGCCCCCAGTCGGGCCGGAGCTCGCGACAGGTGCCGGGGTAGACCGTCAGGCCGCCATGGGGAGCGGAGATATCGGCCAAAAGGCGCCGGCTGCAGCGGCAGGGATAGAGCAGCCCCCGTCGGCGCAACGCCGATAGCACCGCGGCATAGCTGCCGCGACGCTGGCTCTGGCGGATCAGCGGCGGATCCCAATCCAGCCCCAGCCAGTCCAGATCGGCCAAGATCGCCGCTTCGGCGCCGGGGCGATTCCTGGGGGTATCCAGGTCGTCCAGCCGCAACAGCCAAACCCCACGCTCAAGACGCGCTCGCAGCCAGCTGAGCAAGGCCGTGCTCAGATTGCCCAGGTGCAGCGGGCCGGTGGGGGAGGGGGCAAAGCGGCCCCGGTAGCCCCTCTGGCGCAGAGCCTGGCCTCGATCGAGCAGCTGTTGCAGATGGGCGGGCAGATCCTGCCCTGGATCTGAACTGCTGCCGTCAGGCCTCGGAACGGCATGCCGGGGGGCGTCGCCAGGCCCCTGGAGCGGGTCAGGGTCTGGAGCAGAAGGGGGAGCGATCGCCGTGGATCAGCCCTGGACCCGATCTTTAAAGAGCTTGCCAGCGGTGAAGGCCGGAACGCTCTTGGCTTCGATCTTGATCTTCTCGCCCGTTTTGGGATTGAGCCCCTGGCGAGCGGAGCGCTCGCGGCGCTCGAAGGATCCGAAGCCGAGGATCGACACCTTCTTGCCCTCCACAACGGAGTCGACGATGGTTTCGATCAGGGCATCGACAACCTGGGCGACATCCGTCTTGGTCTGTTCGGTGCGGATGGCGACGAGATTGACGAGATCAGCTTTGTTCATGGGTCGGGGAATGCGTCCGATGACGAGAGTTGATTGGGTGAGACCGGAGCAAGCTTGCCCGGGGTGATGAGGAGCGGAGCGGAGCAGGCCCGGCCGCCGTGTTGGAAATGGCGCGCCAATCGTATGGGTAACTGGCGGCCGTCGCAACCAAGAAGCCCAGTCCCGTCAACGATCTGGGTTCGTTCAAGCTGACAATCAGCGTGGATCGGCGGGCTCGACCCGGTCGGACGACAGCCCCGCCAGATCCAAGGCCTGCAGCTGGCGGTGGGCATCGGGGCCCACGAGGGGCTCGCCCCGCAACGCCCCCAGGGCCGCCCCCGTGGCCATCCAGGCGGGGGACGCAGGCGGCAGCCAGCGGCGCAGCGCCTGCAGGCTGCCCAGCTGGCGGGGCCAATGGAAGGTGCCACGGCGCCGCAGCGGCCGCAGCAGGCCTGGCGCCCGGGGCACCAGCAGCCGCCCGCAAAACAGCAGATCCGCGCCCGGACCCAGCCCGTCCCGACAGAGCAGCACGCAGGCCCCCGGCGATGGACCGGGGGTCCAGAGCAGCCGCAGCCCTGGCGCCGGCTCCGCCGCCGCGGCGAACGGTTGCAGCTGCTCCACGCCAGGCAGCAGGTAGGCCTCCTGCTCCTGCACCAGCACCGGCCAACCCAGCAGTTGCTGCCACTGGCGGCAGGGTCCATGGCCCTCACGCCCGGTGAGCACGATCCAGCCAGGTCGACCCCGCTGCCGACGCTCCTCCAGGAAAAGGCGATGGGCGGCGGTCAAGGCCGGGCTGTCGACCAGCACATCGCCGACGGCGCTGCTGAGCAACCAGGCGCTGCCTCCAGCGGTGTCGCGATGGGGCGGGAACAGCCACAGGCCAGGGCGCACCTCTGCGGGGGCCCGTCCTGGCGCAGGGTTGGGGAGCTCGGCCGCCAGTGCATCGCTCCAGCTCTGCCCTCCACCATGCCAGGCCGACGGTGAGAGCCGACGGACAGCAGCGGCAATCCCGCAGCGCGGCTCGCACCTGCCTAGGGCTGCTCCGCGAGGGCCGTGGGCCGCCGAGGCCGGGGCTGTGGCCTGGACGGGTTCGGGTCTGGCGGCTGGTTGCGTAGATTGAGGCGCAGGCCATGGCGCGTCCACTGGTGATCAGGATCGGACATCCCTGGCCCCTGGGAGCCTCCTGCACCGCCCGAGGTGTGAATTTCTCCCTGGTGGCCCCGCTGGCGACCCGGGTGGAGCTGTTGCTGTTCGCCGATGGAGCAGCGACGGAACCGCAGCAGCTGGTCGAGCTCGATGGTCAGCATCGCTCCGGCGACCACTGGCATGTGGAGGTGGAGGGGGTCGGCATCGGCTGCTGCT
>CAYOCW010000084.1:0-8942 GCA_964402615.1 uncultured Cyanobium sp. | reverse complement strand
GCGGCCATCCGGTGCTGCGGCTCAACCATGTGGGCGATTGGGGCACCCAGTTCGGCATGTTGATCACCCACCTCAAGCAGGTGGCCCCCGCGGCCCTGGAGACCGCCGACGCCGTCGATCTGGGCGACCTGGTGGCGTTCTACCGCCAGGCCAAGCAGCGCTTCGATGCCGATCCCGCCTTCCAGGCCACCAGCCGCGAGGAGGTGGTGAAGCTGCAGGGCGGCGATCCCGGCTCGCTCCAGGCCTGGCGGCTGCTGTGCGACCAAAGCCGGCGCGAGTTCCAGCAGATCTACGACCGGCTCGCCATCACCCTTCAGGAGCGGGGCGAATCGTTCTACAACCCGATGCTGGCGGCGGTGGTGGACGACCTGGAGTCCGCTGGCCTGCTGGTGCTGGATGACGGGGCCAGGTGCGTTTTCCTGGAAGGGGTGCAGGGCAAGGACGGCAAGGCGCTGCCCTTGATCGTGCAGAAGAGCGATGGCGGCTTCAACTACGCCACCACCGATCTGGCTGCGATTCGTTATCGCTTTGCGGCAGCGCCGGCGGGCGATGGCGCCCGCCGCGTGATCTACGTGACCGATGCTGGCCAAGCCTCCCATTTCGCTGCCGTCTTCCAGGTGGCCCGGCGCGCCGGCTGGATTCCGCCGCACTGCCGCGTCGAGCATGTGCCGTTCGGCTTGGTGCAAGGCGAGGATGGCAAGAAGCTCAAGACCCGCGCCGGCGACACCGTGCGGCTCAAGGATCTGCTCGATGAAGCGGTGCAGCGGTCGGAAGCGGACCTGCGCCGCCGCCTGGCGGAGGAGGGACGCCATGAAGACGAGGCCTTCATTCAGCATGTGGCCACCACGGTGGGACTGGCGGCGGTGAAATATGCCGACCTCAGCACCAATCGCATCACCAACTACCAGTTCAGCTTCGATCGCATGCTGGCGTTGAGCGGCAACACGGCGCCCTATCTGCTCTACGCGGTGGTGCGCATCGCCGGCATCGCCCGCAAGGGGGGTGATCTGGCGGCGGCTGCCTCCCAGCCCCGTGCCGGCGGTGGTGCATCGCTGCAGTTCAGAGAACCGCAGGAGTGGGCCCTGGTGCGCGAACTGCTGAAGCTGGATGCGGTGATTGCCGAGGTGGAGGAGGAACTGCTGCCCAACCGTCTCTGCAGCTATCTGTTTGAACTCAGCCAGGTGTTCAACCGCTTCTACGATCAGGTGCCGGTGCTGAAGGCCGACGAACCGGCCCGCAGCTCCCGGCTAGCCCTCTGCCGCCTGACGGCAGACACGCTGCGGCTGGGCCTGGAGCTGCTCGGCATCCCGACGCTCGAGCGGATGTAGATGGCAGGAGGGCCTCACGGCCGGGGCTGCAGAAACCGCTTCGAGAGCCGCACCGCCAGCACCACCGTGGCGAGGCCGTAGGACACGAACGTGATCGCCTGGCCGCTGCTGCCAGCGACGTAGGCCTCGCGCTGCAACAGCACGGCATCCGCCAGCGAGGCGGCCGTGCCCCAGATCAGCACCCAGGCGCTGACGTACAAGACTCCGCGGACGCTGCTGTTCATCGATCGAGGCGAGTGGGTTGGCCGCTACTCACCCTGACAGGCCAGGGGATGGGCAGGGCTGGTGACTGGCTGCGTTGGCGATGTCGTCTGCGGGATGGCTTGCGTCACAGAGACAGCATCGACCAACCAAGCATCCAGCGCTGCGGGCTGGCCAAATTCAAATCCCTGGAACAGAGAGATACCGAGTTCCTCCAATCGGGACAGGGTTGTGCGGTCCTCCAGTCCTTCAGCGATCAGCTCAAGGTCCAGCCGCGGTGCCAGCGCCGCAATCAGCATGATGATGTGTCGAGCATCGACATCGTGATGCATTGCCTGGACAAATGATTTATCGATCTTGACAATATCAGGGCGCAAAGTTTTGAGCAGCACCAGCGAGGAATAGCCAGTTCCAAAATCATCGAGGGCGAGGCGGATACCCGCTTGTCGCAAGCTGTCCAGGTTGGCGCCGACGGCAGCGTGGGGCTCCAGAATCGAATGCTCCGTCAGCTCCACGGTGATCAACTCAGCCGGCAGCTCCCGGCTGCGGCATTCGTCTAGCAGACGCTCCGCCAACTGAGGATCTAGCAGCTGATACGGTGTAAGGTTCAGATAATATCGTATACCAGGATAGCGACTGTGCAACTGCTGGAATCCATTCAAGGAGAGACGTATTAACTCATCGCCCAATAGTTGGGTTTGGCGATGTTGCTCCGCCAGCTCCAGAAATGATTGTGGCTCGATCCAGTCACGTTGAGGATGCCACCAGCGGGCCAGGGCCTCAAAGCCATGGCGGCAGCCCTGGGCGTTCACGATCGGTTGGAAAAAGACCTGCAGCTGATGGCTGCGGATGGCCTGCATCAGATCGCTAAACAACTCGTAGCTATTTAAATGCGGGGCCAGGCCCACATCGCTGGGGCCAATCACCCGGCTATGACGGCTGCGCTTTGCTTGATACATCGCCAGGTCTGAGCGCTGGATCATCGCCGGGACATCGGCCTCACGCGGATCAACCAGGGTGATGCCGATGCTCAGGCTGACGGCGATGGGCAGTTCGCCCACCAGCACCGGTTCCACCAGGCTGTCGACCATGGCCTGAGCGGTTTTGCGCGCCGCGCCACTCAGAGACTGCCAGGACTGATCAGCGAGATGCGAAAGATCGAGGATCACCGCGAGCTCGTCGCCTCCGTAGCGCGCCATAAAATCATGGGGCCCTAGCACGGCCTGCAAGCGCTGCGTCACGCTGATAAGTACCGCATCACCAATGGCATGACCATAGCTATCATTAATCACCTTAAACTTGTCGACATCGACAAACAGCAGGGCAAACTGCTGGCCATCGAGGCTATAGCGTGATGCGGTCTCATTCACCTGGGCCAGGAAGTAGCGGCGATTGGGAATTTGGGTCAGCGAGTCGAACATGGCAAGGTTGCTGGCACTGTGCAGAACACGCTGTAACCTCTCGCTCACACGGGCCAAGTCCCGCCCGGGGATGGCCTGCCCTAGGGCTGGAAGCGGCAGCTCCAACGGCGTGTTCAGATTCGCGGCTTCCTCCTTGGTGAGCGGATCCAGCAGAGGGCTCGGATTGGCCATGGGGTGCACGCCGGGCCAGAGCCCCTGGAGCAGCTCATCGAGTTGCCGGCACGCCTGGCGGATGCGCTGGTTGGCCCGCCGTTCCGCCTGCCGAAACACGATGCGTCGCCGTCGCCGCGCCAGCAGCGCCAAGGCACGCAAACTGAGGGCCAACAGGGGGATGGCCATCAGCAGCGGCAGATCTTCGAGCAGGGAGCGGCCCAGGATCGGCAGCAGGGCGGGCCGGCGCAGCGCCAGCACGCTGTCATTGCGAGAGCGGATCAGCGGTTGAATCGTCTCCACGTCGCGGCGCTCCGAGCCTTGACGCGACACGAAGACCAGCTCGCGGCGCAGGCTGGCTAGCCGGCGGCGAATCGCCTCTTTGTATTCGCGCCGCAGCAGTGGATCAAACATCACCACGGTGCCCGCGGCTGGCGCCGTGGCGGTGTTGTTGCTAACCGGCGTGGCCGTGCCCAGATACAGAGAACCGTTATCAGCCTCGCAGGCGATCCTGATGGTGCTGCGCAGGGTGGGGAACGGCCCCTGATTGTTCCGGGCGCAATCAATCAATGCTGAATAGGATGTCAATCGAAAGGAGGGAGCGGCATGAACCAGCAGCAGCGAGCCATTGGGACGCAGCATCACCATGATGCCGCCAGTATCGAAGAGGGCGCCGGTCTCAAGATTATTGCGCACATAGCCAGGATTGCGACCCTTCGCAAATCGATAGGCATCATCCCATTGGCCCCAGTCGCGAGCGACGCGGCTGGTGCTTGCCAATGCAGTTTCCATCAAGGCAATCGTGTCGTCACGCGAGGCTTGCAGCTGACGTAGCAGTGCGGCAGTGCGCATCTGTAGATGTAGACTGATCAGAGGCGCGATCACCAGCAATGCAATAGCGGTGCTGCGCCCTGATGAGCGAAGATCTAGAGGGGTGCGGCGCTCCTCCTTCCACCAAGACCTCAGGAGTCGCGTCAGCTGAAACATTGTCCAGACCAACCGTGAGCACCATTGTATCAGGGAAAAATGACAACTGTTATGTCATGCCAGTCCATCGAGTTATTCGCAGCTCCCCAGTTTTAGTCTGACATCAACCCTTGCCGTGGCGATTCCGGGCCAGCATTGGGACGCCTGGGTCCAAGCCATCAACGGACAAAGCCCGTCTCCTGATGTGTGCGCGAACAGCCCAGGAGGTGGATGGCGTCCTCAATTGCCTGGCTGAAGGGGCATGTCGATGGCGCTTCCCGTCAGCAGGCCCCGCCAGCTGGGGTTCAGAGCGCTGGCGGCGGGCTACCGCCCTGGCGCATCGCCCGCAGAGACGTGCGGACACGACTGATATTCAGGCCCAGTTGCTCGGTGCCGAGCAGTGTGCCCGGCGTCTCCTCCCAGCTGGCCGACAGCACGCCGTAGCTCAGGCCCAGCACCCCCAGGAGGAAACAGGCTCCCGAGGCCAGCAGAGTGGCCACGGGCGGGATCTCGACCATGTGGCGGCTGACCAGCAGATAGCTCCCGATGAATACCGCCATGCCGAGCAGCGACGGTACGCCGGTGGCAATGGCAATGCGGCGCAGCATGCGCGCCGCCACCGCCTCCGGGATCACCTGGCTGCCCTTGGCTCGGCTGGCGTTGCTGCCGCGCCGCGCAGCCTTGCCGTCAGCGCCGCTGCTGTCGCGGTTGCGGCGGCTGGCCTTGGCCACAGCGGAAGACGGGCCCTTCTTCTGGCTCGGCGAGGAATTGCCTTGGGCGTTCGGGGCCAAGGAGCGGGGCTTGGGGCGAGCCATGCCCGACTCAGCCGCGGATGCCGAGATTGGCGATCAGGGCGCCGTAGCGCTCCTCGCTTTGGTTGCGCAGGTAGCTGAGCAGGCGCTTGCGGCGGCCAATCATTTTCAGCAGGCCCTGGCGCGAGGAGAAATCGTGGATGTTCTTCTGCAGATGACCGCTGAGCTGGCTGATGCGCTCACTCAGCATGGCCACCTGAACCTCTACCGATCCGGTATCGGTGCTGTGGGTCTGATGGGTGTTGATCAGATCCTGTTTTTGGCTGGTGGTAAGCGACATGGGCAGGGCGGGCCCGCAGTGTGCAAACAGCCACCATACCGCCCTGGGGCCCGGCGCTCAGGCCGCCTGCCGCGACAGCCAGCGCAAGCACTCCCGCAACCACACCTCGGCTGTCGCCTCCGTGTCGAGGCCGCTGGCCACCGCCCGCAGCGCTCGGCGGATCTCCAGCGGCTCGTAACCCAGGGCGGTAAGGGTGAGCTGCAGGTCTTGGCCCTCGTCACCCGCCGGTAGGGGCAGCGCGGCGTCCGCGCCCTCCTCCGCCCAGAAGGCTGCGTCGCTGGCGCCAGCGGCGCCAAAGCGCTCTTGCAGCCGCTTGCGCAGCTCCACCGAGAGGCGCTCCGCCGTGCGCCGTCCCACCCCCGGCGCCTCGCACAGCCGCCGCAGGTCGGCCTGCACGATCGCCTGGATCAACGTCTCCGCCGGCATCGCCCCCAGCAAACCCAGGGCCATTTGGGGGCCGACACCGCTGACGGCGATCAGCTCGCGGAACAGATCGCGTTCGTGCCGTTGCGGAAAGCCGAACAAGATCCAGGCATCCTCCCGCACGCTGTGGTGGATGTGCAGGCGCAGCCGCTGGCCGGGATCGGGCAAGGCTTGCCAGCAGCGGGGGCTCAGCTGCACCTCATAGCCCACCCCGGCGCAGATCAACAGCGTGCCGCAACGGTTGCCCTGTCGCCACGGATCGGCAACTTCACCCTCCAGCCAGCCGATCATGGATCCATCCGCAACGCCCCCATGCTGCCCGTGCTGCCAACCCCTGCCCGCGCGGGCGGCCTGCAGCGCTGGCTGGCCCTGCTGTTGGCGCCGCTCCTGGCTCTACTTCTCGGCGGTTGCGTCGGTGCGGAGCTGCCGCCGCGGCGGGTGGTGCTGGATGCCCTCAACCTGCAGATTCGCCTCACCCAGGGGGCGATCGCCGAGGCCCTCGACCTGGACCCCCAGCCATTGCCGGAGCTGAGCCGGGTGCGGGTCGAACATCAGCAGAGGCTCAGCATCGGCGAACGGCCAGGCGTGCGGCTCAGCGGCCGCTTCGACTGGCGGCTCGCCGGTGATTCCTTCCGGGTCGACACACCCTTCGAGCTGTACCTGCAGCGTGGTGAACGGCGCCAGAGCTGGCGGCTGGCCCGCCCCATCGGCCAACAGGATGGCGAACAGCAATGGCTCAGCGATCCGCTGCCCCTGCCGTTTTCACGCCGCGGCTGAGGCCGCCCGCCCCATCTCCCGCCCAAGGCCGATGGCGCGCCAGGCTTCAGCCCGGGGCCTCGGCCGGCTGGATCAGCCCCAGGCGTCGGCCCAGCAGGTGCAAGGTGAGCGCTTGCACCAGCAACGTCAGCACCACCACGGTGAACAGCACCCCCTGAGTGGTGTGGATCAGGGCATGGATGTCGTCGGGCGCCACGCCCCGCAGCTTGGGGATCCAGTTGACCACATCGAAACTGAGGGCCAGCGGCACGGCGCCGCGCAGACCGCACCAGGAGATCAACAGCCCCTCGCGGCGATTGAAGGGCGACCAGCGCTGCATCAGCAGCACGCTCAGGGGTCGCGCCACCAGCATCAAGCCCAGGCCCACCACCAACCCCTCAGGCAGGGCGGGCAACAACGCCATCGGATCCAGCATGATGCCGAAGGTCAGGAACACCGAGATTTCGGTCATCGTGTTGAAGGGCAGCAGGATCTGCTGCAGCGCCTCCGGGGTGATGCGGCGATTGCGGTAGTTGTTGTTGCAGAGCACCAGCCCGGTCACGTAGCTGGCGATGAATCCCGATCCGCCCAGCTGATCAGCGATGCCGTAGGCCAGCAGCGCTACTGCCAAACCGAGCACCAGCAGCTGTTCGTGTTCCTCCACCAGCTGGTCGAGACTGAAGCGGGCCACATAACCCACGATGACTCCCAGCAGCACGCCGGAGGAGATCTTCTGCACAAAAAGCTGCAGCTGGGTTTGCACCAGGTGTTCGGCGCTCATCGTGCCCTCCGGGGTGGAGAGGCCAATGATCAATCCCACAAATAGAATTGCCAGGGGATCGCTGAGGGACGACTCGAATTGCAGCAGAGAGCGCAGCCGGGGCGGGAAGCGACTGCGATGGTCCCCGAGCACGCTGATGGTGGCGCCCGCATCGATCGAGCCCAGGCAGGCCCCCACCAGCATCGCCAGGCTGAGGGGCACCTGCATCATCCCGAAGCCCAGCGATCCCGGCTGGGGAGAGGCGGTGAACCAGGTGATCAGTCCAAGGATTAAGGAGGTGGAGATTACCCCCGCCACAGCCAGCAAGACGCCGTATTCGAGAAAACCGCGGATCGAGCGCAGCTGTGTTCTCAGGCCGGCATAGAACAGCAGCATCGCCAGGCTGAGGGTGTGCAGCGTTTCGATGCGCTCGTGGTTGAAGGCCTCTACATATGGATTGATCATCAGGCCGAATATCAACACGCCGAGGATTGCCGGCACACCGATCTTCAGGGAGAATTTACTGATCGCCAATGTGCCGAGAAAGATGCCGCCGATCGCCAGCATCAGTAGCGACAGCGGCAGCTCACCGGCATGCAGCGCCGCCCGGCTGGCGACCGCGTGTCCAGCGGCGGTGGCGCTTGCCGCGGCGGTGGTTGCGGCCAATGCCGGCCCGGAACCCAAGGGCAGCGCGGCGGCGGCGGCTCCTGCCAGCGGAGCCAGGATGCGCGTGAACAGCAGCGCTGCCAGCGGCGGCGGTCCGGGCGCTGCCAGGCCAGGGACCAGCTGGTCCACCACCCCTGGCGCAGCAGCGGGCAGAACGCTGATCGGCAGCGCGCCGATCAGGTGGGAAGCGCACGCCAGCAGGCCTTCGGGGTTCGGCATCCCGGCTCGCCCAATCAGAACCCACCCTAAATGCCGCGGCCCGCTGCCATCACCACCACCAGCCGCGCGGGCTCCAGGGGTAGTGTGGAGATCCAGTCTGCTCTCCCGTCGACCCCCAGCAGTGGTGTCCCGCTGCGGGGCGGCGCCGCCCTCCCCGGGCGCCATCGCCGCCGCTCCAGCCCCAACGTTCATCGTTTCCGTTCGAATTCGCCGTGCCCACGCCCCGGCTCCATCCCCGCACCATCGAGGCCGTCAAGGAGCGGGCCGACATCGTCGATGTGGTGGGAGACCACGTGGTGTTGCGCAAGCGCGGCCGCGAATTCGTCGGGCTCTGTCCATTCCATGAGGACAGCTCCCCCTCGATGACCGTGTCGCCCGCGAAGCAGTTCTATTACTGCTTCTCTTGTGGCGCCGGCGGCAATGCCATCAAGTTCTTGATGGAGCTGCAGCGCAACAGCTTCAGCGACGTGGTGCTGGAGCTGGCCCGCCGCTATCAACTGCCGGTCGAGACCCTCGATGCGCCTCAGCAGGAGCGGCTGCGCCAGCAGCTCAGCCGTCGCGACCAGCTGCACCGGGTCCTGGCCTTAGCGGCCGGCTGGTTTCGCGATCAGCTGCTGCAGAGCGGCGGCGCCAACGCCATGGCCTACCTGCGCGAACAGCGCTGCCTGGCGCCGACCACGATCGAGAGCTTCGGGCTCGGCTATGCGCCGGACAGCTGGGATGGCCTGCTCAACCATCTTCAACAGGTGGAGGGAGTACCGGCGGAACTGCTGGTGGAAGCGGGCCTGGTGGTGGCCCGCAAGGGCGGCAGCGGTTTCTACGATCGTTTTCGACACCGCCTGATGGTGCCGATCCGAGATCGCCAGGGTCGGGTGATCGGTTTCGGTGGCCGCAGCCTCGATGGCAGCGAACCCAAGTATCTCAACTCGCCGGAAACACCCTTGTTCCAAAAAGGGAACG
>CAYOCW010000083.1:0-9134 GCA_964402615.1 uncultured Cyanobium sp. | reverse complement strand
CGCCGCGGCGCTCCTTGTTGATCACCGCCTGGTAGATCGAGCCGGTGGTGACGCTATTCAATCGCGACAGGGCCGTATCGGTGAAGCGCTCGTAATGGCCCAGATCCAGGTCGGTCTCGGCACCATCTTGGGTGACGAACACCTCGCCATGCTGATACGGGCTCATCGTGCCCGGATCGACGTTGAGATAGGGATCGAGCTTAAGAATCGAAACGCTGTAGCCGCGGCTCTTGAGCAGCCGTCCGAGGCTGGCCGCCACGATCCCCTTGCCGATGCTCGACACCACCCCGCCGGTGACGAACACGAACTTGGCGGGGTGGGCGGGCATGGAGGCGCACGCTGACTCCGAAGCGCGACGGGTGGCGCAACAGGCCCCCCCCCCGCGGGGTCGGTGTGCCTCAGACCTCCAACAGGCGGCGCGGCGGCCAGGCGGTCTCCTCGTGGATCGGCAGCCGCTGGCTGAGCAGGTCGGCGCTGGGCTGGTCGCCCGCCTTCTCCAGTGGCGGGAACAGGGAGCGGGCCGTGCGGGCCACAGCCCCTTGGCCGAGCACCAGAAGAAGACAGCGCGGCTGGCCAAGGGGTATGGAGCCGCTCTGAAGAGACGGGCCAGCGGTGTCGCCGCTGCTGTCGACGCCCTGGAATCCAGCGCGTTGGCACGCCAGCGGAGGCCGCAGAACAAACCGCGGCGGCCGCCGCTCACGTCACGAACGCCTCCTCCCCCAGAACACGCTCGTCAATCCCGAAGGACGTGACCGGCATGGAGGGGCTCGGGTTGATCATTGCTCAACAAGACAGCGCAGGAAGCTCGCCTTGGTCTGGCGTCGTGAGGGTCAGAAGCCCCAAGATGGCATCGAGCTTTTCGGAGATCTCCGGATCGATGGAGGCCAGAGGTTGCCTGCTGATCAATTGGTAGAAATCGCCCTTTCGCAGCGCAAGGGCAGTTCCTGTGGCAGCGGCACAACGCCTGAAGAACTCCTCAGCAAAGAGGCTGAGTTTTCTGGTTTGGGTCTGGGCACGCCAGATCGTGCTTTGGGTGGACGGGTTGGCCTGAGAGTAGTTTTCGAAATCAGCTTGGTTGTCAGCGAAGATCTGCTCCAGCAGCAATCTGTCGAGGATGGTTTGGCGCTGATCTGCAAACAGATCGATGCCATCGGCATGCACCCACGCCATGAGCAGATCGGGTGTCACCAGATAATTCTCCAGCTCGTAACGCTTCCAGGGCAGGCGCCTGAAGCCACCAGCGCTCGATTCCTGCAGTCCACGGTTGTCGTTATCGATGATTTCCAGACCCCTCAGCTTAGGGACGATCGTGCGCAAGGCGAAAAAGTGATCCCTGGCCTTCTGGCCGAAAGCACCTTCCACCGCATCCAGGTATTCCTCAGGGCTCTGGCCAGGTTCAGGGCGATTGTCCTGAAGGTAATAGACGTTCAGGTGGGCACCATCGGCAATCAGTTCCCGAACAGGATGGCCCAGGCGATCGGCATACGCCCTGAGCATGGCGAGATCGGTGCTCCCTTCCAAGTAGAGCACGTGGCCGGTTTCGCGGGCCCTCACATAGTGAGCGGCACCAAAACGCTTGAGTGATTCCTTGATGGCTGGCTTTGAGGAGAGATCCTCGGCATGGCCAGCCAGGATCAAGGTGAGGTGGCGATCGAGGGCTTCCTGCATCACCACCTCGGAATGGGTGGCGATCAGCACCTGACAGCCATTGCGATCGGCGCCGCTCTGCTCATAGAACAAATCGAGGGATCCACCCTCATTCTCTGTTGGCGTGGTGAGGGAAACCTGGAAGAGGCGGCGCATCAGCGCGGTGATCTCCTGCCAATCCTGCGGGCTGTTCTGATGAACCACGAGGCAGAGGTTGCGCAGCACTTCCGCCGTGCTGCCGCGACCCATGTGGTAGTCGATTCGGTTGCGCGTGATCAGGGGTTCATCCGCCGAAATGCCCGACATCGGATAGAGCAGGGCGACATCCAGCTGGGCCGCCTTGGCAAGCGCTTCTGGCTGGTTGAGGGTGGAGGGGTGAGGCTCGGCGTAGATCAGCTCATCACTGGCGTGATGGCGAAAGATCATCGTCACGGGCACGACATCACCTTCCATCTCCATCCCTACAGTGATCTGAAGATCCTTACCGGAAACCTTGAGGTTCTTCCAGAAATGGCGCGTTTTGGGCACGGGAACGGAGAGGATCGTGAGGCGGTTCAGAGGTTTGCCGGTGCGCTTCTTGGCTTTGGAATCCTTGGATTCCTGCTGCCAGGTGCGAGCAGCGAGGGCCCAGAGGGCAATGGCTTGCAGGGCTGTGGTCTTGCCACAGTTGTTGGGGCCAATCAGAACGGAGGGATGCTCCAGTGGGATCCGTCCGGAGCGGCCATAGCTCTTGAAGTTGCTGATCTCAAGCCAGTGCAGGATTCTCAACCCACCGCCTCCAGCAGCACCTGGCCATCCTCCAGCGTTTCCTGGATCGCCCCCAGCTCCCGCTCCAACGCCAGCTGGGCGCGAAACCCAGCGGGATCCAGCTCGGAGGCCGCCAACAGCGCCCGCTCGCTCAGGGCGCCGCATTCGCGCAAGAGATTGGCGAGCCGATCAGGCGGTACTGGGGCGGCGTCAAACAGGCTCGGTTCCGGCTTGGCTGCAGCCTGGCGCCGACCACGCCGCGAGGGGCCAGACGCCCCGGCCTCCGCCTGGCGGGCCGCCCTCTTCTTCGCAGCCAGCCGTTCGAGCAACACGCTCGCCGGTTCGTCGTTGGGGTCCTGGGGAACCAGCTCGCCGCGGAACGCCTTGGCCAGCAACGCCGGCGTCAGCCGCTCGATGACCTTGCGGGCCGAGGTGAGCCGGGCTTCGAGTTGGTCGGCGAGGGAGAAGAGCTGCTGGGCTCGGCGGACGATTTCTACTTGCTCAGGTATTGACGGGAGACTAAATCTGACGCCCTTTAGATCGCTGCCAGATACTCCTTTCTGGCCGGCACTTGACTTGACGAGTGACTCAATCTGATCCCTTGCGGCTGCAGAGCCGAATGCGAGCTCAACATAAGCAGGCAGCGCCGCCTCCTCTTTGCAGCGGACCCGAATAAGCTTGTCGGGATACACATAAGAGCACGGGACGTTTTTTACCAAAGCGCAGACCCCGACAAATTCCAGGGTCCCGTTGTAGCGAGTGAAGATTAGATCACCATCTCGCAACGCGTATTGCTCGGCATCCCGTGGCGCCAAGTCAAGGTAGCGATAATCCTCAAAATCAACTAACCCAGGCCTGATTGCACCTATTCGAAGAATTTTTACACCCGGTGGCGTCAACGATGGCTTCGGAGAAAGACCGTTACGCATCTCCAGAATCACGTCACCAAGGCGCACCAGCCTCTTGGTCTCTTTCTCGCCGTTTTCCTCCCGCCACTCCCGCGTCAACTCCCCCGAGGTGGCCGCCGCCAGCACCGCCTGGCGAAAGCGCTTGAGCAGGGCCTCCACGCCATCGAGCCGCTGGCGGCAGGCGTCGACCGCAGCCAGGGTGGTGTCGAGCTTGGCGGCGATGCGGCGTTGTTCGTTGAGGGGGGCGAGGGGAAGATTGCTCTTAAGTACAAACGATTTGGGGACACGCTGCTGGCCGACAGCCCCTGTCATGACCATCTCGCCGCCAAGCAAGAAAGGTCGGGTTTTAAAGTGGGCCAGGAGATAACGGGGATCAAGCACATCAGGATAGGGTCTGCAAACGATATATTCAGTACTCCCCGCGCCTATCCCATTTGGCAGGCCCCTTGCTATGCCTGCTTTTCCATTCTCAAAGCTAGGGGTAATCCGTGCCAACAACACGTCACCATCTTGAAAGTGTGTATATCCCTTCTTGACTTCTCTCCAGGTCTTAGGCTCGTGTGAATGGCGGGCCAGATAGTCGACTCCAAGTCGCTGAAGGGGCACGAATCCAACTTGGGTATCGTCGTGACAATCGTTCTTTGGCCCAACGTCAACCAACTCGCCAACCTGTGCGTCAACCCACCCCACCGGCAGCTCTCGCCCCTCCTCCATCACACCACCTCCTCCATCTCCTCCCCCAGTTCCGCCAAGATCGCCCGCAGGTCATCGAGAGCACCTTCCTGTTCACCCATCGCCTAGCGGACCAGCTCGGCGGGTTCCGGCAGGTCGGAGGCGTCTTCGGCGGAGTCGTCCTTCAGCCAGGCCAGATCGAGGCTGTCGCCGCGGGCGGCTATTTCCTCGCGGCTGAAGCATTGCCAGCGGCCCTCAGGCCCGGTGGCGGTGCGCGGCGCCAAGCCCAGCGGATCCGGACCATAGGCCGCCTCAAACGCCGCAAAATGCTCGCGGGTGAGCGGCGTGCGCTTGCCGAAGGCCGGCATGTTGGCCCGCAGGTCATACACCCACACGGTTTCGGTGTTGCCCCGATCGCTCGTGCCGCGCGTGAAGAACAGCACATTGGTTTTCACACCCTGCGCATAAAAGATGCCGGTGGGCAGGCGCAGGATCGTGTGCAGGTTGCACTTGTCCAGCAGGTCCGCCCGGATCTGCTTGCCCACGTTGCCTTCGAACAGCACGTTGTCGGGCAGCACCACCGCCGCTCTCCCGCCAGGTTTCAAGGCCCGGATGATGTGCTGCAGGAAGCAGAACTGCTTGTTGCTGGTGGGAAAGGTGAAATCATCGCGGCTCGGCAGGCCGCCGCCCTTTTTGGTGCCGAAGGGGGGATTGGTGAGAATCAAGGAGGCCGGCGGCAGCAGCAGCCCATCGCCGCTGAGGGTGTCGCCATACCAGATGCCGCATTGCCCCAGCCGCGAATCCAAGCCATGCAGCATCAGGTTCATCAGCGCCAACCGGTGCGTGTCCTGCACGTGCTCCATGCCATAAAACGTGCCCTCGTAGAATTTTTTCTGCTGCTTCTCATCCAGCTGGCTGATGTCGTAATGGTCGCGGATCCAGTGCAGGGCCGCGATCGGGAAGCCACCGGTGCCCGCCGCCGGATCCTGGATCACATCCTCCAGGGTGGGTTGCATCACCGCCACCATGGAATCAATCAGCGGCCGGGGGGTGAAATACTGGCCGGCGCCGGATTTCTTTTCCTCGGCATTCTTCTGCAGCAGGCCCTCATACAGATCTCCCAATCCCTCCTCGCGGGCGCTGTACCAATCCAGCTTCTCGATCTCGCTCACCAGCTTGTTGAGCGTCACCGGTTTCTTGATGAACGAGCTGGCATTGGCGTAGATCTCCTGCACCAGCGGTGAGCTGCCGCTCTCGCTGCTGCCCAGCTCCAGCAACAGCAGTTTGTACTGATTCAGCTGCTTGATGCCATCGAGTTTCTCCAGCTCATCCCAGCGCCATTCCTCAGGAATTCCCTGCTCTTGGCCCGTTTCCTTGGCGATCTTCAGGAACAACAAATAAGTGAGCTCCGTCACGTACTGGTGATAGGTCACCCCGTCATCCTTCAGCACATTGCAAAGGTTCCAGAGCTTGGCAACGATGTCGTGCGTGGTGGCGGCCATCACCAGCCCTCCATGTGGAGTTCAGCTACATGGGCAAAGGCCTGATCCGCCGTTACCAGTGCGCAGCCTTCGCTGAGGGCATGGCTGGCGATCAGCAGGTCGATCAGCCCAAGCGGGCAGCCCTGCCGTTGCAGTGCTGCCCGCAGGTGGCCATAGACACAAGCGCAGGCCTCAGTCCAGGGCAGAACCTCAAGGCCAGCAAGTGCCGCTTCGATCAGCTGCCGCTTCCTGGCACTCAGGCCATTCTTTTCAAGCCCATAGCGGATCTCAGCCGCCACAATCACCGAGATGCAGCAACGTTGTTCGGCAAACCAGCCGTCGAGCCTGGGGGAATGCCCATCCACCAAGGCACGCACAGCATTCGTATCCAGCATGAACCTGTTCATCCTGGTGTGGACTCAACCCTCACGGCCAGTCGCCTTCCGGTGGCGGTGCCGGATCACGAAGGTTGTCAAAGAAGGCATCCAGCTCTTCGCGCACGCCCGGTTCGGCCAGCAGACGGTCGCGCTCAGCGAGCCAGGCTCTGGCCGATGGCCGCACCGGGGTCAGCACCACCGCACCGCTCTCGGGATCGCGATGCACCTCCACCTCCGTTCCCTCGAAGCGGAATTCGGCCGGTAAGCGCACCGCCTGGCTGCGGCCGTTGCGGAACAGCTTGGCGCGCATGGCGGCACCCATGGTCTAGATCAAGTATAGGCCTGATGGGCCGGTGATGCCGGTGGCAGCCGCACCGCTCCAGGGGTGCCGATCCTCGCCCATCGCCCCCGCATCACTTGGCCACACTGAGCGGAATGTTGGGGCTCTCGGGGTTCACATCCACGCTCTGCAGCTGGGGACGTAACACCAGATCCATATCTTCCATCGGGATCGCACCGAGCAGCACCTCATTGCCCAGCACCATCGCACCGGTGAAACAACGGCGGTTGCGGAAGCGCACCTCCACTGGCCCCACATACGGCACCGTGCGGCGATGGCCATCCGCCAGCACCACCTCGCGCCGCTCTAATTCGGCCAGGCTCAGCTGGATCGCCAGATGCTCCGGAATGCAGAGATGCACCGCACCACTGTCCGCCAGGGCCGACACCTCTAGGGGCGCCAGATCCGGCCGGGTGGGGTTGCTGAGGGAGAAAGTGCCGCGAATCAGGCCCATGGGGCCAATCTAATCAGAAGCTCCCATCGCCTCGCGCAGAGTGCCTGGCAGAGCGGCCCGCTCGCAGCAGGCCGGTCAGCTCGCCCAAATCTCCTCCAACTCCAGCACCAGTCCCGGGAACAGCTTGCCGCCCTCCAGGCGCGTGGCTGCATCCACACGGATGGCCGGCTCCTGGCGCTGGGGGGCTCTTGCGCCGCTCTCCCCCTTCGCCGGCCAGATCTCCACCGCCCGCTGCTCGGGGAACAGCAGCCAGCCCAGCTGCGCCCCATTGGCCAGGTAGGCCGCCATCTTGCGCCGCAGCGCCTCGGAACCACGCGGTCCTTCATCGCTGGGGCTCACCAGCTCCACCACCAGGTCCGGGCAAAGGGGCGGGAAGCCGCGGCGTTGTTCGGGGGTGAGGGCCTGCCAACGATCCTGGCGCACCGCGGCCGCATCGGGGCTGAGCACGGAACCATCCAGCAGGCGAAAGCCCGTGGAACTGTCAAACACCTCCCAGCCCCCTTGGCGCGTCGCCCAGGTCTGCAGGGCCGTGAGCAGACGGGTGTTGCGGCGTCCGGTGTCGCCTCCGGTGGGAGTCATCAGAATCAACTGGCCATCGGCTGTCAGTTCCAACACCGCCTCGGGGTTGGCCTGGCATACCAGCGCGAACTGCTCAGGCGTCAACCTGAGATCCAGCGGGAGCAGCAGGGGCGACAGGCCATCAGCCAAGGGTTCGGTGGGAACCGATGGCGCTGAAGCGGCTGATGGGGCAAGTGTCATGACCCCGGCAGCAGGGTGGACTCAGCCTAAGGGGGGTTGCTGGCTCAGCCGGGATCTCCTGGCCGGCGGTCTTGCCTTGCCGATGGCTTGCCGATACCGATGGCCTGCCCATGGCGCCTGCATTCCGCCTGCGGCAGCTGGCGGAGCGGGTGCTGCCTTGAGCGGCCTCACGCCGCCCACACCTCCCGCTGGAACTGCTGCAGCACCCCCTCCAGCTCGCCGCCGAACAGCCGGTTCAGCCGCGGCCAGCCGCCGCCTTCCCGCTTGAAGAACAGCAGGTCGTCATCCAGCGCGTCGCGATCCACGATCGTGATCGCCTTGGTTTGGTTGGCGATGCGCTGCAACCAATCGCGCTGCGGTTTGCTCCAGCTGCGCGAAGCCAGGATTCGCTGCAGGGCTCGCTCCACCCGCTGCTCGTAGGGCATCAGCGGATCGCCCAGGGCCGCCTGACGGATCCAGCCCATGATCGAGGCGGCCATCTCCTGGTTGGTGGTCTCCCGCCAGGCCGTGGCCAACGTGGTTTCGCTTTCGCCTCGCCGTAGCCCCGTTCGATGGCGCGCAGCTCATCGTCGTGTTCGGAGAGGAACTGCGGTTCGGCCCGCACCTCCCATTGCGCATCGAGCACGTCGCCAAGCCCCTCGATCCTCCCCAGCCAGCCCCTGGCCTCCGCCTCCGGCAGCTGCTGCAGACGGTTGATGAAGGCCTCAGGTTCCTCACCGCTCAGCAAGCGGAAACGGGCCTCGGCGGTTTCGCTGAGATGCCGCTGCTTGCGTCGCAGCTTGGCGATCAGCTGTTCGCGCACCAGCTGCCACTCCTCCCCCTCGGTACTCTGCAGCTCCTCCAGCAGCTGGGAGAAGGGGATCTTCGGGTTCACCACCACCGGCTTCATGGCGGTGAAGTGCTGCAGCGCCTCATACAGGCCCACCGCATCAAAGATGCGGAAGCTGTCTTTGCCGATCGCCTCGCACAGGCGGGTGGCGCGGCCGATCATCTGGTCGTAAAGGATGCGGCTGTTCACACGCCGCAGAAATACGATGTTGCCGATCGCCGGCACATCCACACCCGTGGTCAGCAGATCCACGGTGACCGCCACATTGGGCAAGCTTTCATTCTTGAAGCGCCGGATCAGCTGGGCAGGCTTGTCGCTGCTGCCGGTGATCTTCGCCACCGCCTCATCCGGCACGCTGCCATAGCGCCGCTGAAATGCCTCCTTGAGCAGCAGCACCACCAGATCGGCGTGCTTGTCACTGACACAGAAGATCAGGGTTTTGAACGGGGAAAACGGATCGAGTTCATCGGCCAGAAACTCACACACCGTGCTGTTGAAGGCTTCGGTGATCACCTGGCGGTTGAAGGCCTCCACCTCGAAATGCAACTCATCCGGGGTGGTGAACAGATCGAGCTGGCCGCTGCGGGGATCGATCCTGGTCACCTCCTCACCGGCCTGCCAGATGATCCCTTCACTGCTCAGCTTGGTGCGGATGCGAATCGGTGGTTCATGATCCACCAGATAGCCATCCACCACCGCCTCGCGGTAGCTGTACACAAACACCGGCCGGCCGAAGATCTGCACCGTATGCAACGCCGGGGTGGCGGTGAGCGCCACCTTCACCGCATCAAACATCTCCAGCACCCGCCGGTACTTCGACACATAGTCATTGAAATCGCGGAAGCGCAACTCACGATCGCTTAGTTCCCGATCCAGCAGGTAGCCGCGGTGGCATTCATCCACCACGATCAGGTCGTAGC
>CAYOCW010000082.1:0-9224 GCA_964402615.1 uncultured Cyanobium sp. | reverse complement strand
GCATCCATCCCGCCACCCGCACCTTCCAGGCGCTGCGCATCGCCGTGAACCGCGAGCTGGAGGTGCTCGATCAATTGTTGCAGCGCGCTCCCGATTGGCTGACTCCCGGCGGTGTGCTGGCCGTGATCAGTTTCCACTCCCTGGAGGATCGGCGCGTCAAACAGGCCTTCCGGGCCGATGATCGCCTGGAGCGGATCAGCCGCAAGGCGATCCAGGCCGCCGCGGCCGAACAGGCGCGCAACCCCCGCAGCCGTTCGGCCCGGCTGCGGATCGCCCGCCGCCGTTGATGACCCCTGATTTGCTCTGGTGGCTGGCGCTGTTGATTCAGCTGCTGGCGGTCCCCGGCACCCTGCTGCCGGTGTTGCCCGGCCTGACCCTGTTGCCCCTGGGAGCGGCCGTCTGGTGTTTGGCGGTGGGCTGGAGTGCCGGTTGGCCCCCCCTGCTGCTGGCGCTTGTGCTGCTGCTGCTCGGTTGGGGCGCCGAGGCGCTCGGGCTGCTGCTCGGCGCCGCGCGCCTGCAGGCCAGCCGCTGGGCTTATGTCGGCGCGGGCCTGGGGCTGCTGGTCGGCCTGCTGGGGCTGCTGCCCGCCCTGCCGGTCGGAGGGCCCCTGCTGGGGGCCCTGCTGGGGCCCCTGCTGGGGGCCAGCGCTGGCGAAATGGTCGCGCCGGCCAGCGGCAGAGCCGACCCGGGCGGGCTGCAGCGCCTGCAGCGGGCTGGGCTGGTGGGTTTGGCGGTGGTGGCCGGCATGCTGGTGAGCCGCCTGGCCCAGATGCTGCTCAGCCTGATCGGCGTGGTGGGCTTTGTGCTGCTCAGCCGCGGCTCCGGTCTGCCCTGACCGGGCTTCAGGCTGACGCTGCCGCTTGGAGCGTCTGGTTGTGCTCCTGTTGGATCAGCTGGCGGTAGGCCGCCGTGCTGATGCAGCTCACCAGTGGCCAGGCCAGCAGCCAGCTCAGCCCGAGGCTGTCGAAAGCCAGCAGCAGTCCCAGCAGCATCAACAGGCCCTTGATCAGTTGCAATCCCAGCAGCGACAACCACTGGCGATCCACCAGCGCCCGGCCGCGCTGCACGCTCGTGGCGCCGTTGCCCTTTTCCAGCAGGGCGATTTGAGCCAGGAATTGCTGGTTGATGCTGAAATAGCCCAACAGCAGGGCAAAGCCGGCTACCGCCGCCAGGGACAGCAGGCTGATCAGCAGCGTGGCGAACTGGATCAGGGATGGCGGGCCGCCAACAGTCACCGTCGGGAGCCACAGCAGCACCAACACGGTGACCAGCAGCACCGCCAGGGGGATCAGCAGCGCCGCCCCCAGCGCCCCCCACGCTTGCAGTAGGCGGTTGAAGCCGGAGCCATCCCAGCGCAGCAGGTTGGCCAGGGTGGGGCGCTGGCCTTGCAGGGCCGCCCAGGCGCCGCGCACCATCCCCTGGCTGCCCCAGAGGCTGATCAGCAGGCTGAGGCCGAGGACAAGCGGCAACAGCAGCAGATCTCGGGGGGCGTGGCTGCTGCGGTCAAGCTGGAGGCGCTCCTGGAGCGGCAGGATCGACAGCTGCAGGCCCGTCAGCAGGGCGGCAAAGACCACAAAGGTCAGCGGTGCCCTGTGGAAGGCGGTCAAGCCATCCCGAAGCGCGTCAGCCAGGTGGAAACAGCCGCTGGGGCACCGCTCGGCTTGGCACCGCGCTGCTCGGCGACGCCGTTGCAGCGCGGTCGGCTCGGGGCTTGACGTCACGGGCCGGGTTGGCACAAAATTTGCCCGGTTCAGCCAAGCCTAAGTCTGTGGTCGGCTGACCGACCATGGCGCCGCTGTCGTTGACGCTGGCTGGTGATCGCCCTTGCGCCTCTTGCCCACAGTGCTTCTGGGGTCTGCGTTCGGGCCTTTCAGGCCCCTGGCAACGGCTGGACGCTGAGCTTCGCGAGCGCCTCGCCGAGGGCGCTGGGACGTTCTGCCGTGGCAGGGCCGCGGTTGGGCAGGGCGCACAGGCAGCTGCGACCGCAGAGATCCCGGTGGGCCTCGATCGACAGGCCGAACAGCCGCCGGAACACCCGTCGCTCGCTGGGGGTGGGGCCGAGCCCGAAGCGGCGGAACTGGCTGGCCAGGCTGGCCCGGGGCTCCGTCGCGATGCCGTGAAACAGGCAGCGAGCCCGCAATTGCTGCAAGTAGGTGCTCATCGTGCAGCCGTGGAATTGCTTGAAGGCCGCCGTCAGGTTGCGGGCATCCAGTTCCAGTTCCCGGCAGATCCGCTCCAAGGTGATGTGTTCCTGGAGCTGGAGATCCAGCCGTGTTGAGGCGGCCAGCAGAATCTGCTCCCGTCCGCTGAGGCTGTGCCAGCTGCTGAGCGCTTCCTCCCAGCCATGGCTGGGCGCTGGCCCGCCGCCGGGGCGCCGTTGCGGGCCTGGAGGTCGTCCGCGGCGGCGGGGGCCGCCGGGCGGCCGATGACTGGTGTCTGTGGACAGGTTGCTCGACACGGGGGATTGGCGGTGGAGCGATGGGATTGCCGCGGGCGTTGCCCCACGGGCTTGCGGACTGGTTGCGCGTTGGCGTGGGCAGAGCCGCCGAATCACGGGGCAGGCGCCGCTCGGCGGGGCTGAGAGGGGATGGCGTACGTCCGAACGCTAGAGAGCGCGGCCTTCTGCTTCCACGGCGTTTGCGATCTCTTCAGGCTTGCCCTCGCTGCAACGCCCGCCAACCCAGGAGGCGGAGCGCTGATCTGGGGGAGAAAGCCGGCTAACGGATTTGAACCGATGGCCTTCGCTTTACAAAAGCGCTGCTCTACCACTGAGCTAAGCCGGCTTGGAGGGCAATCCCTCCCCACCACCCTATCGCCGGGCCAAATCCCAGAGCAGCAGCTGGGACCGGTTGCGGCAACCGGTCTTCATCAGCAGGTTGGCGATGTGGCCCTCCACCGTGCGGGGGCTGAGCACCAGTTCGGCGGCGATGGCCCGGTTGCTCAGGCCCCGACCCAACACCGCCAGCACCCGTTCTTCGGCCGGCGTAAGCGTTTGCTGGACGGTGTTGGTCATCGGGTTGGTGGCCTCTGGGCCAAGGATTCCCAGGGCCGATCCCGACCGCGATGGCGCCGATCCCGCGGCTGCTCAGTCGCCGGCGTCGCGGCTGGCCACGGCGGCGGGCCACTCACCAGCCGGCTCTGGGGGAGCGTCGGCGACTGCCGCGGCGGAGCTCCCTTCGTCGGTCGCGCTGGCGGCCGCAGCGGCTGATGCAGCCTGCGGCAGGGGGCGGGTGCGGCGGATCGGCAGATTGGCCACCAGCGCCGTCACCCGATCCTCGGTTTCGAGGCTGACATCGCCGCTCTCGAGATCGATCTCGACGTACTTCTGCACCACCTCGAGGATTTCGCGCCGCATCTGGTCCAGCAGCTCGGGGTTGAGGTCGCTGCGGTCATGGGCGAGCACCAGCTGCAGTCGCTCCTTGGCCATGCTGGCGGAAGGCTTCTGGCGTCCAATCAGGCGGTTGATGAAATCGAGCAGGGTCATGACGCTCAGAACAGGCCGGTGGTCCGGCGGAGCTTGTTGAGCAACCTGGCCCGCAGCCCTTGTCGATGTCTGGTGGGGTCGATCAAGGGCACCTCCTCGCCGCGCAGGCGTCGGGCGACATTCAGATAAGCCTGGCCCGCAGGCGAGGAGGTGTTGCTGAGGGTGAGGGGTTCGCCCCGATTGGTCGACACGATCACCTGTTCGTCCTCGAGCACCAGCCCGAGCAGCGGCAGCGCCAGGATGTCGGTCACGTCGTCCACCGCCAACATCTCCTGGGAGGCCATCATCCGTGGCCGCACCCGGTTGAGCACCAGCTGCACCGGCTTGACCGCCATGGTGCTGAGCAGGCCGATCACCCGGTCGGCATCGCGCACGGCTGACACCTCGGGGGTGGTGATCACGATCGCCTCCTCGGCGGCGGCGGCGGCGTTTTTGAAGCCCGCTTCGATTCCGGCCGGGCAGTCGATCAACACATACTCCGAAACCGCGGCCAGCCGGGAGACGATCGACTGCATGTCCTCCGGCGTCAGCCACTCGAGCATCCGTGGGTTGCCCGCCGGCAGCAGCGACAGGTTGGGCACCTGCTTGTGGCGGACCATCGCCTGCTCCAAGCGGCAGGTCTCCGCCAGCACCTCCTGGGCGGTGTAAACAATGCGGTTTTCCAGGCCCAGCAGCAGGTCCAGGTTGCGAAGGCCGAAGTCGGCATCCAGCACGGCGGTGCGCTCGCCCAGCTGGGCGAGGGCAATGCCCAGATTGGCGGTGAGCGTGGTTTTGCCGACGCCCCCTTTGCCGGAGCAGATCAGGATGATGCGCGCGGTGGACACAGCGGCTGTCGGGGTCGGATCAGGTTAGGCAGCGCGCTCCGCTGGGGGCGACCGCTGTTGACACTCGACAGGCTGCGCCAAGCCCATCTAGAACTTGGGCCTCTGATCCGTGCGCAGAGCTTGCCCGCGTGCCCGACCCCCAGCATCCCCACCAGCGTTTGATCGTGATGCCGGATGACGGTGTCGATGCTGTGGTGGCGTTGATCGACCAGGCCGAACGCCAGCTCCTGCTCAAGCAGTTCAAGCTGGTCTCCGACGCCGTTGAGCAGGCTCTGCTGCGGGCACACCAGCGTCGGGTTGAGATCCGCGTGATGCTCAACCCTCACACCTCCGGTGGGGAGCGCTGGAACGATCAAGTCTACGATCGCTTGAAGGATTGGGGCATCAATGTTGCCTGGACGAGTCAGGCATTTCCGGTTACCCATGAGAAGTCGATGGTCATCGATGCTGAGCGGGCTCTGATCGCAACCTTTAATCTCGCTGATAAATACTTCACGGCAACCCGCGATTATGGCGTGCTCACCCACAGCCAACCCGTGGTGCGTCAGGTGATGGCTGGTTTTGAAGCCGATTGGCAGCGCCAGTTCTTCCAGCCGGATCTTGGAGTCGGCTTGGTTTGGAGCAGTGCCCACAGCCGCGGTCAGATGGCCCGCATCATCGATTCAGCTCAGGAAACGCTCTGGATTCAGCACCCAAAGTTTGTGGATGCCGTGATCCTCGAGCGCATCCTCTGCGCGCGCGATCGTGGCGTGAAGGTGCGCGTGCTCTGCGGTGGCAAGCACGGGATTAGCGATTGGGATATCTACGACACCTTTGCTTCGCTGCGTGTGATGCAGCGCTTCGGTGTAAAAGTGCGCCGTCAGAAACATCTGAAACTGCACGCGAAGCTGATCCTGGTCGATTCGGCCTATGCCCAGACCGGCTCGATGAACATCGACCGCAGTGCCTTTGACCTCCGGCGGGAGCTCGGGATCGAGAGTGATGCTCCGCAGGTGGTGGATCGGCTCAAGCAGGTTTTCCTGTCTGACTGGGAGGCGGCTCATCGATACAATGCCCCGGATCCCCTTGATCCCAGCCTGCACGAGGAGGGAGAATTGCCTCCAGATCCCCATTTTGTGCATGACTGAACCCTCGGATGCGACGGGATCGTGCCAGCCAGGGGTTCCGGTCCCAGCGCCCAGCCTGGCGGAGTTGTTCATGGGGATGTTGCAGGTGGCCCTGCTGGCCTTCGGCGGTGGGCTCTCGGCTTGGAGTCAACGCGTTGTGGTGGAGCAGCGCCGCTGGATGACCGATCAGGAATTCCTCGCTGGCCTCACCGTGGCACGCCTGCTGCCTGGACCCAATCAGATCAACATGGCTGTTTATGTGGGTGTGTTCTTCCAGGGCTTGGCCGGTGGCCTCGCCGCGTTGGCTGGGATGTTGCTTGTGCCCTTCAGCCTGCTGATGCTGGTGGGGGTGATCTATTTCCAGGTGCACATGCTGCCCAGCGTCGATCGGGTGTTGGCCGGTGTGGTGGCTGCCGCCGCTGGCATGGCCCTGTCGATGGGTTTCAAGATCCTGAACGATTACTGGCGTGATCCGGTCGCCCTGCTGCTGGCGGCGGGATCGTTTGTGGCCATGACCTTCTTCCACGTCAGCGTCATTCCCCTCGTTCTGATTCTCGGGCCATTGGCCATGATCTGGTACTGGCCGCGGCGCCGCCGCTCCGATCCATGATGCCGCTCTCGGCCCTGTCCTGGGCCGGTCTTGCCTTCAGCTCCGCCGGTTTCGCCGTCGCTGGGACGGTTTCATCCGCGGCAACGGCGGCCTGCCAGCCCCAGCCGCTTTCGCAGCTTGGGAGGCTCTGGCAGGTGGTCAGCACCTTCCTGGGGCTTTCGCTCTTCTCGCTGGGTGGTGGCAACACGCTGCTGAGCGAGTACCACCGCCTGGTGGTTGACCAGTTGTGTTGGCTCAGCTCTCGCCAGTTCGCCGATCTCTACGCCCTGGCCGAAGCGGCGCCGGGCCCCAGCTCGATGATCGTCGGATTGCTGGGCATGGGGGCGGCCTGGCGCGATGGCCCCTTCTGGTCGGTGCTGATGGGTGTGGCCGCCGAGCTGGCGATCCTGCTGCCCTCCACCCTGTTGATGGTGCTGGCCTGCCTGAGCTGGACCAAGATGCGGGACTCCCCTTGGCGGCAGGCCTTCGAGAAGGCTCTCGGCCCGATCACTCTTGGCATCCTGTTCGCCGTGGGCGTCAAGATCATCAAGGTTTCGGACACCAACCTGCCCGGACTGATCGCCTCCCTGGTGGTCTGCGCGTTGATGCTGCGCACCCGCATCTCGCCGCTGCTGTTCTTGGCTGTCTGCGGAGTGCTGGGCGCCATCGGTGTGCTGAATGCCACGCCCCATGCCTGAACGGCGGGCCGCCCGCCGCTCTCGCGCCGATCTCTGCTTAGGGAGAAGCGGGCCGATCTCAGCGAGCCCCCTCCGCCAGGGGCCAGAGCGGGCTGGCGGGATCGATTTGAATGACGCCGTCGACGAGGTGGGCCTGTTCCGCCATCCCGGCGGCGGGGCTGTCCTCCGGCCCCCGCGCCACCACGTCGGCGATGCGCAGCTGCAACGGCCGCAGTTGCAGGGCCACGATCCGGGCGCTGCGGTCCCCCTGGCAGCCGGCGTGGGCGACCCCCCGCAGGCGTCCCCAGACCAGCACATGGCCGACGGCGCTGATGCGTCCCCCCGGGTTGAGGTCCCCCAGCAGCAGCACGGTTCCGGCGCTTTGCACATGTTCACCCGAACGCAGCGGACCGTGGTGGATGCTCAGATCCGCCTCCCCGGTTGGCATCGCGGCAGCGGGCGATGCGGCCGGCGAGCGCAGCGCCGTTTCGATGCCGAGGGCGGCTGCGGCCACCAGGGTCTGCCGCTGGCGGCTGCTCACCTGCTGGAGCTGGAGGCGGCGGCTCGCCAGCAGCTGCTGCAGCTCCCGCAGCTGGCGCACGGGCAGCAGCCAGTCCCCGGCGTCGAGATGCAGGGCGCCGGGAGCGATCTCGACGCCCAATCCGTGCCGGATCTCTTCCAAGAAGGTCGCGGCTGTGGACGGGGCGGGCAGCACCAGCAGATGGGGCAGCAACGGCGTCGGCGCCGGGATCAGGCGGGCGGCCATCGGGGCGGCGGCGGTCGCCTGACCCTACGAGGCCTGTCGGTGGGCCGTCAGGCTGTGCCGCACGGCGGCGCTGACCTCGCGGGGATGGATCAGCCAGGTCTTGTCCTGCGGTGTCGCCAGCGCCTGCACCAAACTGGAGCGCTGCTCCAGGGCCTGGAGTCGCTCGCCATCCCAGAGGCGCAGGCCACCGCGGTAGGGGTCGTAGCCGCGGCTGCGTCGGCGCTGCAGACCGCAGCAGCTCTCGTAGGAGAGCCCCTGTCGATGGCTGAGGCGCTGGGCTTCCGCCAGCAGCCCCAGCTGCTGCTCCGGGGTGCAGTCACTCACGTCGGTGGCCTGCAGCAGGCGGCGATCCAGCAGGCGGGCGCAGAGCTCGGCCAGCTCGGCGGGACCGTCCTCGCGCCAGCGCAGCAGGTGATAGCCGGTGCGCAGGTCGTCGTTGGCCAGGTAGCTCTCCAGGTCCAGCTGGTCGAGCTGCCACAACCAGCGGGCCATCACCGCATCCGTCTCGACGGACCGGGGACCGAGCCGCCGGGCCACGGCGATCACCTGCTGCAGCAGCCAATTGCAAACGACGTTCAAACGGTGGTTGTAGACGGTCCGATACATCAGTTGGCGCACCACCAGGTAGTGCTCGGCCGCCATCAACCCCTTGGGATGGATCGCCACGCTGCCATCGGGGGCCAGGGTGAGGCTCGCCAGCAAGCGCTCCAGGTCGAGCACGCCGTAGCGGGTGCCGGTGCTGTAGCTATCGCGCAGCAGATAGTCGAGCCGGTCGCAGTCGAGCTGGCTGCTGACCAGCGCCGCCATCGCCGGGTTGGGATGGCGGCCATGCTCCAGCAGCTCCGCCACCGCATCGGCCAGGCCGGGTTGGCAGCGCTCCAGCGGGTCCCGCAGCGCCGCATGCTCCCGGATCAGCCGCCCCGACCAGCTCTCGTGGCGCAGCCCGAACATCTCCTCACCGCTGTGGCTCAAGGGGCCATGGCCCACGTCATGCAGCAGGGCGGCGGCATAGAGCAAGGGCCGCCAGCGGGCCAGCTCGGGGGCGAATCGCTCCAGCTGGGCCAGGGCCTGCCGCGCCAGGTGCAGCACGCCGAGGGAATGGGTGAAGCGGCTGGACTCCGCCCCATGGAAGGTGAGGAAGGCAGGGCCCAGCTGACGGATGCGTCGCAGGCGCTGGAAGGGCGGTGTGTCGATCAGGGCGATCGCCAGGGCTTCGGCCGGTTCGCGGTGGCTCAACCGGATCGCTCCGTGCAGGGGGTCGTGGTAGGTGCGCTGCTCAGCCAAGGAATCCCCCCGCCGCTGTTTCGGGGTCGAGGTCGGTGGCCAGCAGTCGGGCGGCTTGGCTGAGCCAGCCATCCCCCTCCCCTCCGGGATTCAAAGGCTCCTCTCCCGTCAGGGTCTGGTCGGGGGTGATCCCCTGATTTTGGATGTCCTGCCCGGCGGGGGTGAGGTAGCGGGCCACGGTCACCGCCAGGCCGCTGCCATCGCTGAGGGGGATCAGGGTCTGGATCAGGCCTTTGCCGAAGCTGCGGCTGCCCACCACCCGGGAGCGGCCGGCATCCTGCAGGGCACCCGCCACAATTTCGCTGGCGCTGGCCGTGCCACTGTTCACCAGGGTGAGCAGCGGACCTGCGTAGAGCTGTCCCGGACCCGCTTGCGGTCGGTCCGCGACGCCGCTGCGGTCATGGGTTTCCACGATCGGAGCCCCATCGAGGAAGGCATCCGCCACCGCCAGGCCGGCGCTCACCAGGCCGCCGGAGTTGTTGCGCAGGTCGAGC
>CAYOCW010000081.1:0-9288 GCA_964402615.1 uncultured Cyanobium sp. | reverse complement strand
CCGAGTACATGACCCATGCCCCTAACGCATCGATCAACTCGGTGGGTGGCATCATCACTGAGCCCAACTCGGTGAACTTCGTGAACATTCGCCAGTGGTTGGCCTCCACCCAATTTGTGCTGGCCTTCTTTTTCCTGGTAGGTCACCTCTGGCATGCGGGTCGCGCCCGTGCTGCTGCAGCTGGCTTTGAGAAGGGCATCGATCGTCAGGCTGAGCCCACCCTGGCCATGCCGGATCTCGACTGATCGCCTCTGCTGATCGGAGCCAGGCCGTCAGCACCGGCCTCCGATCGAGCCCCCCAGCCCCCGCCGCCTTGGCGGGGGTTTTTTGATGGGAGGCATCGTGGCCTCTGGCGCGGTCAGCCCATGCCGCCGTCGGGAGTTGAGAGGCTGCGGCAGAGCCAGGCCGGTTACGCCTGGATCGCTACGTTGTGAGCAGCAACACCACCCTCCCGATCATGCCCTTACCCCTCGATGCCAGCTCGTTCCCTCGCTCGCCCTTGCGCCTGCTGGCCAGCGGCTTGGTGGGTGCGGTCGCCGTAGGGGGTGGCATGCTCCCCGCGTTGGCCCAAGCCTTTGGAACCCCGCTGCCAGGCGCATACCCCGGCCCCGGCCTGGCACCAGGGCCAGGCATCCCAGCCTCCAATACCCCACCGGCCAACATTTCCTTCCCGGCGCCGGGGGTGATCTGTGATCAAGTCTACAAGCTCTGTTACACCAGCCAGGGCATCTCCCAGCCCCTGAGCGCCACCACCTTTGGTCAAGCCGGCATCGCCAGTGCCATGCTGGCGATGCAACGGGGCTTGCAAAAGCAGTTCCTGCTGAGCAATGGCACCTACTGTGATGTTTCCGTTCCCGCCTGCTGGAGCGACGGCATGGGGCGGCGCATCCCCTCGGTGCTGATGAGCAATCAACTGTTTTATGGGCGCAATCCTGGTCTGCCAGTCTCTCCCGGCCGACCGGGTGGTAACACCGCTGGATTCGCCACCTGTCGCCTGCAACAGGGTTTTCAAGTGATCTACAGCGGCCAATGCCAGCTGATGCGGCAGCAGGAAGGCAACCGATTTCGATTTAATGCCCAGCTGGGCAATGGCACTACCTACAGCTTCGTGAATCGCAACGGCAACTATCGCATCCGTGACAACAGTGGCGTGATTTGGCCGGTCAACTATGTCGATCAGGGCAGCACTGGGGTGTTTAACTGGGCCGGCTACTCGCTCACCTTGACCCAGCCGGGCTATCCCAGTGGTCCAAGTCTAGGCCGCTCGATCGGCAACCTGCTCGAATCCCTCTTCCAATAAGACAACGCTGATCAACTCAGCGGCGAACACCCCAGGGGCCTCAGCCATTGGCGCAGCAGCGGCAGGCTGAGGCCGATCACGTTGCTCCAGCAGCCCTCCAGCCGCTCCACCACCATGCCGCCGAGGCCCTCCAGCGCAAAGCCGCCGGCGCAGGCCAGCGGTTCACCGCTGGCCACATAGCGATCGATCTCCTCGGGGCTGAGCGCCGCAAACACCACCGTGGTCGCCACGGTGGCGCAGTGCCGCCCCCCGGGCCAGATCAAACAATGGCCGGTGAGCAGTTGGGCTCGCCCGCCCGACAGATGCTGCCAGCGCTGCCGCGCCTGCTCCGCATCGGCGGGTTTGCCGAAGGTCTCCCCCTTCAGGCAGAGCAGCGAGTCGCAGCCCAGCGCCGCCAGGATCGGTGGCTCGCAGGCCCCCCCGGGGCTGCCCCAGCCGCGGCCCGCTAGCACAGCCTCCACCTTCGCTGCGGCCAGCCTCTGGACCAGCAGCTCGGGGTCAGGGCTGTGGATCGCCGCTTCGTCGACGCCGCTCACCTGCCAGGTGAACGGGATTCCTGCCTGCTGGAGCAAGCGGCGACGAGCCGGGGAGGCGGAGGCCAGCAGCAGCATCGGTCGATCAGCATCCTCCCCAGCCTGGCGAAGGGCGTGCCCAGGTGGCGCGCAGCGCCCGTCTACGGCAGCGCAAACGGCCAGCGCCGCCTCGGTCCGTCGATCGCGACAATGGCCGCATGGATGGTCTGATCTCGCCCCGCCGCTCCCTGGAGCGGGCCGCGCAAGCGATGCGCTGCCTGCCCTTTCGCCGCGCCTTTTACGCCACCGTCGCCGAGCGCCCCCTCGATGCCGAAGCGCTGGTGGCGCCAGCCGCCGCGCCGCTCCGCTTCGGGCCGCTCTCCCTGCAACAGACCGAAGCCCATCTGCTCTGGTTGATCCGGTTGGGGGTGCTGCGGCGCGAGGTGGATGGCCAGGGACTGACGCGGCGGGTGCGGCTGACACCGATGGGTCGACAGGTCCTGCAGCGGCTGCCGATGGAGGTGCCCAGGGCCGGTCTACTCGGGCGTCTGCAAGGGTGCTGGCGCCGCCATCGCCCGCGGCTGCCGTGAGCCACGCCGCCCCGTTGCGCCAACCTCAGCCGCCGTCGCTGATGGTGCTCGGAACCAGCAGCGGCGCCGGCAAATCGCTGATGACCGCCGCCCTCTGCCGGGTGTTGCGGCGCCGCGGCGAGCAGCCCTTGCCGTTCAAGGGTCAAAACATGAGCCTCAATGCCTGGGTGGATCCGACGGGCGGCGAAATGGCCTACTCCCAGGCTTTGCAAGCTTGGGCCGCCGGTTTGGAGCCCCGGGTGGCGATGAACCCGGTGTTGCTTAAGCCGCGCGGCGATAGCACCAGTGAGGTGATTCACCTGGGCCGATCCGTTGGCACGGCCCGGGCGGAGCACTATTACAGCGACTGGTTCCGCCCGGGTTGGCAAGCGATCCGCCAGGGACTGGAGCAGTTGCGCGAGGCCCACCCGCAGGGCCGGCTGGTGCTGGAGGGGGCGGGCAGTCCGGTGGAGGTGAACCTGCAGGCGCGGGACCTCACCAACCTGCGGCTGGCCCAGTACCTGCGGGCCCGCTGCCTGCTGGTCGCCGACATCGAGCGCGGCGGCGTGTTTGCCCAGCTGGTCGGCACGCTGGAGCTGCTGCGACCGGTGGAGCGGCCCCTGATCCGCGGCATCTTGATCAACCGCTTCCGCGGGCGGCGCGAATTGTTCGATGCCGGTCGCCTCTGGCTGGAGCGCCGTACCGGCATCCCGGTCCTGGGGGTGATGCCTTGGCTGGAGGAGCTGTTCCCGCCGGAAGATTCGCTCGATCTGCTGGAGCGGCGTGGCCGCAAGCGCGGCGCCGAGCTGGAGATCGTGGTGCTGCGGCTTCCCTCCCTCAGCAACTTCTCCGACCTCGACCCGCTGGAGGCCGAACCCAGCGTGCAGCTGCGCTGGCATCTCCCCGGCGAGGACCTGGGCCATCCCGACGCCGTGATCCTGCCCGGCAGCAAGCAGACGCTACGGGATTTGGCCGTGCTGCAGCGCAGCGGCAGCGCGGCAGTCCTGCGGGCCTACGCCGCTGCGGGCGGCCATCTGTTCGGGCTCTGTGGCGGGATGCAAATGCTCGGTTCGGAACTCGTCGATCCCTTGGGGTTGGAGGGCGAGGCCAGTGATGCCGCCGCCCCGCCTCCTGCCGCCGTCGGCGTCTGGGCTGGACTGGGGCTGCTGCCGTTGCGCACCCGCTTTGGCGCCACCAAAACCACGGCCCAACGCCGTGCAACCGCGCTGTGGCCGCCGGGGCCACCGCTGCAGCTGGAGGGTTTTGAGCTGCACCATGGCCGCAGTGAGGCGCAGGCGTCGCCCCTGACCGGCGAGGCCGAGCTGGGTTGGTGGCAGCCCTGCGGCGCTCGCGGGGGGCTGGTGGCGGGAACCTATCTGCACGGGGTCTTCGACAACGGTCCCTGGCGTCGCCGTTGGCTCAACCTGCTGCGGCAGCGCCGTGGACTGGCGCCCTTGTCCGAAGACCAGCCCCACCACCGGCGCCAGCGCGAGGCCCTGTTGGAGCGGCTGGCGACGGCCTTCGAACAGCATGTGGATCTCGGGCCGCTGCTGGCTTGAGCCATCGATCGCCGCGGCGACCGGCCAACGGCATGGGCGCCGGACAAACGAGCGAGCCCGGACTGAAGGGCGAACGCCCACGGCCGCGTTGCCGCCCAACCAGCGCAGAGAGATGGGACACTCAAGCCAGTTTTCGGCTTCAACACCAGGCGCCATGGCTGCCGTAACCGTCCATTGGCCCGATGGCCGCAGCAGCCGCGAGATCCCGGGCCGCGATTGGCTCTTGGCGGCTCGCGAGGCCGGCATGGTGATCCCCACCGGTTGCCTGGGGGGCAGCTGCGGTGCCTGTGAGATCGAAGTCAATGGCCAGGTGGTGCGGGCCTGCATCGCCACCGTGCCCCCCAGTCGCGAGGGTGTGCTGACGGTCGCGTTGGCGGCGGATCCCTACTGGTGATTCTCAGGGCTGGCTCGCCTCAGCGGAGCGCCGCCAGCCGGCGGCTGGCCTTGCCCGTCAGGGTTCCGGCTGGATCAGGCCTCCCCCCAGCAGCACCTCGTCGCTGTAAAAGACAGCCGCCTGGCCAGGCGTGATCGAGAACTGGGGGTCCTGGAACTCCAGCCGACAGCGGTAAGGACGCTCCGCCTCGCGATCCGCGGCTGTTGGCTGCAGCGGTGTCAGCCGGGCGGCCACCGGCTCGCTGCGGTAGCGCACCTGCACGGTCAGGTCCAGGCAGGCGCCGGGAGGGGCGATCGACACCCAGTTCACCGCCCCCACCAGGCAGCTGCTGCGGGCTGCGTCGGCGCGGCTGGCCACGACGACGCGGTTCAAGGCTCCATCCAGGCGCACGACGTGCAGGGGCTCACGCCAGGCCACCCCCAATCCTTTGCGCTGGCCGATGGTGAAGTGCTCGATGCCATCGTGGCTGCCCACCACGGTGCCATCCGTCAGCACGATCTCCCCTTGCCGGGGCGGCAGGTAGGCATCCAGAAAGGCGCGCATCGACCCGTGATGATCCGCCAGGCAAAGGTCCTGGCTCTCCGGCTTGGCGGCGGTGCGCAGCCCGAGGCGGGCGGCCTCGGCCCGCGTTTCAGCCTTGGTGAGCTCGCCGAGGGGAAAGACGAGCCGGCTCAGCACCGCTTGGGAGAGGTCGTAGAGGAAGTAGCTCTGATCCTTGCTGGCATCCAGGCCGCGCAGCAGTTGGGTCCGCGTCCGCCCGTCGCCGGGCAGCGGTCGCGGATCGGAGACCCCGACCGGTCGAACGCGGGCATAGTGACCGGTGGCGAGGCGTTCGATGCCGCGCTCCGCGAGGGCCCAGTCGAGCATCGGCCCGAACTTCACCGTGCGGTTGCAACGGGAGCAGGGCAGGGGTGTGCTGCCCCGGGCATAGCCCTCCACCAACAGGTCGATGATCTGTTCGCGAAACCGTTCGCGATGATCCAGCAGATGATGGGGGATGCCGAGGTGCTCGCAGATGCCGGCCGCATCCACCAGACCCTCGGCGCAGCAAGCCCCCTTGCCGCTCATCAGCCACAGGGTCAAACCCTCCACCCGCCAGCCGGCCGCCACCAGCAAAGCGGCGGTCAGAGAACTGTCGACGCCGCCGGAGAGGCCGACCACGACCCTGTGCTCTCCGGGCCAGACCCGCAGCTGCTCTGTCACCGCCGCTGCGGTTGGCGGGGTCTCCCAGATGGTGTTGATCAAAGCCACGGCCATCATCTTGACCTGAATTTAGGTGTTGCCACGCCGCCGGTGTCCCCAGCTTCTGGTCGGTCGCGGTTGATCGGCATCGCTGCGGCTGCGCATCCAGTTCCCGATCAGCAATCATCACGAGATCTGTCGGACTTGATCACAGCAAAGCTCGCCGCAATAAAGTACATCCGTGCCCTCTGGAAACAACCTTGAGCGCCTGCGATTGGCCCCGGCGCGATGCCGAGCATCTGTTGGTGACGGCGGCGGAGATGGCTGGGCTCGAGGACAAGCTCTTCGCCAGCGGGCTGCCGGTCGCCGCGCTGATGGAGAAAGCGGCTCTGGCGGTGAGTCGCCGCCTGCTGCGAGAGCTGTCTGACCCGGCAGGGGCGTCGGGTTGCTTCGCTGGCGTTCTGGTGCTGGTCGGGCCCGGCCACAACGGTGGTGATGGACTGGTCGTGGCGCGAGAGCTGTTTCTCGCTGGGGTGCCCGTGCGGATCTGGTGTCCGTTTGAGCGGCTCAAACCGCTCACCGAAACCCATCGCCGCCATGCCCGCTGGCTCGGCATTGCCGCGTTGGAGTGCGCGCCCGAGCCCGCGGACGCCTGCCTCTGGATCGACGCCCTGTTCGGCATCGGTCAGAACCGTCCTCCCGGGGAGGCGATCGAAGTGCTGCTCGCCGAACGGCAGCGGCAGCGGCCGGGGGCCCTGGAAGCGATCGATGCACCGACCGGCCTCTGCGCCGATCGAGGCGTGCCGTTGGGGGCGGTGGCCGCCAGCGCACGACGCACCTGGTGCCTGGGATTGATCAAGCAGGGACTGGTCCAGGACAGGGCGTTGCGTTGGGTGGGCCAGCTGGAGCGCATCGACCTGGGCATGGCGCCGTCTCTATTGCGCGATTTGGACCGCCGCACCCCCCTCGGTCTCGGTCCCGATGACCAGGCCAAGGCGCCGCGGCCGCTGCCGGATCCAGCCGCCGCCAAATATGGTCGGGGTCGCCTGCTGGTGGTGGCTGGCAGCCCGCGCTACCGCGGTGCCGCCCAGTTGGCCCTGCTGGGTGCCAGCGCCAGCGGCTGTGGCAGTTTGCGGGCGGCGCTGCCCGCAAGCGTGGCCGCGAGCTTGTGGCAAGTGCTGCCCCAGGTGGTGGTCGAGCCGGGGCGCGAAGCCGGTGACGATGGCTGGACGTCGTTGGCGCAGCTGGGAGAGGGCTGGCTGGAGCGCCTCGATGCGCTGCTGGTCGGTCCTGGGATCGGTGCGGATCCCAGGGGGTCAGCCGAGCAGGCGCGCTGGCAGCAGTTGGCGGGCTTCGCGGGCCTGCTGCTGCTGGATGCGGATGGCCTCAATCGGTTGGCGGCGGGAGCGGCGGGGGTGCCGGCGCAGGTTTGGTTGCAGCAACGCCGCGGACCCACCTGGCTGACGCCCCATGCGAGCGAATTCGCCCGGCTGTTTCCCCCGTTAGCGGATCGGCCAGCGCTGCAGGCTGCCCGGGAAGCGGCCGAGCGCAGCGGCGCGGCGATCGTGCTGAAGGGAGCCCGCAGCGTGGTGGCCGCCCCGGATGGCCGCAGCTGGCAACTGCTGGCGTCCAGTCCGGCGGCGGCCCGTGCGGGCTTGGGGGATGTGCTCGCCGGGTACGCCGCCGGCCGAGGGGCGCTGGTGGGCTCAGCGCTAACGTCCCCGGACGCGGTTCATCTCGCTGTGGCCGCCTTGGATCACGCCCTGGCCGGAATCGCCGCGGTGCGACGCTGGGGCGCGGGGGGGGCGACACCGATGGCGGTGGCCGCAGAGCTGGGGTTTGACCACCACCGGGACGGTGTGGAAAACAGCACGCTCGCTGCGGCGGATCAACGCTGCCAGTCACGGCCGATTCAACGCGACAGCAACTGAAGAATCCCGACAAAATCTTGGTTGAGGTTTGGTTGCGGTGGCTGTCTCCAGCCCGATGATCGCGGTACGGAGCAAAGCAATGTGTTGATTTGCAAGGGGAAACCTAAAGGGTTGCTGAAGCCCGGCCGGAATCGGCCCCGGGGAAGAGATATTTAAGAACCGTTCGGCTTATCCTATGTCTGGCTCCTCAGTCCGGGCGGGCGCAAACAGCAGCCGCCGCTCTACCGATTCGATGACCTGGTATCTGGCATCGATCGGGCGCGAACCTTTGCTGACGCCCGCTGAAGAAATCGAGCTTGGGAACCAAGTCCAGTCGATGATGGCCCTGGTCGAAGCTGAGCGCGATGATTACAGCCAACAGGAACGCAAAACCATCCGGATTGGTCGCCGGGCCAAGGTCCGGATGATGAAGGCCAACCTGCGCTTAGTGGTTAGCGTTGCCAAAAAGTACCAAGGCAAGGGAATGGAATTGCTGGACTTGATCCAGGAAGGCTCACTCGGGCTTGAACGTGCTGTTGAGAAGTTTGACCCAACCCGTGGTTACAAGTTCTCCACCTATGCCTTCTGGTGGATTCGCCAGAGCATGACGCGGGCGATTGCCTGTCAATCCCGCACGATTCGACTGCCTGTCCATCTCAGCGAGCGTCTGATGGCGATTCGGCGGGTCAGCCTGGATTTGGCCCACAAGCTTGGCGCCATGCCCAGCCGTCGCGAGATCGCTGAAGCCCTGGACATGCCCCTGGACGAATTGGATTCACTCCTGCGTCAGTCCCTCACCACCTCCAGCCTGGATGCGCCGATCAACGCCGACGAAGGTCGCAGCTATCTCGGCGATTTGATTGCCGATTCCAGCACTGAAGAACCCCTGGAGCAGGTTGAACGAGGCATGCATCATGAGCAGCTTGGACGCTGGCTCAGCCATCTCACCGCCCAAGAGCGTGAGGTGTTGTCGCTACGCTTCGGGCTCAATGGCCAGGAGCGGCTGACCCTCGCCGAGATCGGCCGCCATCTGGAAGTGTCGCGGGAACGGGTGCGGCAAGTGGAGCTCAAAGCACTGCGAAAGCTGCGCAATCTCACCAGGCGATGAGACGAAGCCCGAACCAGCCACCTTGGTCACGTGGCTTGGGCTTGCTTCAGTCCTCGGCCCAGATATAGCGGGTGAGTTCAGCCCCATCCGGCTCCGGTGCCTCCAAGGCATAGGAGACACAGTCGGCAACCTCGGCGTCGATCTCCTTCTCGATGTCCCGGAGTTCGGCTTCGGTCGCCAAGCCTAGGGAGGTCAGGCGGGCGGTCAGTTGCTTGATCGGGTCCCGTTGGGCCCAGAACTCCTTCTCCGCCTGAGCCCTCAGCTCATCCGGATCGGCCAGGGAGTGACCCCGGAAGCGATAGGTGAGGCACTCCAGGAGCGTCGGACCCTCTCCGGCTCGCGCCCGCTGGAGGGCCCGCTGCGCTGCGGCCCTGACGGCCAGCACATCCATGCCGTCCACCTCTTCGCCGGCCATGCCGAAGGCGGCGGCTTTGCGCCAGATCTCCGGGTCGCTGGTGGCGCGGTTGTGGTCCATGCCGATGGCCCAGCGGTTGTTTTCCACCACGAACAGGATCGGCAGCTTCCAGAGCGCTGCCATGTTCAGGCACTCGAAGAACTGACCCACATTGCAGGTGCCATCTCCGAAGAAGGCTGCCGTGACGGCGTCGTGGTTGGCTTCTCCCAGCACTTCGCGGCGGTAGCGGCTCGTGAAGGCTGAGCCCAAGGCCACCGGGATGCCCTCACCGATGAAGGCGTAGCCACCCAAAAGGTGATGTTCTTTGGAAAACAAGTGCATGGAGCCGCCGCGCCCTTT
>CAYOCW010000080.1:0-9310 GCA_964402615.1 uncultured Cyanobium sp. | reverse complement strand
GCCGCCCACCGTGAGGGTGTCGGCCTCAATACCGGCGGCATTGGTGGTGCTGCCGATGGCGCTGGCGTCGCCATTGCTGGTGGTGGCGCTGCTGTTGACCGTGGAGTATGACCGGGCGGTGACGCTGCCACCGTCGCCGATCTGGAGGGCGTTGTCGATGGTGCCGCTGTTGGAATTGGCGTCGTAGATGCCGGCGACGATGCCCTGGCTGCCATTCGCGGTGGCGTCACCGGTCACGCCCGTGGCGGTGGCGGTGGTGGTGATGCGATTGGCGGTGGTGCCGGCGTTGGCCGTGATCGTGGCGTCGTTGCCGAAGACGAAGTCGCCGGTGCCGTTGCCGAGGTCGTTGATGGCGATGGCGTCGCCGAACTGGGCTGTGGCGGTGCTAGCGGCCGCGTTGGCCGTGGAGCCGGTGTTATTGCTGGTGGCGGTGGTGTCGAGATCAACCGCGGCGGTGAGGCTGCCGCTGTCGCCCACCGACACGCCGATGCCACTGAAGCCAAAGGCATCCGTGCTGGCGTTGCCAGAGGTGGCGGTGCTCGCACCAGCCGTGGAGGTGGCTGTGGCAACCGAAGCCAGCCCAACCTGGGCGCTGAGGGTGCCAGTGCCTCCCACCGTGAGATTGACGTCGGTGGCGTTGCCTGTGTCGATGAAGCCACCGAGGCTGCCCGTCAGAAAAGCGCTGGCGTTGGCGGTGTCCGCCGGCGTGGCGATGTCGCCCACGTTGGTGGCGGTCGCGGTGGTGATGCCGGTGACGACCGCGCTGATCGTGCCCTCATCCCCCACCGTGACGCTGCTGGAGGTCGCGTTGGTGCTCAGGAAGCCAGCGGCATTGTCAATGGTGGAGGTGGCCTCGGCGGTGCCGTTCACCGAGGTGGCGCTGGCGGTGGCGTTGGCGTTGATCGGCGTGGTGCCGTTGCCGTACTGCACCAGACCGCTGTCACCCAGGGTGACTGTCGTGTCGAGTGAGCCGATCGCAGTGATGGTATCAGCCATAAAGGGGTGCGGGGGTGGGGAGAGGGAGCCGGGTCCTTGACCTATCCCTAATCGGGGGGGGGCAAGTTGGTCAAGCTGGCGGGAAACTCTTCACAGTTCCTTGTCCACCGCAACAGCACCACGCCTGCACCGATGTAGGTCGAATGTAGGTCGGTTCTTCTTGCGTCCGGGCTGGCAAATGCCTTCTCTGGCCCGGCATTCCAGGCGTGTCTGCTCCCTGGAGGGCTGGCGCGGCCGGGCGTGCCCAGCCCTCCAGGGAGCCCGCTGTTAAGCCCTTTACATCGGCAGCGTTTGCATTGGCTGACACAACGGTGTAGGCTCTTGCAATCGTTCCAAATGCTGCTGCCGCTCGCTAATCATGCCGCGCCAAGCTTGTTCCAAAGCGCGGCAGAGATCGGCGCCATCGCATAAGGAACTGGCATGCACTTGGCGGCGCAGCTCCTGGCGCAGGGCCCGCAGAGCCTGCCGATCGCGGGCCAGTTGCCAGATGCGCTCGCAATGCTCGCGTCGATCAAAGGTGATCCACTCGCCTCGCCCCAGGGCGTCGAGCATCGTTGCCGTCAGGCAACCGCCCATCCAGTCGCCGCGCAGGCACACGAGCGGCACCCCCATCACCAGGGCATCGAAGGCCGTGGTGCCGCTGTTCAGCGGCACCGTGTCGAGGGCTAGATCGATGCGGTTGTAGAGGGCCATGTGGGCGTTCCAGTCATGCACCCGCGGCACCAGCTCCACCCGCTCGGCGCCGATGCCGCGCAGCGCCAGTCCGCCCAGGATCCGTTCCTGCACCGAGAGGTCGCGGCAGCGCACGTCCTTGAGCAGCAGCCGCGCCTCCGGCAGGCCGCGCAGCACCTCCGCCCAGAGGTCGAGGCAGTCGTCGCGCACCTTGATCAGGTTGTTGAAGCAGCCGAGCGTGAGCGGGGCCTCAGCCGGCGGCGCCGCGGCGGCGGGCAGATCGGGCGGCAGTCGGTAGGCCACGAAGCAGCGCGGCAACCGCCACACCCGCTCGAGCAGATGGTGATCGAACGCCGGCGGGGTGTAGACGGGATCGCCGATGGTCCAATCCACCGCCGGCACCCCCGTGGTGCCGTGAAAGCCGATGTAATGGCATTGCACCGGCGCACAGCGGCGCGCTAGCAGGCGCAGCCGCGAGCCGCGCATGCAGGCGGTGGTGTCGACCAGCACGTCGATCTGGTCGGCCAGGATGCGCTGCCGCGCCGCCGCATCGTCCATTCCGTGCAGCTGCACCGTGGCCGTGGCCAGCCGGGTCAGGGCTTCACGCTCCTCGCCATCCCCCTGGCGGTCGGCGCTTTCGTAGAGAAAAACCTCGAAGCTGTCGCGGTCGAGGTGCTCCAGCACGCTGCCCAAAAACCAAGCCACGGCATGGCGGCCGATCTCGGCCGAGAGAAAGCCGATGCGCAACTTTCCCCCCGCCAACGGCAGGCGCCGCCCCAGGAAGGGCGTGAGATCCTCCGCCGGGTAGTGGCGGCGGGTCCAGGCCCGCAGCCGCGCCGCCAGCCGCGGCATCGACTCCAGCTGGCCGAAGTTGAGTGTGTAGCTGAGCCCGTGCAGGGCGTTCTCATGATCGGGCTGGCAGTGCAGCGCCTGCTGGTAGGCCGCCGCTGAGGCCTCCAGCTGCCCCATCTCCTTGAGCACCACCGCCAGGTTGTAATGCACCTCCGCCAGGCGGGGCTGCAGCGCCGCCTGGCGCCGGTAGGCCTGCATCGCCTCCAGGTAGCGCCCCGCTATGAACTGCAGCTGCCCCAGCTGGGAGAACAGGTCGCCCCGATCACGATGCTGGGCGCTGGCCGCCGCCAGCACCGCCACGCCGTCGTCGAGGCGGCCCTGCTTCTGCAGCACCATCGCCAGATTGATGCTGAGCTCTGGGGAGAGGGGCTCGCCCACCAGGGCCCGGCGCAGCACCTGCTCGGCCTCGACCAGGCAGTCACGATCGCGCAGCACCGACCCCAGAGCGCCCAGCGCCAGGGCGCTGCTTGGGGCTAGCTCCACAGCCCGACGGGCGCTGGCCTCGGCCTCCTCCAGGCGGCCCAACAGCCGCAAAGCGGTGGTGCGGTTCACCGCGGCTTCGAGAAAGTCGGGCCGCAGCTTCAGCGCCGCCTCGGCCTGGGCCAGGGCGGCGTCCGCGTCCGCCAGGGCGATCAAGAGCGAGCTCAGGTTGCAGCGGGCTTCAGCGAAGCCAGGCCGCAGCTCGACGGCGCGCTCCAGGTGGCGTCGGGCGGCGTTGGTGTCGCCGCGGCGGCGCCATTCGTTGCCCAAGTCGTACCAGCAATCCGGCAGGTTTTCATCGATGCGCAGGGCGCTCTGCCACAGGGCGATGGCGCGATCAGCGCGGCCGCGGGCCAACTCGATCGCCGCCAGGTTGGTGTAGGCCGCTGTGTAGCCCAAGCCCGCCGCCACGAAGCGCTCATACACCGGCTCCGCCTCGGCCGGATGGCCCGCCAGGTGGCGATCGATCGCTTGTTGCAGCACCGCTGTATCGAGCCCGCTCGCCTCACCGGCAGGGGCTGGCGGGTTGGCGGCGGCCTTGGGGCTGCGGCGGGAACGGGACGGCATCAGCTGGACGGGCAGGCGAGAACGTGGAGGGTCTGGGAGAGGGCTTCCCGGGGCTGGCGCGGCTGGGCTGGAGAGAGCTGGCGCCGACGCTCGACCTCCAGGCTGGCGCTCCGGAGGGTGCTCGACCACCAGGGCGGGGCCGTCAGCCCCGTCGGTGATCAGTGCTTGGCCACCACCTCAGCTGGGGCGCTCCAACAATCCGTCGGCGAAGTTCGACAAGCCCTTCACGGGAAAGCGGTCGCTGCGGCGGAACGGGGCGCCCTCGGCCAGGAACGCCTCGATCGCGGCGCGGGGGTTGGACTGGAGCAGGGCGCGATACGGCGCCACCGGCGTGCCGGCCAGGTCGGCGAAACTGGTGTCCGCCACAATCAGCAGCCCATCACTTCCCACCCAGGGGCTGTAGGCCCGCAATTCCGCCAGCACGTGCTCGCCGCCGTGCCAGTCGTCGAGGAACACCAGCACCGGCGCTGCCCCGGCCAACTGCCGCACCGCCGCGTCCACAGCGCTGAGCACCTCCGGCGCCAGGCTGCTGCCCACCAAGCGGGTCACCCGGTCGCGGCTGAGCGGATGGCTGGGCAGCAGCCTGCGGGCTTCTTCGGTTTCGTGGATGTCGATGCTCAGCACCCGGCTGGCCGGCAGCTCCAGCAGCTGCAGCATGGAGCTGAAAAAGAGCGCACTGCCGCCGAACTTGGTGCCGGTCTCCACGATCAACCCCGGCCGCAGGTCGCTCACCACCCGCTGTAGCAGCTGCAGATCCTCCGGCAGTTGCCACACCGGCACCCCCAGCCAGGTCTGCTGATACCAGCCCTCGTTGGCCGCTACCTTCAACAGCGTGCGACGCAGGTCTTGCACCAAATAATCGGGGATCAGGTAGTCGGCCTCCACTGTTGCGTGGTGGTGTTGATTCGAGTTGCTGGGCGATTCCATGATGGCAAGGTTCTTAGGGGGTATCGCCCGTTGGGCAAGCCCCGGACAAGGGCGACCCATCACGGTAGCGGCGAGGCTTGCAGGGGGATCCGTAGGCCACCACGGCGGCAGGGATCGACTTGGTCACAACAGAACCAGCGCCGATCACAGCCCCGCGACCGATCTGCACTCCCGGCAGCAAGATCGCACCCATGCCGAGCCAAACATCATCTTCAATGGCAATTGGCGCGGCCCACATCGGTTGTTGACGAATCGGCAGATCCAGCGCCGTAAACTGATGGCCTGCACCGCACATCATCACGCCAGCAGCGATCAAGCAGTGGTCGCCAATGCTGATGTCAGCTCTGGGTTCATAGATCACCACTCCCGGACCGAAGGAGACATCCAAGCCGGTGCGCAACGTTCCCTGGCCGAGGCGAAAGGTGCAATTGGGATAAATTGTGTTGCGCTCGCCAAGCAACAACGATGCGCCCGCCTGAACAGCGATCACGCTGCCGGCTTCAATGATGGTGCTAGCGGGAATCTGGATCAGTCCCTCCCCGCCGATGCTAACCGAGGGATGAATGAAGCCGCCCTTGGCTGCGGCGCTCACTTGATCGCCTCCAGGTTCAGGCTCATCAAGCGGCCGTTCTGCTTATCCAGATGGGGTAGATAGGACTGGGAGTAGTCGTCCACCTGGCTGTGCTCCGTAGCCTGCCAATCCCAACGACGCACCTGCTGAAACCCCACCTCCTCAAGTGCCTGCTGCAGAAAAGGCTCATCGAAGATCATCTTATGAAAATCGTAATCATTGCGCTGGCCGCCACAGACCAAACCCAGCAGGCCCGAGAGGCCATCGGCTAAACCGGCTTCGTGGTAGAGCTCGGCGCAGCGGGCAAAATCGGGCACCGCCAGCCGCAACACTCCACCCGGACACAATACCCGGTACCACTCCTGAAGAACATTCTTATATTCATAGCGGCCAAAGTGCTCCAGCACATGGCTGGCATATACCAACTCGCAGGAGTCGTCCGCCGCGAAACTGAGCCGCTGCACCGGGCAACGGTGATCGACATGCGGATAGTCTTGGAGGTCCACATGAACCATACCGGGAATCTGGCGGCGGCCACAGCCGAGGTGGAGTTTCATCACTCAGGACAAGGGCGGATCGAGAGGGGCCGATGGCAGTGGCGTCAGGGTTTCCTTGGGCGCGGCGGCTGGGCAAGACGCGACACCGCACACGATGACGCGGCACAGATGAATCGGTGCCAGATCAGATTGGCCGAGATCCGTCGATCCCAGGCCCACCATCCAGCTGCAAACCTTTACACAAGAGATCCCCAGCACAGTCCAGCAATCCAGGACACTGGAGCGTGGAGAGTCCTGCACCATGCGGCCACCTGACTGGGAAACCCTAGCTCAAGCCAGCGGCAACCAACACCCCGCCACCGTCATCTTGCTCCACGGGGCCTTGCTGGATCGGCGTTCGATGCTGGCGCTGCTCCCCGCCCTGCCAGCTCAGCGGGCCTATCTGGTGCCCGACCTGGCCGGTCACGGCAGTCGCACCTCTGACGCCCTGCCGGCGCGCTTGGATCCCGACGGCCTGGCGGCCGACCTGATCGAGGCCTGCGGCCTGGCGGCACGGCGGGACGCGCTCGTGGTGATCGGTCATTCGCTGGGGGCACTGGTGGCCCTAGCGCTGCAGGAACGGCTGCTGACCTTGGGGCGCGGCGCCCTGGGGCTCGTTCTGGGCGATCCGCCGCTGTTCCCCTGCGGCGATACCGAATCCCAACAGCTGGCCAAGGCCGGGCTGCTGAACGATCCACTGGGCCGTCGGCTACTGGACGAGTGCTTCCGCCCTGTTGGGGGCCGCCGAGAGCCCCGGAGGTTGACAGAAGCTCGGCTAGGCTAGATCTCTGGCGTATCAATGCTTAAATCTGACTTTCTTCCCTGTGCTGTTGCTGAAATCAGGAAGTAGCGGTCAAGACCACTGTCGAGGTTGCTGACCGTGTATTTGTTGCCTTCGACCTGCGCAACAATGGCCTCCATGAGCGTTTCGCGGAGGCTTTGCAGTCGCCACAGTCCAGGGACTGTTCAGGTGGGAGCAGGATCAGCACCAGCGGGGCCCTGCCCTGCAGCAGCGCCAGAAACTCACGCCGCCCTGGTGAATATGCGCTTCGTCCCGGATCAGGATGTGTGGTTTGGGGAAAGCGTGTATCTGGAGATGGATCCCGTTGGCTGGCGGTTCTTTGATAGCGCCGGAGAGGCTTTGGTACCTCCGAGCCGGTGGGATCGTGAGCCGACTCGGAGGAGGGAGCCAGAATTGCCTTAACTAAGTCAAGGTATTAGCGCTTAAGCGAAACGCAGGATACAAAGGAAAACTAACCAAGGAATTCACTCTCGTTAGTGTTATTATTTGGCACATAAAATGATGTGATGTTTTTTGCTACTAATTGTCTCTCTGCTTCTTCCAGGTTTAGGTCGTAAAGATCTGAGGTGCTTTGGTAAGGCTTACCGGCAGCAATCTTTTTTGCCAGCTTGGGGTACATTCCAGGGAATTTCATAAAGTCTCGTGCTGTACATTCATTCAAATTAATTCCGTTGTGGGAGTCGGCGGACAGCTTGTCGTCAAGACGGCCCATCGCTTTGAAAGCCAACAAGCCTTCAGTATACTTACTTTACGGATCAAAGCTTGACCTGTTAGATTTTCTTTGACTCTGTCAGGGATCCTGGACTTTACTTTCTGTTGATTTGGAACGTACGATCGCCTTGGCAAAGCTCTGGAAAACCCAAGAACAAGCTCGATACCAAGCCTGGGCAGCTGACGGACCGACACTGCTCGCCTGAGACGCTGATGAGCCAAGCGCTGGCACGCTGCGATCCAGCGGCGGTGGCAGCTCAACCTTCGAGAACCAGGGGAGCCGCTGGTTCTGCTGGCTGGACTGGCTGGGCATGCAGGATTCCAGCTTCCGCAGCGGGATCGACGCCCAGGATCACCCCTACGACTGCTTTCAAGTCGATGGTCAGGCGACACTGAAAATGGAGCCACTTCCGATAGCGATTCCGGATCCATCGAGGCGGGTATGGCTCAACCAGCGCTGACAGCGCCGCGACCAGCTGGTAATCGGCTGCGCCGACCTGCTCGACGACGGCATTGGGCAGTGTGAGCTGGTTCTTGCTGGTTCGCTTGGCAAGCACCATGACGGCGTGACCTCTTGCAAGCAATGCTGACTTTAGGTCGATCCAGGGATGCGCTCGCGGAACGTCCTGAAGCCCTCCAGCAGGAATCAACCGGGCTGAAGCTGCTCCATCAGCAGCGCGACTGCCTCACTCAGCTGCCGTCGGTTTCGGGGGGTGTCGAGAAGGAGGAATCGGGACTGCGCAACAAGGCATCGAGCCTGGAGTTGAGCTCGGACAGCCGTTTGTTCTCGCGCCTCAGCTGCTCGGTTTCTTTCCTGATCCGCTCGGCGTCGCTCTTGATCTGTTCGATCTCGATCAACTTTGCGCTCATGCGACTCTCGTAGTCGGGATCGCGATGCCAGTTGAGCATCGACAACCACTGTCGCCACCGAGGCAGCGATGCAAACGATGCCCCATTGTTGCTGGAGTTGGATGCTGGTGCCGGCGACGGTGATGTGGTCATAGGAGGTGAACAGCGCGATCAGTCCGAGGGCCAGCCCCCCGATGGCCTGGGTGACGCCAAGGCGGTCGAGCCCTGGCCAGGGGCGCGGTGTTGAAGGCAAGTCTGGCGGAAGCGGCGGCTCGGCGCTGTCGCCGTCTGGCTCGGTGGGAGCTGGGTTGGAGGAGGTCACAAGCCGATGGGAGGCCCTACTGACCAGTTCCACCATTGCTGGGTCTTGTCTCACCTCCAGCTCGAGACGCTCCGGCGCCAGCGTCAGGCGCTCCCCGCAGGCGTCGAGGCCCAGGGCCGGCAGATCCCCGATCCGCAGTTCCAGGTTGCGGATGCCGTTGGCGGTGTCGACGTCGAAGCCGTTGAGCAGCAAAGGGGTGGATCAGAACCGACTGAGTCTGCCTGCGGGGCAGGGAGGACACGGAACCGGGAGGCCACGGGAAGAGCCCGTCGTTCGCAGGAAGCCGGAGGCATCAGACAGCCCTGATTGCAACACTGGCTGCAGGACAAAGCAGAGATCCCGCCGTGCCTGAAGTGCCAGCTCCGCCTTTTGAGCCTCAGACATGTCCCCGTCGATCGGGCGATGACGGGGAGGCGCCGATCCGGCTGCTGCTGGATGCGCTGGTCCGGCGCCTGCAGCACCGACCGCAGGAGCTGGCGGAGAGGGCTGTGCGGCAAGTCAGCGACGCGCCTGAAACCGGATGCTGGCAATGCGGTCAACCCTGAATTCAATTGCCCCGACAGGTCTGGGGCGACCAACCGCAGGCGCAGGTGGCGGAACGGCAGCAGAAGCCCTGAATGGTTGATGGCCCGAAATGATGCACAGAATGCATCGTTTCAAGTCGGCGGCACACTCCCGGCAGATCCCTGCTGCTGCAAGGTTTTGCCAGGATTTGCCCAAGGGTGCCAGCGAGGCATCATTCTGGTGCTGAACTAGCCGCACCCTGCGCTGCCCGTTGGACTTCCGCCAGCTCTTCAAGCTCCGCCTGGTGATGGCGGCCATGGGCGAGACCCAGCGGCTGGGCTGGTGGAACGGTGGCGTGCTCACAGGAACGGGCGAGTTCCTGTGGAAGCCCCTGCTGCTCTGGCACCTGGCCAACAGCGATCGGTTGCTGGGCGATGGGCTGCGCTGGAGCGCCGGGGTCTACGAAGCCGGCGGCGATCTGCTGCAGACCGATCAGGTGCTCAGCTGGTTGGAGGGCACTG
>CAYOCW010000079.1:0-9470 GCA_964402615.1 uncultured Cyanobium sp. | reverse complement strand
CCCTGGGCAAGGCGCTGCAGGCGATCGGCCGCGGCATCAGCCAGGACAAAAGCCATCGGGTGTTGATCTTGCAATGGCTCAAGGGAGGCAGCGGCTACACCGAGGATGCGGCAATCGCAGCCTTACGCGAGAGCTATCCCCACCTGGTTGATCACCTGCGTTCAGGGCGGGATGCCATCGTCTGGCGGGGTCAGCAGCAGTCAATTGATTATGTGGAGGCTGAACGTGCTTGGGAGATCGCTCGAGCCGCCATCTCCAGCGGTCTCTACAAGACGGTGATCCTTGATGAGCTCAACCCCACGGTCGATTTGGAATTGCTACCAGTTGAACCGATCGTGCAGACCCTGCTGCGCAAACCTGCTGAAACGGAGGTGATCATCACGGGCCGCTGCAAAAGCCGTCCCGCCTATTTCGATCTGGCCTCGGTGCATTCCGAGATGGTGTGCCACAAGCACTACGCCGAACGCGGCGTCGATCTGAAGCGAGGGGTGGATTACTGAGTGGCTCGGATCGGCTGTTCGGATCGGGGTTGATCGGGCCGGTCGCGGCGAGGCGATGGCCAGCCCTGGCCTGGACTTCAATTGCGAAGAAAACGTGAAGGTTTGGTCGCTGGTTGTCCCCCCCTCTTGAGGCCCGCTGGCTACCAAAGGGGAAGCCGCGAAACGGGCACGGGACCATGAGTGCTGCCTCCATCCCGGGCACCAGCGAAAGCGTGGCGGGGCTGCTGCGGAGCCAACTGGAGGCGCGGCTGGGTCCCAGCCGGGATGGCTACGAGGTGCAGTTATTCCGCAGTGCCGATTTCAGCGCCAGGCCGACGGGTGTCGTCTCCCTTTTTCTCTATCGGGTCGATGTGGATGAGGCCCGGCGCTTTGGCGATACCCCCGCCGTTTCCCCGACGCGGCCGGGGGCGCGCTGGCTGGGGTTGGAGCTTTCCTATCTCCTCACCGTCTGGGGGCGCAGCTCCGCCGCTGGAGAGCAGCGGATGCTGCAGCACTGCATGGAGATCCTGCAGGAGATGGCCATCGTGCAGGGTTCCTGGCTCCATCCCAGCCACAGCTGGGAACCCGACGACGCCTTGCGCATCTCCCTGGCCCCCATGAACCAGGAGGACATGATCCGCCTCTGGGATGGTTTTGACCTGCCGTATCAGCTCTCGATTCCCTATCTGGTGCGCACGGTGCGGATCGCCGCCCGCCCGCGGGAGGATGTCCCGGTCCTCAGTCGGACCCTGGCGTTCGGTTCGGAGCCGCACCGATGACGCCCCTGCTCTCCCAGCCCCTGCCCTGGCCTGCGGGTGAGGCTCTGGCTTGGGCGCGCGCCCGCGGCTGGAGGGGCCAGGTCGCGCTGGGATCGGTGGCCCTGCAGCCCGTTCCCCATCGGGTCGACGAGGAGACGTTGCCCCCAGGCCTGGAGCGCTGGCTGCCGCGCCAAGGCGTTGCCGATCTGCTGGTGCGTTGCCAGGGATCGCCGCGGCAGCCCAGTTGGCATGGAGCTAACGGCCTCTATGGCTTTGTGGGGCTGCTGCCCGGCCCGCACACCTTCACGATTGAGGATCCTCTGGGCCGATTTCTACCGGCCCGGCTCTCCCTGACCGTGCCGGATCGCGGCGACGTGGCGGACCAGTTGCGGCAGCTGGAGCGGCCGCCCGGGCTGGACGACTGGAAGCCCCTGCTGCAGCGCCTCAGCCTGCGGCCCCGTCCCGGCGCCCCGCTGCGCCCTGCCGCGACGCTGATCTGGGGAGAGGTGCGCGACAGCGCCGGTCAACCGGTCCCCCATGCCCTGGTGCAGATCGAGACGCGCTTTCGCGGCGTGCCCGCCAGCGCCACCACCTGGAGCGACGCTTCCGGAGGCTATGCCCTCGATCTGGATGGCGAGCGGGCCAATCCGCTCGCCATGCCTGCGGATGTGGTGGAACGGGGTGGGCTCCTGGCGCTGCCGTTGCCGCCCCCGCCCGGGGGGGACAGCCGGCCCTGGATCGAGCGCCTCCCGGAGCTCAATCGGGCGCTGCTGCAGTCCCTGGCTGCGGGCAGCGCGCCTGCGGGCTATGCCCCACCCCGGCTGAGCAGCGCGGCGGGCGGGCCGGGCAGCGCTGCCTTTCGGTTCCGCTTTCGCGATGGACCGGACGGGCCGTTCCAGGAGGAGCCGCGTGCGCGGTTGAACATCGGTCGCCCGCAGCGCTGCGATCTGCTCCTGATCTGATCGTTGCTGCGCTGCTGACGGCTTGGCTTTTCCTGCTCCTCATCGTCGTGCACCCCGCCGTTCCCCTGAGCCTTTTACCCCGCATCTGAGCCATGCCTGAATATCTCGCCCCCGGTGTCTACGTTGAAGAAACGAGCTTCCGGGCCAAGTCGATCGAGGGGGTGGCCACCTCCACCTGCGGCTTCGTGGGCCAGGCCCGCTACGGACCGATCCAGGGTCTACCGGAGCTGGTGACCAGCTATGAGGATTTCAAGCGCCTGTTTGGCGATAGCGAGGAGCTGCTGCTCGGTTCCAGCCTCACGCTGAATCATCTGGCCTATGCGGTGCGGCTGTTCTTTGAGAACGGCGGCAAGCGGGTCTATGTGAGCCGGATTTACAGCCGGCTCCCGGTTGTTCCGCTCGGGTTGAATGCCGATGGCGTCGCCGAGGTTGTCCTGCTGCCGGGGACTGGAGCTACCGAAGCCGTCCAGAGGGTCAGCACCGATCGGCTGGCCTTCCGGGCCCGTTTCCCTGGCCGAGCGGGCAATCTGCAGGTGGTGGCCCGCGCGATTCGCAGCGCCAACCTGCTGACGGGCGTCAGCCCATCGAAGCGCCTCAATGGGGTGCGCCCGGGCGATGTGCTCGAACATGTGATTGTCGGGAATGCCAAGGATCGAATCGTCACCAACGGCCCGGCAGATCCCGCCGCCATTGACCCCGACAACCTCTACACCGTGTCCTTCGGGAGCAGCGGCGAGCCCGTGCTCACCCGCGCCAGTGGCGGAGCGCCTCTGGCTCTGGGGAGCGCCAATGTGTTGCAGAAGATCACGGTTGACATCGAGGTGCGTCCCAATCCGGATGGCAGCACGGGGGAACGCAGCGAGCTGTTTCAACGTCTATCCGTTCATCCTGATGCGGACGATTTCATTGGTCAGGTGCTGCGCCATGGGGATCGCCCTGGAGTGCAGCCCCCCGCTGACACCAGCCAGCGGATTTATCTTGCCCGCGGCGCGGGGGCTGCGACCAAATTGGTGCCGCCCTTCCCCACAGGATCCGCAGCATCGGAGGCAGACAAGGCTCTTTTTGCTCGCAATTTACTAGTTGCACTTACCACGGCGACGGGAGCAGCGGCCGCGAGCCCCTGTCCTCCCCTGCTGCTCAGTGGAGGGTCCGATGGTCAGACGGTGGCCAGCGCGGAGTTCAGCGGCGGCGGTGAAGGGACGGACGCCACAGGCCTGAAGGCCCTGGCGGAGATCGACGACATCGCCATCGTGGCCGCCCCTGGCAGCGCCGCTCTCAGTGATCTGCAGGAACTCCAGGCCGTCAGAAATGCTCTGGTCAGCCACTGTGAAAACCTACGCTATCGCTTCGCCATCCTGGCGGGCCCTCGTGATGTCAACCAGGCCGGGATTCGGGCGGTGCGGAGCCAGATCGATTCCAAGTATGCGGCGCTCTACTACCCCTGGCTGTTGCTGCCGCCGGTGGAGCGGAACGGCCCGCCCCTGGCGTTGTCACCGGAGGGGGCCATGGCCGGCATCTACGCCCGCAGCGATATTGAACGGGGAGTACACAAGGCACCGGCCAATGAAACCGTGCGCGGTGTGCTCGGTTTCAACCGCAATGTGGGCAAGGGTGAGCAGGATGTGCTCAACCCGGAAGGCATCAACTGTCTGCGCTTCTTTGAAGGGCGTGGCTATCGCGTCTGGGGAGCGCGAACCATCTCCTCCGATCCGGAGTGGATCTACGTGAATGTGCGCCGACTTTTCATCTTCCTGGAGCATTCGATCGACCGCAGCACCCAATGGGCGGTCTTTGAACCCAACAACGAGGAGCTGTGGCTGAAGATTCGGCTCACGATTGAAAGCTTCCTCTACGACGTCTGGCGCACCGGCGCCCTGCTCGGCAGCAAGCCGGAGGATGCCTACTTCGTGCGCTGTGATCGCAGCACGATGAGCCAGGGGGATCTCGACAACGGGCGCCTGATCTGCCTGATCGGCGTCGCCCCCACCAAGCCGGCGGAATTCGTGATCTTCCGCATCGGCCAGTGGACTGCGGATGCCTCGATCATCTGAAGGTCGGTCCGCTGCGAACAGCGTGCCGACATCCTGACCGCCCAATGAATGGCCTGCTTCCAGGCCTTCCTGCAGCTTCTCTCCTCCCCCTTTCTCCATGGCTGTCCTCCGCGACGATCCCTACGGTCCCTTTAATTTCCTCGTCACGATCTCGCCGGAAAGCGGCGGTGAATTTCGCGGCGGCTTCTCCGATTGCTCGGGGCTGAACACCGAGATCACCTACGCCGATTACCGGGAAGGCACCGAACCCTTCAACCGACCCCGCAAGATCCCCCTGATGTACAAGGCCGGCGATGTCACCCTCAAACGCGGCCTGATCGCCTCCCTGGATCTGTGGCAGTGGGTGAGCCAGGTGCGCAGCGGCAACATGTTGGCCCGCGCCACGGTGGTGATTCAGCTGCGCAGCGAAGACAGCGCCGGCGTGGTCGCCACCTGGACCCTCACCCGCGCCCGCCCCTCCAAGTGGACCGGCCCCACCCTGGCCGCCAAGGGCGCCTCCGATGTGGCGATGGAGGAGCTGGTGCTGGTCTGTGAAGACATCGCCTACGAGTAGACGCAAGCCGATGGCGATCACACTTCCCATCCAGCGCTGGCGTCCGGGGCAGGCCCCCGGCATCTACGAAGCCGCCCCGCCCCGGCCTGCTGTGGCTGTGGCGCGGCTGGATCGGGCCGTCTTCATCGGCCTGGCGGAGCGGGGCCCGCTGCACACCGCGGTGGATGTGGTGGATTGGAGCGCCTATGAGCGCCTCTTCGGCGGCGCGTCTCCGGGGCTGCTGCTGCCCGAGGCGGTGCGGCTGTTCTTCGCCCAGGGCGGTCGCCGTTGCGTGGTGGTGCGCTGTCTCCACCACGCCGAAAGCCGCACCCGCCCCCTGGCGCTGCCCGGATTGGAAGTGCTGCCGTCCCTGCCCCTCCAGCCGGATGGCCAGCCATGGCCCGCGCTGGCGGCCCGCAACCCGGGGGGTTGGGCCTCCGCGCTGCACCTGCGGCTGACGCTGCAGCGGCGTCCCGCCCCCCTGCGGCTCTCGGCGGACGCCACCAGCCTGGTGTGCGGCCCGGGCGACCTGGAGGTGGGAGACACCCTCAGCTTGCCGCAGCCCCGTGATGGCTCGCGCCCCGGCGATCCAGCCCCTGCTCCCCTGCTCACCCGGGTGGTGGCTCTGGAGCCCGTGGCGGCCGGAGCGGAAGCGTTGCCCGGGGATCGGATCGTTCAGCTCGATCCCGCGCCCGTGGCTGTTGCGCTGGGGTCGCTCCTGCGGGAGGTCCGCCGGCTGGAGCTAACCCTGGACATCTGGTTGGCCGGTCGGCTGGTGGAAACCTGGCCTCAGGCGGCCCTGCACCCCGAGCACCCCCGCTTTCTGCCGCGGCTGCTGGGGCGGCGAGCGGCGAGCGAGGCCCTCCGCCCGGGCCGCCGCGCCAACGGCAACGACAGCGAGTCGCCCGCGGCGGAGGTGGATCGGCTGTGGGGCGGCGATCGGGAACCCTGGGGATCGGAGTTCGTGCGGCCCAGCGCCCGGCTGCTGCAGCGCTCCCTGTGGCCCACAGCCACCCTGCTGGAGCAGGGCGAGGTCTGGGATGTTCCCCTCGGGGATCCCGAGGCGAGCGCCGCCGATCGGCAGTGGCGCCAGCAACCCGATCCAGACGGGGCTGAGCGCCTGCGGCGCGAGCACTTCTTTGCCGCCACAGCCCCAGCGCCGGCCACGGATCAGGACGATCGCTGGCTGGCGTTTGCCGATCGGCCCGGGCCGCTGGAGCACGAAGGCGCCTTGGATCGCTGGGATCAGGCCCACCCCCTGGAGCCAGCGGCCCTGATCGTGCTGCCCGATCTGCTCCATCCCTCCTGCCTGGAAGACCTGCGACCAGCCGCGGTCGCGCGCCCCCCGAGCCGTTGTTTCGCCCTCACCTGCGAGCCTCCTGCCGCCCCGGATCCCAGCCAGCCGCTGCGCCGATGGCCTGGCTTGGGTTACGACGTTGACGATCTGCTCGCGGCCCAGCAGCAACTGGTTCGTGCCTGTGAACGGCGTCAGCAGGGCATCGCCCTGTTGGATCTGCCGCTGCGCCAGGTGGCGGGCCGGATCGAACCGCTGCGCGCTGCTGAGCGGAGCCGCTGGCTGGCCGGCCTGCGCAGCGATCGCGCGGCGGTCTACAGCCCCTGGCTGCGCAGCGACGCCACTGGCATCGCTGTGACCGTGCCGCCAGCCGCGGTGGCGGCGGGCCTGATCGCCGCCTGTGAACAGGAGCTGGGCGTCTGGCGCGCTCCGGCCAACCGGGTGGCGCGGGCGATCTTCGCTGCCAGCGAGAGCATCGGCGAGGACCTGGCAGGCGCCCTGCACGAGGAGCGCATCAATGCCTTCCGCCCCACTCCTGCCGGTTTCACCCTGCTGGGCTCCCGCACCACCAGCGCTGATCGCGACTGGACCCACCTCTCGGTGCGGCGGCTGATCGACGGGCTGAAGCTGCAGATCGCCGCAGATCTGGCCTGGGCCGCGTTTGAGCCCAACGGTCCCGCGCTCTGGGAGGCGATGGCCGGCATCGCCCGGCGCCGGCTGCGGCAGCTGTTCGATGCCGGCGGCCTGGCGGGTGCCACGGAGGCGGAAAGCTTCTTTGCCCGGTGTGATGCCAGCACCACTTCCGCCCGGCAGCGGGACGCTGGTCAGGTGGTGCTGCTGGTGGGCGTGGCGCCGGCGCTGCCGGCCGAATTCCTGGTGTTTGAACTGATTCGGCGCGGCGGGGACGCCCCGGGCCTGGAGGTGCGCTGATGGACGACCAACGCCTGCTGACCACCTTCCGCTTCCGGGTGGACCTGGACCCCTCCGTGTTCCAGGGCGTGGAGCCGCTGCGCAGCGCCCGCGGCGCCTTCGCCGAGGTGCAGGGCCTGGAGATCAGCCTGGAGGCCGTCACCTTCCGGGAGGGGGGCTACAACCTGGGCCCGCGCCAGCTGATCGGCAAGGCCACCACCCAGCCCCTGGTGCTCAAGCGCGGCCTCTCGCTCGACACGGGCTTCTGGAGCTGGCTGCAGCGCTGCACCGACGGCCGCTACCCACTGCCCTACGTGAACGGCACCGTGCGCTGCTTCCCCCCGGGGGCTGATCCCCTTGGCAGTGGCGGACCCGAGGGCACCTGGCAGTTCGTGAACGCCATCGCCACCAAGGTGAGCTGCGCCCCTCTCAACGCCCGCCAGAGCAGTGAGGTGCCCCTGGAGGAGCTGCATCTGGTGCACGAAGGGCTGCGGAGGGTGTTGGCATGAGCGGTCCCGCCCTGGCCAAGGCCCGGCTGATTCCCTTCGGGGACGCCCCCAATGCAACCGTGCCGGAGGAGGCGCGGGCCATTCCCTTCGACTTCAACCCCGAAACCCTCACCCTGAAGGTGAGCACGGGCCAGGCGCGCGATCCGGCCCGGCGCGGCCGGCAGCAGACCCAGAACGTGGGCGCCTCCCAGGCCACCCTCAGCTTCGAGTGCATCTTCGACAGCACCCGGCCCCGGGCATCCGATGGGGAAACCTCCCTGACAACGCCTGTGAGGGAAAGGGATGTGCGCAAACGCACCCGGGCCATCGCCGATCTGCTGCAGGACGTCGATCCGGGACAGCAGGCAGCACCGAGGCGCGTGCGTTTCCTCTGGGGCGAATTTCTCTTCGATGGCGTCGTCAGTCAGCACCAGGAGACGTTCGATTACTTCAGTGCCGAGGGGGTGCCGCTGCGCTCGAAGGTGGCGCTGACGCTCACTGAAAAAGACTTCCGCTACAACGTCACGGCTGAGCAGGCCCAACCCCTGGGCGATGGCGCGGCCGCCCTCGCCACCGGGAGCGGCAGCAACGACCAGCCTCCCCCCCAGACGCCCGGGCAGCGCAACGAAGCGGCCCTGGCGGCGGCGCTGGTGCCGGAGGTCTCCCGGCCCAGCCCGGCCCAGATCGGCCAACGCCTGGCAGCGGGCCTCCCCCTGGGGGCCACGGAGGCCCTGGCGCTCTTCGGTGCCGCGGCGCTGCCGGCGGGGGCTGTTTTGCCGTCCCTCACGGCCAGCACCCCCGGGATCGGCTCCGGCCTCTCCCCCTCCTCCACCCGCGCCACGCCGCAGGCCGGGCGGCCCAGCAGCTCCTGGGGCCGGGAGGCGGCGCCGGCCGGCAGCGCCGCCGCTGGCCTGGCGGCCCGGGTGGTGGCCCAGCGCCAGGCCGGCCTCGACCCCGGCGCCGGGCCCGATTCCCGCGTCAACTCCCGCGCCGGAGCGGCACAGCCCTCCTCACGCGAGAGCCCCCAGCCAGCCCCGGCGGCGCCACCGATCCGCGGTCACGCCCAGCTGCGCGTTCGGCTGGCGCTCGAGCCCGATCCGCGCCTGTTCCCCCTGCCCCCTCGGCCGGAGCGGCCTCCCCTGGAGCCAAGGCCGCGCTGGGAGCCCGAGGCCTGGCGGCGAAGCCGGGCGGCGGCCGGGGAGGCCAGGCCGGTCGCGGCCACGGGTGGTTGCGCCTGCAGCTGCGGCTGCGTCCCCTGCCGAGGAGGAGTGCGATGAGCGTGCAGATCGATGAGGTGAACACCACCGTGGAAGCCCGTGGAGGGGCCCCCGGTGCTGGCGATCGCGACGCCGGAGCGACTGTCGAAACCGCCACGGAGGCGCGGCTGGAGGAGCTGCGGCCGTTGGTGCGGGCGCTGGTGGCGGAGGAGATCGAGCGCTGGCTGCGCGGCCGGGGGGGGCTGCCATGAGCCAGGCTCCCCTGTTGGTGGACAGCCGGCCCCAGCTGGCCCTCGATGGCCGTCGCGCCGAGCGGCTGGAGGCGGATCTGATCCGCCTGGAAACCCACGCCGATGCCAGCGGCCTGGCGCGGCTGGAGGCGGTGTTTCTCAACTGGGACGCCAAGGAGCCCGGCGCTGCGGTCAACTTTGTGCATTTCGACCGCCAGGCGATCGATTTCGGCCGTCAGCTGCGCGTGAGCTTCGCGGTGGAGCGGCAGCCCCGGGTGGTGTTTGAGGGGCTGGTGACCGGCATGGGCGCCGAGTATCCGGAGCTGCGGCCGCCGGAATTCACCCTGTTGGCGGAAGACCGCCTGCTGGGCCTGCAGCTGCGGGAACGCACCCGCCTGAGCGAGGCGAGCAGCGATGCGGCGATCGTGAACCGCATCGCGGCTGACGCCGGTCTCAGCGTCCGGGTGGCCGGCGGTGACGGCCGCCAGCACCGTCAGCTGCTGCAGGTGAACCAGAGCGAGCTGGAGGCCCTGCGCCAGCGCCTGCCGGA
>CAYOCW010000078.1:0-9560 GCA_964402615.1 uncultured Cyanobium sp. | reverse complement strand
CCCAGGCCGCAGCAGGCCAGCACCAACACCAGCACCAACCCGCTGCTGCGCAGGGCCACCAGCGCCATCAATGCCAGCCCCAGCAGCAGGGCGCCATGGGCCAGCCATGCCACCCGATCGCGGCGACCGGTGAGGTTGACCAGCGAGTGGGGCTTGCCCACCGCATCGACGCCCGTATCGGCATCGAACACATCGTTGGCCAGGTTCTCCCAGGCCAGCAGCAGCACCGCCGCCAGCAGAAAGGCCGACAGCTGGTCCAACCGCACCGGCAGGAGCCGGGCGACGCGCCAGCCGGCCGCCAGCAGCACCGGCATCACCGCGACGGCGTACATGGGCCATTTGATCGCGGCCTTCCACAGGCCCCGGCGGACCGGATCGGCGTAACGGCTTGCGACGACCTGGGGTTCAGAGATCACGGCAACGGCCGCCAGGCAAGGGATGACCCATACATTTGAGCAGCCTTCCCCGCGAGTCCCGAGGCCGCAAGCCGGTGCAGCCCCCTTCCAGCGTCGCCTCCGCCAGCTTCAGCGGCCTGATTGAACTCGCCGGCCAGGCGGCCCGTCGCCTGGAGGCCGACTGTCAGCGCCGCGGTGAGGAGGGGGGCGTGTTGAGTCTGGCGGTGCCGCTGGCCCCCCTCGATCCCTTGGCGTTGCTGCCCCACCTGCCGGCCGACCGTCCGGAGGAGAGCAGCGCCGACGGCGCCCTCGGCGGTGGCTTTCGCATGCTCTGGGATTCGGCTCCAGGCCTGTGCCTGGCCGCCAGCGGTCGCTGCAACAGCCTGGAGCTGAGCGGTCCCCGCCGCTTTGAGCTGGCTCAACGCTTCAGCAGCCTCAGCCTGCGCCGCCTGGTCCAGGCGCCAGCGGCCGTGCCACCGCTGGCACGGCCGCGGGTGCTGCTGGCCTTTGCCTTCTTTGACAGCCCGCTGGAGGCTGGTTCCGGTCCGGCAGGGGTGCAGGCGGTGCTGCCCCGCTGGCAGCTCAGCCGCCAGGGACAGCAGAGCTGGCTGCGGCTGCAACGCAGCCTCGGCGGCGAGATCACGGCGCGGCGGGTGGCCGAGGAGTTGTGGGAGACGGCGCGACGACTGGAACGCCTGGCCCTGGAGCGGCAGCCCGCGCCCTGCGTCCACATCGGCATCGTCGAGCACTCCCTCTGGCACGGCGGCTACCGCGCCGCCCTGGAGCAGGCCCTGGCGCTGGTCGACGACAACACCCTGCAGAAGCTGGTGCTGGCGGTGCGGCAGGCGCTCCTGCTCGATGGGCCGCTGGATCCGCTGCAGTTGCTGAGCCAGCTGCGCCGCAGCCAACCAGGCAGCTGCCGCTTCCTCTGGCAGCAGTCCGGCCGGGAGGCGCTGCTCGGAGCCTCGCCCGAACGGCTGCTGACCGTGCGCCAGGGCCAGCTGCGCAGCGATGCGCTGGCGGGCACAGCGCCGCTGCAATCCGCCGCCAGCGACCTGCTGTTGTCGGACAAGGATCGCCATGAACACGCCCTGGTGGTGGAGACCATCCAGTCGGTGCTGCGCCGCTCCGGACTGCAGCCGCGACGCCCGCATCAGCCCCGCCTGGCGCGGCACGGCTCGCTGGTGCACCTGCACACGCCGATCACCGCTGCCCTGAATGGCCAGCAGCCGCTGCGGCTGGCCGAGGCGCTCCACCCCACACCAGCGGTGGCGGGCCTGCCACGACGCGAGGCGATGGCCTGGCTGCGCAGCCTGGAGCCGTTCGAACGGGGCCATTACGCCGCTCCGATCGGCTGGATCGACAGCGCCGGCGACACGGACCTGCGGGTGGCGATCCGCAGCGGCGTGTTGCGAGGTCGGCGGCTGGAGCTCACCGCTGGCGCCGGCCTGGTGCGGGGCTCCTTGGCGGAGCGGGAGCTGCGAGAGGTGGAGTTGAAGCTGGGTGTGCTGCGCCAGCAGCTAACGACGCTAACGCCAGCGATGGCGCCAGCGTCACCATAAAATCAACCCTCTCCCATCACCCCATGCACACCCGCCAGCACCTCAGTGTTGTGGTGCCGGTTTACCGGGGGGAGCGGTCGATCGCCGCCCTTGTGGCGGAACTGGAGCCATTGCACAGCGAACCGCAGGCCACGCCCGCAGGGTTCCGCTATCAGGTGGATGAGGTGCTTCTGGTGCATGACTGCGGCCCGGATCGATCGGATCAGGTGCTGGAGCAGCTTCAATCCCGGTTCCCCTTCGTGCGGGCCATTTGGCTCAGCCGCAACTTCGGCCAGCACGCGGCCACGCTGGCTGGCATGGCCGCCGCCTGCGGCGACTGGGTGGCCACCCTGGATGAAGACGGCCAACAGGATCCGGCCAGCCTGGCTGCCATGCTGGACACCGCCCTGGGCGAGGGGCTGCAGCTGGTCTATGCCGAGCCCGTGAACCCTCCACCGCATGGGCCACTGCGCAACTTCTTCAGCCGCCTGGCCAAGCGCCTCACCGGTGTGCTGCTCGGCAACAACCGCATCGGTCGCTTCAACAGTTTCCGGTTGGTGGAAGGGGAGGTGGCCCGCACCCTGGCGGCCTACTGCGGCCAGGGGGTGTATTTGGATGTGGGGCTGTTTTGGATCGTGGGGCGGATCGGCACCTGTCCGGTGCGGCTGCGCCAGGAACGGGGTCGTGGTTCTAGCTATTCCTGGGTGGGTTTGTTGCGCCATTTCTGGCATCTGGTGCTCACCACAGGCACCAAGCCCCTGCGCCTGATCACGTTCATCGGGATCGGCTCGGTGCTGCTGGCGCTGGCACTCATGGTGTATGCGCTTGTCCAGAAATTGATCGGCAGCGTGCCGGTGCAGGGCTGGACATCTCTACTGGTGATCGTCGCCTTCTTCTCCGGCTGCATTCTCATTTCTCTCGGCATCATTGCTGAATACTTGGCTGTGACCATGGGCATCATCATGGGTCGACCTCTGTACGTGGTCTCCAGCCATCCGACCCGGCCGCCACGCCGCCGCAGCGATGGCTGATCGCCTCAGCCATCGCTGGCCCTCAGGGCCCATCGGCGACCGCTCCGAACCCGTGGAGGCGCAGCCTCTCACCTGGATCATTGGCGCCGGTGGTCTGCTCGGCAGCGCCCTGAACGAGCGATTGCGCCGGCAGGGCCGGGCTTGTTTCACCCCCGCGGCCCCCTGGGCCTGGGACCGCCCCGAGCAGCTGCCAGCCCAGCTGCGGCTGGCCCTGAGCAGCTTCCGCGAGCAGTTGGGGCCGGGTCGGCACTGGGAGATCCACTGGACCGCCGGCCGCGGCGCCATGGCCAGTGCCGCGGCTGAGCTGGAGGCGGATCGCATCGCCTTTCAGGCACTGCTCCAAGCCCTTGCCGATGATCCGCAGCTGCCACGACACCCCGGCCTTCTGGTGCTGGCCAGCTCGGCAGGTGGCCTCCATGCCGGCAGCCCGGTCCGCCTGATCGATGAAGACACGCCGCCCCAGCCCAACAACCCTTACGGCCGCTGGAAGCTGGAGCAGGAGCAGCTGACGCGTCAGCTGGTGGCGGCGGGGTATGCCGATGCGGCCTTCATCGGCCGCATCTCCAGTCTCTATGGAGTGGCGCGGGGAAGGAGTCAGCGGCCGGGCTTGATTCGCACCCTGGCCCGGCAGCTGCTGCGGCGCCAGCCCGTGAGGATCTTCGTTCCGCTGGACACGATGCGTGATTACCTCGCCGTTGAGGACGCCGTCACCATGATCCTGGCCGGAGCCCAACAAGGCTGGGGTCAGGTGATGCGTGGCGGGAGCTCGAGCTGTCTGACGCGCCTGGTGACCAGCGAGCAGCCAACGGCCATCTCCGAGCTGTTGGGCATCTTCCGTCGCTTGACGCGACGGATGCCCCTGATCGTGACCAGCAGCAGCGGCCCGGTTCACCTCTACGGCCGCTGCGTTCGCTACCGCTCACGGGTTTTGCCCGAGCTGCAGCGGTTGGTCACCACGCCCTTGCCCCTGGGGATCGCCGCCGTGCTGGAGGCCGAACGGCGGGCGCTGGCCGGCCCGTTGCCGCGATGAGGCCCCTGCGCCGGTTGCTGCGCAGCCTGAGGCGGGCTCGCCTGCATCGGTTTGTGCTGGTGGGCAGCCTCAACACGCTGGTGGGCTATGGCTGCATCCTGATGCTGCAAGCCATCAGCCACAATCCCGTGCTCAGCAACCTGCTTGGCTATGGACTCAGCGCCGGCTTCAGCTATCTCACCCACAGCCGCCTGACGTTTGGTCATTCCCCCAGCTCTCGCAGTGCGGGAGCCTATCTGGCGGTGCTGGTGGCCAGCTATGCGATCAATCTGGCGGTTCTGAAGCTGAGCTTGCCGTGGCTATCACCAGTCGCAGCCCAGGGACTGGCGGTGTTGAGCTTTGCTGCCGTCAGCTATTTGGGTCAGGTGTGGCTGGTATTTCCGCAGCGACGGCGATCTGGCCCTGGGGAGGATGCAACAGACGCTGCTGGGTGAGATCGGCGAGGGGAATTCCGGACAACCGCTCCACCTCGCGCACACCGGTGGGGCTGGTGACATTGATCTCACTGAGATGGCCATCGATCACGTCGATACCCACGAAGAACAATCCCTCTTGGCGTAGTGCCGGAGCCAGTTCAGCACAGATCTGTTGCTCGGCCGGTGTCAACTCGGTGGCTTGGGGCGAACCGCCCAGGGCGAGGTTGCTGCGGAACTCACCGCCGCGGGGAACGCGATTGACAGCGCCGAGGGGCTCACCATCAACCAGAAGGATGCGTTTATCGCCTTGTTCTACACCCGGGAGAAAGGCTTGGGCCATCACGGGCAGCTGTTCGCGGGCGGTGACCAGTTCCAGCAGGGCAGCCAGACCAGGCGTTCCGGCCGCGGCAAACACCACACCTTGACCGGCCCGTCCCCCCAGCGGCTTGATCACCACTTCACCCTGTTCGGCGGCAAACCGAGCCAGCAGGGTGACCCTAGAGCTCACTAGGGTTGGCGCCATCAACGCGCTGAAGCGGAGGGCGGCGAGTTTTTCATTCCAGCTGCGCAGGGCGGCAGGGCGGTTCAGAACCCGCACGCCACGAGCGACGGCCAGATCCAGCAGGTGGGTGGCGTAAAGATAAGCTTCATCAACGGGTGGATCCTTGCGCATCCACACGCAGCGAAAGCGCTCCAACTCAGCTGGTTCAGCTGTGCCGGCATGGAACCAGGGCGTGGGGACGTCCCAGCCATCCGGCTGGGGCTGCATCGGCTCCAAGGCAACGGGCCTGGCCATGGCCACAACCGTGTGAAGGGTGCCGGATGAACTGGCCGCCGGGGCAGCGACAGCGGCGAGATCGGCGATGCCACAAATCCAGACGCGGTCTCCGACCCGTTGGGCGGCCTGCATCAGCGCCACGCTGGAGTCGCGACTGGGGTCGAGGTGTTGAATCGGGTCAATGATGAACAGCTGGTCACCACCCCGGGCAGAGGCAAAGCTCACCTGCACAGCCCCAGAATAAAATCAAGTTCGCCGGACTGATCTAGCTCCACGACCTGTTGCAATCCGCCAATTAAGTTGCCGTCAATAAATACCTGTGGAGTGGCATCCAGCCCCTGAGTGCGCTGACTCATTGCCGAATTATTGACGATATCGTGGTCAATAATATATTCGCTGTATTGAACATTTTTGCGATCAAAAATACCCTTTGTCCGCATGCTATCGGCGCAGAAGCGACGTGTGTAGACCTCAACCTTCGCATTCCAAGGGGGAGTCGAGTCCAAATCGGGGACAGCGGCAGACCTGGCCACGCGAGTCTGGTCTCCACGTGGATTGATCGCCAGGGGTGCCTGGACTGGCGCAGGGAGATTACCGGGGGATTGATTGTCCATCGAGATTCGCGGTTCCGTCCCGCATCAGAGCTCGCAGAGAGAGTATAAATTTTTGCAAAGACATGGCCTCGATGCCAGCCATGACTGTCATCTGAGAAAAGTCTGTGCGTCGTGGTCGCCAAAAACATCATAGGGAACCATACGATCCAGATGGAAGGTCGCGATGCTGCCCACCTGCGAAGGCCCCACATCACCAGCGGGGAGGCCACAGGCAGCACCCCCAGGGCCGTTGTGCCGATCGCAGCCCCCCGAGGCCAAACGGCTACCACGCCCGCACGGGGATGTTTGTGAGGATGCCAGCATCGCTCTGATCGTCCAGCACCGCCCGCAATCCGTTCAAGATGCCGCGCGCTGCTTCCACCAACGCCTGGCTCAGCTGGCCAGCCCGCGCGATGCAGCGCGGCGCAAGCGACCGGCTGCGCGACGGGCCCGGTTCACGGGGGTGACGTCTTCCAGGCTGTCGAGGTCGCCGGCGGCTGCCAGGCTGGCATCGGGGTTCTGCAGGCGCACCAACTCGCGACGCCCCCCCAGCACCACCTGGCTCAACTCCTTGAGCCGCACCTCCAGTTCGCCGAGCACCTGTTCGGCATAGCGATTGGCTCCCTCCTGGACGGCAGCCGCCTCCTGACGACTGCGGGTCAGCAGCGTTTCGCATTGCTGCTGGGTCTGCTGGCGGAACTGCAGGGCGTCGTTGTGCAGCCGTTCGGCTTCCGCCTGGCTTTCGCGCTGCAGCCGTTGACCTTCTTGGCGGATCGCCTCCAGCTCCTGCAGGACTTGCTGACGGTTGCGTTCGTGTTGTTCAGCCAGCTGGCGGTTGCGCTCGGAGGCCTCCTGCTCCAGCTGTTGGCGACGGTTCTGGGCCTCTTGTTCGAGCTGTTGGCGACGGGCGGCAAACTGCTGCTCCATCTGGGCCATGCGGGCCTGATGCTCGTGCTCGGCTTGGGCGACCTGCTGGCGGGCCTGCAGGATCATGCCCTCACACTGTTGTCGGGCCTGCTCGCGCAGTTCGCCCACCTGCCGTTCCGCTTCGTGGCGGATCGCGGCGGCGTTGATCAGCTGCTCCCGCTCCCGTCGGGCCTGGTTGATGATTTCCTCGGCCTGCTGCCTCGCCTTCTCGATCAAGGCCTCGCGCTGGCGCAGCAGCTTCTCTGCCTCGGTGATCTGAACTGGAATCGCCTCCCGCAGAGCATCCGTCATGTCGATGGCCTCCTGCTCATTCACCAGCCGTCCACCGCTGAACAGGATGCGCCGTCCGTCCAGGACGATTTCATCCAGTTGGTCCAGGAGGTCGAGGACGGTGAGGCGAGGCTCTGTCATGTCAGCCATGGGGAATCGCCCGATTAAAGAGCTTTCGGAGGTCCGCTGCCACTCCAGGAGGCACCATGTGGGCGACATCTCCGCCAAAGCGGGCCACCTGCTTGACCACCGAGCTGCTCAAGAAGCTGTGCCGCACGGCTGTCGCTAGAAACAGGGTTTCGATTGTAGGGGCAAGGCTGGTGTTGGTGTGGGCGATCTGCAGCTCGAACTCGAAATCGCTGAGGGCCCGCAGGCCGCGCAAAATCACCGCCGCGCCCCGCTCGCGGGCGAAATCGACCGTGAGTCCATCGAAACTGCCCACCTCCACGCGGCTGAGATGCTCTGTGGCCTGGCGGATTTGGTCGAGGCGCTGCTCAAGGCTGAAGGTGGGAACCTTGGCGGGGTTCTGCAGCACCGCGACGATCACGGCGTCGAACAGCCGCGAGGCCCTCTCAATCAGGTCGAGGTGGCCGAGGGTGAGCGGGTCGAAGCTGCCGGGGTAGAGGGCTCGCATCGGCCTGGCCAAAGATTCCAGCCTATGGATCCGGCTGGCGCCTGCCCCGGGCTGCTTAGAGTCGCTGCCGCAGCGATCCTCCCGCTGCGGGCTCCCTGCCTTCCTTTGCCATGACTGCGTCTCCGGCCTCCTCCGGCCTCGATGCCGCCGCCAAGAAGACCCTGCTGCGCAAGATCCCCCACGGGCTGTTCATCTGCGGCGTCGCCGAAGGCAAGGAGGTCAACGGCTTCACCGCCAGCTGGGTGACCCAGGGCTCCTTTGAACCGCCCCTGGTGGTGGTCGCCGTGCGCTCCGATTCCACCAGCAACGGCATGATCCAGCGCAGCGGCCGCCTGTCGCTGAATGTGCTCTCGGCCGATCAGAAGGATCTGGCGGCGGTGTTTTTCAAGCCGCAGAACGCCGTGGGTGGCCGGTTTGAGGCCGCCCCTTACCAACTGGGGCCCCTCGGCCTGCCGCTGCTTAACGACGCCCTGGGCGGGTTGGAATGCGAGGTGGTCGGCCAGGTGGCCCATGGTGACCACACCGTTTTCGTCGCCGAAGTCAAGAGCGCTGTGCTGCACCGTGACGCCGCGGCGCTGGAGCTGAGCGCCACCGGCTGGCAATACGGCGGTTGATGAACCCCGCCGCGAGCTCGACCGCGGAGGCGGGCCCGCAGCCTCTGCTCCTCGATCGGCCGCGTCTGCAGGCGCGCCTGCGGGAGATCCCCGCAGAGCCCGGCTGCTATCTGATGCGCGACCGCGAGGATCGGATTCTTTACATCGGCAAAGCCAAGCGGCTGCGCAGCCGTGTGCGCAGCTATTTCCAGAGCAGCGCCGGCCATGGGTCCAGTCCACGCATCCGATTGATGGTGCGCCAAATCTGTGAGATCGAGGTCATCGTCACCGATAGCGAAGCGGAAGCCTTGGCCCTGGAGGCGAATCTGATCAAACAGAATCAACCGCACTTCAATGTGTTGCTGAAGGATGATAAGAAGTATCCCTATCTGTGCATTACCTGGAGTGAGCCTTATCCGCGCATCTTCATCACTCGCCGTCGCCGTTTGGGTTCGGCGCTGGATAGCTTCTATGGCCCCTATGTGGATGTCGGGTTGCTGCGACGCACCCTGGCGCTGGTCAAGCGGGTCTTTCCACTGCGCCAACGCCCCTTGCCGCTGCACCGCGATCGCACCTGCTTGAACTACGACATCGGTCGCTGTCCTGGCGTCTGTCAGCAAAAGATCAGTTCGGAGGATTACCACAAGACTTTGCGCCAGGTGGCGATGGTGTTTCAAGGCCGCAACGAAGAACTGCTGAGCTTGTTGCAGCAGCAGATGCAGGCCTATGCCGATCGGCTCGATTTTGAGCAGGCAGCTCGGGTGCGCGACCAACTCCAGGGTCTGGAGTCGTTGACCGCCGATCAAAAGATGAGCATCGGCGACAGCTCCATCAGCCGCGATGTGATCGCCTTGGCCAGCGATGGCCGGGTTGCCGCGGTGCAGATGTTCCAGATGCGAGCCGGCAAGCTGGTCGGCCGGCTCGGCTACCTGGCGGACGCCAGGATCGCCTGCCGCGACGACGAACCGGCACGGGACCCCGAGACGTCGTCCACCGACTCGGCAGCTGCCGAGACGCCAGCTGCCGAGTCGGTCGGCCTGCTCCTGCAGCGCGTGATCGAAGAGCACTACAGCCAGGTGGACGCTGTGGAGATTCCCCCGGAGCTGCTCCTCCAGACCGCCTTGCCCCAGCAGGAGCTGATCGCCGCCTGGCTGAGCGAGTTGCGGCAGCGGCGGGTGAAGCTGGTGGTGCCCCAGCGCTCCCAAAAGGCGGACCTCATCGAGCTGGTGGTGCGCAATGCCGGCTACGAGTTGCAGCGCGCCCAGCGGGCCAGCGAACAGAATCAACTGGCCACCGAGGATCTTGCCCAGTTGCTCGACGATCTGCGCCTTCATACGCGGCTTGAACTCCTC
>CAYOCW010000077.1:0-9586 GCA_964402615.1 uncultured Cyanobium sp. | reverse complement strand
GCGACCAGCTGGGCGGCGATGTGGACGTGCTTGAGCTGGCGCGGCTGTTCGACCTGAGCGGCGGCGAAATCCGCAATGCCGCCCTGAGCGCCGCCTACGCCGCCGCCGCCGCCGGCGAGCCGATCAGCCGCGAACGGCTCTGGCAGGCGATCCGCCGCGAAACCGCCAAGAGCGGCACCCCGATGCCCGATCCCGCCGTGTTCCTTTCCTTCACCCCCAGCGCACCATGACTGTCACCCCAACCCCCAATGCCTGGCCCCTCAGCGACGAGGTGGCCGCCATCGACGAGAAGATCGCCGAGCTGCAGCGAGCGGCCGCCCAGGCCCAGGCCAGCAGCGCCGTGGCCGCCAGCGAGGTGGCGATCGCCCAGAAGGCCATCCAGGATCTCGCCACCGCCAAGGCGGAGATCCAGGAGAAGGGAAGGCTCTGGGATCGAGATGCCCAGTTGCAAAGCGCGTTGGCGGAACGCCGATTGGTGGCTGGCCGCGTGCAGCAGGCCATCGGCTCGGGCGGCAGTCTCGATGAAAGCCTGAAGACGGCTCTTGAGAATCGCCTCAAGCCGAAGTTCAAGATCACAGCAGCAACGTTGAATGATCTGAATACCGCTGTGGTGAATGCCGAAAATGCACTGGGAGATGCGGGAATCAAAGCAGCGTTTACCAGTGCGGAAACTGCACTCAAACTCGCAGAGGCTGACTACCAAGCCAAAGCCACCGCCGCTGAAGAGGCCTGGTTGGCCATTCAGAACGGTGCCCGTTTCCTGGATGAGAATCTACAAAAGGCACAGGCACAATATGCAGCAGCGGTAACTCTGGAGGCTGCGGCCGCAGCACCCACGCCCGCTGCTGGCGCCACTCCCGCCGGTCCGGTGCAGGCCTCGGCCGCAGAGGCAGGCATTGCCTGGAAGAGCTTCAAGGACACCTTCGAGCTGCTCAAAGTCGGAGAAAGCCAACTGATTGGTGACTGGACAACTGCGAGCACGCGGGCCAAAGATGCCCTCGCCGTGCTGCTGAAGGCCAAACAACAGCTGGCTGTGACCCGCAGCGCCTATGAGCAACGGCAGGCCCTGCGCCCAGCCCGCACGCCCCAGGAACAGGCGGACATGGTGGCGAGTGTGTTGCGTGCCTTCAATCCGCCCCCCGCCGGGCCGACTTCCTGACCCATGGCCAGCCTTGCCCCAGCCGAGAAGGCTCCCTCTGGCCCGCCCCTCAAGGTGGGCTCCCCCCACGATCCCGCCGAACGGGAAGCCGACCGCATCGCCGACCTCCTCACCGCCCCCGAGGAGCCGGCGCTGCCGGTGTGCGCGGCCTGCGCTGCTGGGGGGGCGCCGTGTGCGGCCTGTGGTGGGGGTGAGGGGGCGGGGGTGTTGCGGCGGCAGGTGGTGGGTGGTGGAGCTGGGGATTCAGGGGGGGAGATGGTGGCGCCGCCTTCTGTGCATCGGGTGTTGAGCGAGCCGGGGGAGCCGTTGCCGGCGGGGATTCGGGGGAAGTTTGAGCGGCGGTTGGGGGTGGATCTGGGGGGGGTGAGAGTGCACACCAACACTCATGCAGCAAGATCCGCTAAGGAAGTTCAAGCTCGGTCTTACGCAATAGGGCCTAACGTCGTGTTTGGATCTGGCGAGTTTGCGATAGGTACGCAAGATGGCCAGGAGTTGCTTGCTCACGAACTCGCACATGTCGCACAGCGCTCAAGTGAAACGAATTTGCGGCGGATGCCTCTTGATTCGCTAACGGACATTGGCTCTGGTCTGATCGATACGGTCTCGGAGGGGGTGAATGATGTCGTGAGCACGGTGGAGTCGGGTGTTGGCGGAGCGATCGATACCGTCACGGGCATCGCGTCTGGGGGAATCTCTGACCTGGGCCAGTTGTTGGGCATCGCTGCACCGACGGAAGGGAACCCGGACACCCTGCGCACTATCATTGTGGTGCTCAATAATCCGGTGGTGGGCCAGGCGATGACGGTCGTCCCGCCGCCTGGCATCGGGCTGGTTCTCCGATCGCAGGTCGCTACCGTATCGACGTCGCTTGAAGTGCTCGACTACGCCTGGCACTTGTACCAGAACCCCCAGCCGGTGCTGGATGCGATTCATACCACGCTCGGCCGGTCCATGGACCAGGTCGGGCCGCTCGCGCTCGCTACCGCCTCGGCGGCACTCTCCTCCGACATCGCCGACCGGGAGGGTGCGCTCGATTGCATCTGGCGCCACCTGCGCCCGAAGCTCGGCTACATCGCAGATCACTGGTGGGACGTGCTGCTGCATATGGCAGGCGATCTGCTCTGGCCGTGGCCGGGTGTCGCTTCGGACTTCGGCCATCTCTGGAACCAACTCAAACTCGCGGGCACGGCGCTCTGGGAACTGCGCATCAGCGATGCCATCGACCACATTCTCGCGGTGTTGCGACATCTGAATTCCGCCCTCGGGCGGCTCTACGGCTGGTTCCTGGTCGGATCCGTGCTGGTCGGCGCTGCGCTCGGCGCGACAGGCGGGGCTGCAGCGGGGGGGGCACCGGCCGCACCGGGTGCTGCAGCAGGTGCGGCGGGGGGTCTCGCCTTCGCGGGCAAGGTAGGGATGGGACTGCTGATAGCGACCTTCATCATAGAAGGCGCTTCGATTGCGAAGGCAGGGTACAACCTTTCGCAGCCCGAGCGAGCAGGTTCGCAGCGCGAATGCGACTGCGAGATCATCGCCGGCAGCAGCATCACGGTCGCCATCACTGCTGCGCTGGCCGCATTGGCTGCGCTGGCCGCAAGGTTGGCCAAGTCGCTGCTGCAGCGGATCGCGAACAAGCTGTTCGACCCGCCCCAGAACGTGCAACGCAGCACCTCGCGCGGCCGGGTGGTGGAGGCGAGGATCATCCTGGGCGAGCTGATACGCGCCCGTTTCAACATGCGCCGCGTGGTAATCACCGACCGCTTGACTCCCGGCGGTCTCCTCGGTGAGAGCGGAAACTTCCCTGGCATCGACATGGCCGCAGACGCACAGGTGACCATCCGCTCGCAGGGTCAGGTGATCATCGACGCCGCCCAGCTGCGCACAGCCATGGCCAACAACCGGCCGATCACGGTCGACATCAACGGTGGCACAATCACGTCCGTGCGCTCGCGCAGTGGCGTCGGAGCCTTCGACAACCTGTCTCGAGACATTAGCCAGCTGGCCAACTTCCAGAGCGGCACGGCCCCGAGCTTTAGTCCGGGTTCGACCTCTCGTGTCACTGCCACGATCACCAACCCGACCGGACGGGTCCTCGTGGGGGTTTACGAGCCGACCAGTCTCACTGCAGCCCAGATCACGCAGTTGCAGACGCTCGCCGCGCAGAGTGGCGTCACCCTCAGGCTGCAGGCCGGGATTCCGCCCAACCCCATCGCTCTCACTACTATCGAATCAATGCCTGCGATCCTCGGCGAGCTGGCCGCCGAAGGCACGGAGGTCGCCGACGTCATGGCTGGCGGTGGGCTGCCCTGCGAACTGCCAGCGTCCGCGGAATGAACTGCACCGAGCGCAACCAGTGCTATGCGACCACAGCGCCAAAGGATCTCTAGGAAGCGGGGCAGGGCCATCCCCGCCGTTTGGGCGGCACTGGCCACGGAGATGGATCCGGCGCGAAACAGGGAGAGCGCCAGGCCGGAGCGCAACTGGACCCTGGTGTTGATCTGCGCTTCGGCGCCGCGGACGCTCGCCTGAACGAGGCGGCGCGGCGTCGGAATCCTTCGGGAGCCTCTTCCCTGGCCTATGCCCTGGGAGAGGCGTTGACCTCACCCCATACAGTAAGGATTCCTTGCAATGGGATCCGATCCATGGTTCTTGCCAAGCGCACCAGTAAGAACCAGCTCACGCTCCCCAAGGCGGTGGTGGAGCAGGTCGGCAATGCCGACTACTACGACGTGATCTGCGAAGACGGTCGCATCGTGCTCACGCCCGTGCATCCTGGTGCCGCGGCAGCGGTGCGCAGCCGCCTGGCGGAGCTTGGCATCAGCGAGGCCGATGTGGCTGATGCCGTGCGCTGGGCTCGCCAGGAATGATCCGGGTGGTGCTCGACACCAACGTATTGGTGTCGGCATTGCTGTTTGAGGGCGGCCGCCTCGCCTGGATCCGGCAGAGCTGGCAGAGCGGCAGAATCCAGCCGGTGCTGGCGGAGCCCACCGCCCGCGAACTGCTGCGGGTGCTGGCTTACCCGAAGTTCCAGCTCAAGCCCGCCGAGATGGAACAGCTCCTGGCGGAGCTGCTGCCCTGGAGTGAAACCTGGCGGCAACCGCTGGAGGCATCGCAACTCCGTTGTCGCGATCGCAAGGATCAAGTGTTTCTGGATCTGGCACTCTCCGCCAGCGTTGAGGTGTTGGTGAGCGGCGATGCGGATCTGCTTGCCCTGCAGGATCAACGGATGGTGCCAGCCATCCTCGATGCAGCTCGCTTCAGGGTCTGGCTGCAGCAGCAGCCGCAGGCCTGAAAAGGGCCACGGCCATGGGCATGGGCAAGACCTTCACCCAAGTTCTGCCTCATCCCCAGGGCGCAGGACAAGGAAAGGCTCGGCATGTCGACCGCGGCCGACGCCGCAGGTGCCAGCTGGTGGATCGATCGCGCTGGAGGCGATTCTTCTAAGGCAGACACCAAACGGTGGGGCCTGAACACCCGTGCGCTTCACCCGATCAGCCTTCGCAAGCTTCGGCCAGCACCGCGGCCACCACGCCATCCCTCAGGTAATACCCCTGCGCGCATAAGGCCAGCGCCGTGGGTTGCTGCTGGTTGGTGACCAGTCCCCTGGCATCGGCCTCCGCGGCCCTCAGCCCCGCTGCAGCAACACCCCTGCCCGCTCGATGTGGTCGCGCAGCCCCTCGTGCCGCAGGCTTTCCCAGTGGGTCACATCCACCAGGTAGGGGGTGGGCAGTTCCTCGAAGGCGGCGGCCAGCTCGGCGCTGCAATCCTCCTCGCTGCTGAAGGCCAGGTCAATGTCGGAGCCGGGCCGCTGCCGGCCCAGGGCCCGGGAGCCATAGAGCTTCAGCCAGCGGATCTGCGGAAACCGCCGCCACACCGTCTGGATCTGCTCCAGGGTGCGAGTGGGCAGACCACCCAACGTTTCAGCCGCCTCCACCGCTGAAGGAGGATCATTTCCCTGTGTCATGGCCGCTGCACCAGATCTGCGGCAAGGGTGCGGAGCGCCGGCGCGAATCGTTCCCGGATCAGGGCCAGGGCCAGTTGGGCACGGGTCACGTCATAGGTATGGGCCATCAGGTTGCGTTGCTCCAGCATGTCGATCCACAGCTGGCTGGCCATCCCGCAGAAGGCCAGTGGCAAAGGCCTGCCGCAACACCTCTCGGGGCAAGAGCGCATCGATGCCCTCGTACGCCAGCAAATCCTTGAGGGTTTTCCAGCTCAGCTCAAAGCTGAACTCATAGGCCTTGATCACGGCCATGCCGATCACTTCGTTGCCGGGCTCAGCACCATGGGCTGCCAGGGCCGCCTCCAGCTGGGCCAGGGCCCGCTGCAGGCTCTCCAACCGTTGCCGCCAGCGCAGATCACCGTTGCTCATGGCATCAGTCTGCCCGTGGCAACAGCCTGCCCATGGCAACAGCCTGCTCAAAGCAACAGTCTTTCGAGTCCGCAAGTCCGGCAGCCCTTGTGGTGGGGCCCAGATCCATGCTCTCGACCAGCGCCAGCCGCTGACGCAGGCAATGGACGGCGGGGAGGAGGCGAAGGAAGCCCTCGCGGGGGTCACACCACCCAGATCTCCCCCAGCTCCAGCACCAAGCCCTCCGCCAACTGACCCCCATCCAGGCGGCTGGCGTTGAGGTTGCGGGTGGGGGTGCCAGGGCCAGGGTGTGGCCAGTTTGGTCAAGCAACCCACAGGGCGTTAGACACTCGTGGCTTCGCTCTTGCGTTGCTTTGAGGCCCTTCAGCCTGTGGAACCAGCCCAATGTTGCCAGGGCCGAAGCGGCTGAGGACGCCAGCTGCAGGAGGGTCACAGAGATCGAGGCACGGAAAGGAGGGCTGCTGGCTTCTGGTCGGTAGCAAGGCGAGAAATGGCCACATTCCAGCTAATGTGGCCACATCGCACCCCCGTCATGCACATCGCCGTCCGCGAGCTCAAGGACAGGCTCTCCGAGCTGCTCAGGCGCGCCGAAGCTGGCGAGGAGATCGTCGTGACCTCCCACGGGCGACCTGTGGCGCGGCTGGGTCCCGTCGAGCCATTCGCCGCCGCCAATGCTGCAGAAGCCTTGCATCGCCTACGCAGCCAGCCCTGGCTGCGCTCCGGCGACGGCCTGCCGATTCGTGCGGCAGCGGAGCCGGTGCCTGCTGGTGAACCGTTGTTGAGCGATCTGATGCTGGCGGATCGGGAGTGATCCTCTATCTCGACACCTCTGCACTCGCCAAGCTGTTCATCGCCGAACCCGGCTCCCAGCAGGTGGCTGCCGCCGTGGGCACGGCCCTCGCCGCAGCGACCCATCGCCTCGCCTACGTGGAGATGCACGCCACGCTGGCCAAGGCGGTGCGGACAGGCCGGATCGATCCCTCCTCCCTGGAGTCTCGCCTGCGGGAGTTCGACGCACGTTGGATGTCTCTTGAGGTGGTGGAAGCCACCGAACCCCTGGTGCGGCGGGCGGCGGCTCTTGCCATTCGCTATGGCCTTCGTGGCTACGACAGCGTTCACCTGGCGGCCGCCCTGGCGGTGCATGAGACCCTGGGTGAAAGCGTGGCCTACGGGTTCGCCGCTACGGACGGGCGTCTCAATGACGCAGCGCGGCTTGCGGGGCTGCCGTTGCTGACGTTTCTGTGAGGCGTCTACCCAGCGGGTCGTTGTCCAGTCCACACAGCTCACCCCGCCCAGATCTCCTCCAGCTCCAGCGCCAGCCCCTCCGCCAGCTCACCCCCATCCAGCCGATTGGCGTTCTCCACCCGGTCCGCCATCCCCTCCTGGCCCCCCCGCCAGATCTCCACCGCCCGCTGCTCAGGCAGCAGCAGCCAGCCCAGGCGTGCGCCGTTGGCTTGGTAGAGGTTCATCTTGCGGCGCAGGGCCGACACCCCGCGGGGGCCTTCATCGCTCGGGCTCGCCAGCTCCACCACCAGATCCGGGCACAACGGCGGGAAGCCGCGGCGCTGCTCAGGGCTCAGCGCCTGCCATCGTTCGTCGCGCACCAGTGAGGCATCGGGGCTCAGCACGGAGCTATCCGGGAGTCGGAAGCCACCGGAGCTGTCGAACAGTCGCCAGCCCTTGCGCCGTCTGCAGAAATCCTGCAGTTGATACAAAAGCTGGCCATTGCGGCTGCTGGTTTCTCCTCCCGTTGGCGTCATGGCGATCAGCGTTCCATCGGCGGCCAGCTCCAGCACCGCATCGGGATTGGCCTGGCACACCCGCTCGAACTGCTCCGGCGTCAGCCGCACATCCCAGGGCAACAGCAGCGGCGCGGGCTCCAGTTCTGGTGGCTGGGCGGTGGACGGTGGGGAAGCCAGGGCCATGGGTTGGGCCTGCTTTGAGGCTCAACCCTAGAGGGGAGCACGGGTTTCAGCCCACCCATTTCGCCCCGCCCAGCGACACGAGGCCACGCATCGACCAATGTTGCGACTACGCATCCCGCCATTCCGAGCTGGCGATCAGGTCGTCATGGCAGCAGCCTGGCCTCCAGGGCATTGGCAAGCGCCTCGATCTCCCCCAGCAGACGGAGGCGATCCCCTGGCAAGGGCGTGTCCTCCGCGCTGTAACGCGCTTTCACCGCAAAGGGCTGCAGCCCCAGCAGCAGCGGCGTGAGCTCGATCCCGGCCAGGGAGGCGAGCGCGGCCAGTTCATGGGTGAGGGGTGGTTCCCGGTCCGCCAGCACGATGCTCGCTTTGAGGACCTTCTCCAGGGCCTGCTGGGCCAGAAATCCCCAGTCTTCCTGGGGGAACGCGGGATCGATGGTCAGCGCCAGCGAGCGCAGGTGGCGGCGCACCGTCACCAGCAAAAGGGCAGCGTCTTCACTGGGCGACATACAGAACCCTGCCACCGCGTGCCGCCCTGCCGAGCACATGCCAGCGGGATCCGCTCAGCCGGGCGGCCTGCTGCTGGCCGTACACCAGCAGATCCACGGGACGTCCCACGTCCCCCAGGGCCCCGCGCAGCTCCTGCCAGCGTTGGATCTGCGCTTCCGGTTGGATCTCTTCCTCCTGGCCGATCACCAGCAGGTCAAGATCGGAATCGGCCCGGGCGCCACCGCCCGCCCTGGATCCGAACACCACCAGGGCCTTCACGTCGTTGCGGCCGGCGAGCGCTTGCAGACCTCTGCGCAGCGCCTCCGGGTCGAACCCGGGCCCGAGATCAAGCACCCCCGGCAACGGTTGCGGGAGGCTCCACGGGGTCGGGGTCGAGGTGGTCATGCCATGGATCGGTAGGAGTGAGGAGGGTCTATGGCTCAATCACGTTATGTGCCCAGCAGGCCATGGCGGAGCACCGCTCAACCCCCCCAGATCTCCTCCAGCTCCAGCGCAAACCCTTCGGCGAGCACACCCCCGTCCAGCCGGCTGGCATTCTCCTGCCGCTCCGCCATCCCCGGCTGGCCGCCCCGCCACATTTCCACCGCCTGCTCCTCGGGCAGCAGCAGCCAGCCCAGCCGGGCGCCATTGGCCTGATCGGTGTCAATCTTGCGGCGCAGGTCCGACACGCCGCGGGGCCCTTCCTCGCTCGGGCCCGCCAGCTCCACCACCAGATCGGGGCAGAGGGGCGGGAAGCCACGGCGCCGCTCGGGTGTGGGGGCCTGCCACCGCTCTTCGCGCACCAATGAGGCATCGGGGCTCAGCACGGAGCCATCCGGAAGACGGAAACCCGTGGAACTGTCGAAGATCCGCAGCGGCTCCGGCGTCAGCCGCACATCCCAGGGCAACAGCAGTGGCGCGGGCTCCAGTTCTGGTAGCTGGGCGGTAGACGGAGGTGACGCCAGGGCCATCGGCAGAACCTCTTTGGTTCCAAATCTAAGGGCGTCCGTTGACCACGTCGCCTCCCTGGTTGACACCCCGCACTTCAGCCGGGGTTAATGAATGCGATTTCTTCCACAGGTCCCCTTCCCGCTGCCCCATGGTGCGATTCGCCGCTGCCGAGGCCCTGCTGGGCGAACGCTTGCTCAGGAAGGCTTCAGCGGCACGGGCGCTGCAGGAGCAGCCCCCTCCGATCGGGAAGGACCCGGGCGCAGATTCGGAAGTGCCGCTGCCCCCGTGCGCCGCCTGCGCCGCCGCGGAGGCTCCCTGCCCGGCCTGTGCGATGGGCAACACGATGCTGGCTTCCGCGGTAACGGGATTCTGCGACTGGGGCAACGATGAAGGATTTCCAGTGCTGCGCATGGGGGATCGTCGCGCTGCGGTGAGCACGGCGCAGCTTGATTTAAACAATTTTCTTACTCATGAATTCAAGCACTGCACGCTAGATCCAGCCTGTTCTTCCATTTACCAGCCGGAGAGATGGGCGAAGATGAACTATCACTATTCACAGATCAAGCAGCTTCCCCTTGCTGAGGATTGCATCTTCGGCCCGGACACCTGGCACGCCACAGTCATCGCCCAGGTTTACTTCGGGACTCCTGAAAAACAAATCGTGACCCGCTCGGGGGTGCAGCCAAAGACGAG
>CAYOCW010000076.1:0-9646 GCA_964402615.1 uncultured Cyanobium sp. | reverse complement strand
AGAGCCTCGCCATGGAGGCCCTCAACATCGTCGTCCCGCTCTTCGGCCTGGCCGTTCTGGCCGACGGCGTGGTCCGGTTCGGACACCTCTTCTTCGCCAAGCGCGGGCACGCCCGGGAGTGGATCGCCAGGGCGTACCCGAGGGCCCGCTGCAGCTTGGCCCCGATCCGCCGCCCCACCGCGATCGCCTCCACCAGGGAGGCAAAGGAATCATTCAGCAGCACCAGATCGGCCGCCTCCCGCGCCACGGCGGTGCCCTTGGCGCCCATGGCCACGCCGATGTCGGCGGCCCGCAGGGCAGGGGCATCGTTGACGCCGTCGCCGGTCATGGCCACCACGGCGCCGCCGGCCTGCAGCGCCCGCACCAGCCTCAGCTTCTGCTCGGGCCGCACCCGCGCAAACACCGCGGTGACCGCCAGGCGCTGCGCCAGATCCTCAGGCGCGAGGGAGTCCAGCTCCGGGCCGAGCAGCACCGGACCATCGCCGAGGCCCGCCTGAACCGCGATCGCCCGGGCGGTCACCGGCCCGTCTCCGGTGATCATCAGCACCCGCAGGCCGGCGGCGCGGGCCCGCGCGATGGCGGCGGGGACCTCAGGCCGCAGCGGATCCGCCAGGCCCACCAGGCCCACCGGGGCGAAGGCAAAGGCATGGACATGCCCCGGTGGGGCAATGGGCGGCCGGCGCTCCCCGTGCAGCGGCGCCCCCTCCAGGCCGGTGGCCACCGCCAGCACCCGCAGTCCCAGGCCCGCCAGGGCGGCGGCGGCGGCGAGCAGCTCCTGGCGCGGGGCCTCCGCCAGGTGGCAGAGCTCCGCCACCGCCTCCGGCGCCCCCTTGGCCGCCAGATGCCAGCGACCATCGCCATCGCGCCACAACTGCGAGACCACCAGCAGCTCGGGGCTCAGGGGATACTCCTGCGCCAGCGGCCAGTCGGGATGGCGATGCTCCTGCTCCCCCAGCTGCTCGGCTGCGCAGCGCTGGATCGCCACCTCCATCGCATCGACGGGATCGGAGCGGCTGGCCAGCAGGGCCAGCTCAAGCAGGCGATGCCACGGCTCCGCGAGCGGCTCCCCGCTGCGCCAGAGGGCCCCATCCCGCCATCGCCAGAGCGCCGCCACCGCCATGCGGTTCTCTGTGAGGGTGCCGGTTTTGTCCACCGCAAGCACCGTGGCGCTCCCCAGGCTCTCCACCGCCGCCGGCCAGCGGGCCAGCACGCCGAGGCGCGCCAGGCGCAAAGCGCCCAGCGCCAGGAACAACGCCAGCACCACCGGGATTTCGTTGGGCAACACCGCCAGCGCCAAGGCCAGCGCCGCCAGCAGGGCCTGCGACCAGTCGCCGCTGAGGCTGCCCTGCAGCAGGGCCAGCAATGCGCAGAGCAGCAGGGCTGCTGCGCTCAGGCGGGTGGTGAGCCGTTGGGTGTGGCGTTGCAGGCGCGTCGGCGGCGGTTCGACCGTGGCGAGGCTGCGGCCCAGCCGGCCCAATTCGGTCGCCTCCCCCACCGCCACCACCTCCGCCCAGCCCCGACCGCTGGCCACCAGCGCTCCAGCCCGCAGCAGCTCGCCAGGCTGCTGGCGGGCCACCGGCAGCGATTCGCCGCTGAGCAGCGATTCATCCAGCCACAGGCCCACCGCCTCCAGCAACCGGGCGTCGGCGGCGACCCGGTCGCCCTCCTCCAGCCGCAGCTGATCCCCCAAACGCAGCTGCTCCGCAGGCAGCTCCTGCTCCACCCCCGCGCGGCGCAACCGGACCCGGGGGGCGGACAGCCTTGCCAGCTCCGCCAGGGCGCGGCGGCTGCGACGCTGCTGCCAGGCATCCAGCAGGCTGATGCCCGCCACGAACACCAGCAGGATGGCGGCCTCCTGCGCTTCGCCGATCAGGCCGTAGATCAGCGCGCAGGCCAGCAATAACAGATTGGTGGGCTCGAGCATCGCCTGGGGATGCCGCTCCGGACGGCTCGGCAACAGGGGCAGGCGCCAACTTTGCAGCGCCGCGCCCGCCGCGTTGGCGATCAGCAGCACCTGCGGGGGTGTCACCCCATCGCGCAAGCGGCGCTTTCGCCGCCTTGCTTCAGCTCTGCAGCAGCAGCAGCGCCTCGGAGGGGATCACCAGCTCGAGCGCGCCTTGATGGTCCTGCAGCTCCTGCCACTCCCAGGGGCGCAGGTCCACCTGAATCGCCTCCACCGGTCTGGACAGCGCCATCGCCTCGGCGGGGGCCTGCAGGCGCAGCTCGGCGCTCAGCTGCAGTCCGCCGTCGCTGAGACGAACCAACCGGCAGGCCTTCACGATCGGCGCCTCAGCGCCTGCCCAATGGGGGCCGGGAGTGCTCGTGCCCAACCCGGCGGGGCGCAGCTGCAGGTGGTGGGCGCGAAGCCCGAGCCAGTCGGCCTGGCGGCTGGCGGCAGCCTCCGGCAGGTCGATGGCCAGCCCCCAGTGGGTCGCCAGCACCCGAGCGGGGCCAAGCCAGACGATCGGACTGAGGTTCTGGCAGCCCGTGAGGCGGGCCACCGCCAGGCTGCGGGGTTGGCGGAACAGCTCGCGCGTCGGACCCTGGGCGAGCAGGCGGCCAGCCTCGATCACCAGCAGCTCATCGCTGAGGCGATGCGCCTCGTCGATGTCGTGGCTGACCAGCAGCATCGCCGTGCCCGTGCTCTGCTGCAGAGCGGTGATCCACTGCTGCAGCCGGCGGCGGCGCCTGCTGTCTTGGGCGCAGAGCGGCTCATCCAGCAACAGCAGCCGGGGCTGAACCACCAGGGCGCGGGCCATGGCCACCCGTTGGCCTTGGCCACCCGAGAGCTGGTGGGGCCAGTGGCCGGCCTGGCGGCTCAGCCCCACGGCCGCCAGCATCGCCGCCACCCGGGCCTGGCGTTCGGCCCGGCTCAGGTGGGCCAACCCAAAGCCCACATTGGCCGCCACCGTCAAGTGGGGGAACAGGGCGTGCTGCTGGAAGACCATGGCGATGCGGCGGCGTTGAGCCGGCACCCAGATGTGGCGTTCGCTGTCGAACAGCGTCTGGCCGCCCAGCACAATCCGCCCCTGCCGCGGCCGCTCCAGGCCGGCGATGCAGCGCAGCAGCAGGCTTTTGCCGGCGCCGGAGCGGCCCAGCAACGCCAGCCGCGCCGCCGTGCTGCGCCACTGGATCGCCAGGTCGAAATCGCCGCGCCGCAGCGCGATCATCACCTCCAGGCGCGGTGGCGCGGCGGCCGGGCCGCTGCCGCTGCAGGGCTGGATGGCGGACCCCGCCGCGGCAGCCTCGGCGAAGCTGTCGAGGCGGTTCTCGCCTCGGCTGTCGCCAAGATTGTCGCTGAAGGTGTCGGCGCCGAGTGGGGGGCTGGAGCGGGCTGGGCGGCGGCGAGAGCGCCATTCCTGTCGCTGGACCAGCTCCACCAGCACCAGGCAGGCGCCATTGAGCAGCAGCACCAGCGCCGTGAGGCGCCAGGCCAGGGGCAGGTCGCCGGTTTCCACGGCGCTGTAGATCGCCAGCGGCAGGGTTTGGCTGCGGCCGGGGATGTTGCCTGCCAGCATCATCGTGGTGCCGAATTCCCCCAGCGCCCGCGCGAAGCTGAGGCTCAAGCCGGCCAACAGGCCAGGCCGAATCAGCGGCAGGGTGATGCACCACAGCAGCCGCGCCGGACTGGCCCCCAAGCTGCGGGCCACCGCCTCCAGCGCTGGATCCAGCTGGTCGAGCGAGGCCAACAGGCTGCGGTACAGCAGCGGGAAGGCCACCACCGCGGCGCTGATCACCGTGGCGCTCCAGCTGAACACCACCTGAATGCCCAGCAGCGCCAACACCGACCCCAGCGGTCCCCGGGGGCCCAGCAGCTGCAGCAGCAGAAACCCCAGCACCGTGGGAGGCAGCACCAGTGGGCTGAGCAACAGCAAATCCGCCAGGGAGCGACATCGCCCCGGCAAGCGGCGCACCTGCAGGGCGGCGGCGAGGGCGAGCGGCGTGATCAGCAGCAGCGCCAGGCCTGCCGCCCGCAGAGACAACAGCAGGGCACTGGCGGCGCTCAACGCCTGGGCGGCAGCGGCGCAAAGCCGGCCCGGATCAGGGCGGACTGCGCCTGCGGAGCGGCCAGCATCTCCAGGTAGGCCCGGGCCAGGCCTGGTTGCGGGCTGCGGCGCAGCACGGCGCCGCCGTACAGGATCGGGCTGTGGCTGGAGGGCGGCGCGGTGGCGGTGATGCGCAACTTGGGCACGCCAGCCGCATCGCTGCGGTAGACCAGGCCGGCATCGGCGTTGCCGCTGGCCACCGCTGCCGCCACGGCTCGCACCGAGGCCAGCGGCAGCAGCTTGGGCTGCACATCAGCCAAGAGTTTGAAGTGGCTCAGCGCCTGGCGGGCATAGTCTCCAGCTGGCACGCTGTTGTCGCCGATGGCGAGGCGTTGCAGCCGCGGGCCGGCCAGATCGATGAAGTCGAGCCGGCCACTGCGGTTGGCCGCCACCACGAGCACCAGCCGGTTGCTGATCAGGTTGCGCCGCGATCCTGGCAGCAACAGACCGGCGCGTTCCAGGGCATCCAGCTGACGGCTACCAGCGGAGATGATCACATCCACCGGCGCTCCCTGCTCGATCTGACGTTGCAGCGTGCCGGAACTGGCCAGATTGAGCTGGGGGATGGGCACGCGGCGGCTGCGTCCAAACACAGGCCCGAGGGCCTGCAGCAGCTCCGATAGGCTCACCGCCGCGCTGATCAGCAGGGGCTGGATCGTCGGCGCTTGCCTTCCCTGAGCGGCGGCAAGGCCCGGGAGCAGCAGCGTGGCGGCGAGCAGCAGCAGGGAGACGGTGAAACGGCGACGGTTGCAGACCATATTGGTGTGCTGTTCGTCGATCCAATGGGTAGCGTGGAACACCAAAAACGACAGGGCAACCGCTGGGGCGGCAACCGGTTGGGCGTGGACGGCCTTGGGTTTCTTGAAACAGTCATCTTATCATCGTCAACAGGGCTTGCCCCAAGCCAGGCTCGGCGAGATGTGGGTGGGACAACGGCCTGCAAACAGGCTCCAGTCTGGCCTCAGACGCCTCCCAACGCGTGAATCAGAAGCAAAGGCATCCGCTCCAGAGGCACTGCCGATCCCGCAAGACATCACTTGGCCTGGATCGGCAACGAGGAGACGATACATCGGTTGAGTCGATCTCAATGCCGTCTTGGCCGCATCCGTCCTAAGGCCTAAATTTGTGCTGGTTCTCTGATTTAAAAGCCGGCTAGTTCTGACTCAATCCATGCACCATGTCTGCCGGTGATCGCAACACTGCTGGCATGGCAAAGCCCAGCCATCGTCGCAGCCGCTGACCGGCTCATCCCTTGGCTGACGAGCACACTCCTTGACTCCGAACTCTGCAAGCGCTGCTAGTTCAGTATTCATCGCGATGCCCGAATAGATCGCCGCAGGCTTGTGATCATCGTCCCAAGAGCCAAGCCAACGTCGCCAGAACCAGCCGCTGGCCGGCGGCATTATCAACACTCAGCGGCCATCATTAATGCCTTTTGAATAACAAAAAATAGCGATACACCCTGGGCCAAGCCAATAAGCTTGCACCTGGCCGCCCGAAGCTGAAAGATCGGCGATTGATGCGAGGAGATTGTGCCGTGAATCTGAGCGGCCAAGATCCTGGAGCTGGAGCCGCCAAGAATGATCATGCCGCCCGGTCTTAGCCAGCCGAGCAGGCGTTACACTCCGTTGCGTAAGATGGTCGATCGATGGCGAGCTGTTGAGCAGCATGCTCCCAGCGACCCCAAGCTGGCATGGCTTGCTCCTTGCTTTTCTTGGCCGCACAGGGCTAATATAAATGGGTGAGTTCCTGAATCCAACTCCATGGAAATCCCAAGCAAGGTCATCGACAACGCGATTAAGCTGTTCGGCGAGTCTGTCGTGCCGGGCGCCAGTCTGCTCCTGGATGGCAAAATCCTTCCAGGAGCGGCTCATTTGATCGTTGGCAGCCTGCTTCGTACTGCCATTGGCCCGGTAGGCTATGGCATCATAATTGCCAATTCCTACTCCTCATCCACCACGGGCAAAAACCTACTCAAGCAGTTTGCTAAAGCCAAAAAGGTTGAGGGTGGTGATGAACGGCCGGCGGATGTGGTTGAAGCCGTCGTTGCACCCTGAGCTCCAAACCGTTGGCACCGTCACCGTCGCCGTTCATTGCCTGGCTGGGAGAAACAAGTTGTCATGACGTGATGTTGACGGGTGGTAAGTCCGCCAACCTGTCACGCCTTTCCTCCACTTGTCGTATCCCAGCCGGTTTTTGCTTGACCAGTCCGGCGTATGCACGCTGGTCGGACAGCGTGATTCAACTCCTTCGAGAGGATTGCCAGACGTGCTGGCCTGAAGATTGGGTCGCTGTGGTGCGTGATGCCTACGCAGATCTGGTACAGCGCTGCCAAACCGATTCTCCCGTGATGGCCGTTCGGTCATCCGGTGTGGATGAGGATGGCTCTGAAAGTTCTTTCGCTGGGCAATTTCTTTCCTGTTTAAATGTTCGTGGCTTTGACGGCTTACTCAAGGCCATTGCCCGCTGCTGGGCTTCCACTGAAGACCCACGGGTTCTGGAGTATCGAACTCAACAGGGTCTTGGTGCTGCAGGGATTGCTGTGCTCGTGCAGCAGATGGTTGCTGCCGATGCGGCTGCAGTCGTGTTCAGCCGCAACCCGACGGGGGCAAGTGATGACGTGATGATCAATGCCAACTACGGGATCGGTGAAAGTATTGTCTCGGGAACATCCAGTCCGGATACATGGAGTGTAAAGCGGGCAGATCTGTCTCTAGCGGAGTTAGTGATCGGACAAAAAGCGACCATGACCGTCTGTGACGAGGTTGCCGGCACACGTGATGTTCCCGTGCTTCGCACCTTGCGGCAGCGAGCCTGCCTCCAACCGGACCAGGTAGAATCTCTAGCCCAACTGGCGCTCAAGCTAGAGGCAGAGATGGGCTGGCCGGTTGATCTCGAATGTGCGTTTCGCGGTCATGATCTTTATGTCTTGCAGTGCCGACCGATCACAGCCACTTACGGAGACAGAATCAACTGATAGGGATAGCTGACGCCGACGTCCGAGCTGAAATCTGTCCAGACTCCTCCGGATTCGTCTGTGATTCACGCGAATCGGGATCGGCGCTGTTGTTGATCGTGGGGATGGATTCAGGAGGCGAAGCAAGTTCAGGAAGATGCGAGGATAAACGCCGATACTTATACAAGGGATACATAGCTGCACCCAGTCCAAAAGTGAGGCCCACCAAATTCAGATAGAAGGCAGGCAGATATCCCCAGCTGAGCAGAAATACGCCAGAAACCGTAATCATACCTGGAATAATACCTGCCAGAAAACCAAGCTTCATGCTCTGCTCCATGTCATTTCCCAGCTCAAAGAGAAATGGAAGTTGACACAAGCTCTCCTGCATCAAAACAATCTGTGCGGAATCCGTCGCCACCGTTGTAGCACCACGTAGTGATACAGATACGTTGCTTCTCTTTAGGGCAATCGAGTCGTTAATGCCGTCACCCACGAAGCAGACGACATGGCCTTCCTTCTGGAGCTGTTCAACCAGACTTGCCTTCCCTTCCGGCAAAACGTTGGCGAAATAGCGGTCCATGCCGAGTCGTTCAGCAAGGTTGCGGGTGGGTTCCTCTTGGTCTCCGGAAATCACGACCAAATCCAGGCCGCGTTGGCGCAACGCATGCAAGACCTCATCCGCCTCCGGTCGAATCGTGGGTTCGAGCTCAATCACGCCGGCCAATTGCCCATCGACTGCCACCATGACCATCGAGTTGCCGCGGCGATGGCCAGCCGTCTGAGCTGCCAGAATATCTGGAGGCAAGTCAATCCCTTCGAGTGCCATGAAGCGATCACTGCCAACCCTAACAGCTAACTCACCCATCTCGATCTTAATTCCATACCCAATTTCATAGTGCGCATGGTCAATCTCTGGGATGTCAACTCCGCGTTCTTCCGCCTCAGCAACAATCGCGATGGCAATCGGGTGGCTCTGGCCGCGTTCGGCGGCAGCCGCTAGAGCGAGCAGTTGTGTGGCATCACCATCTTCTACGGTCACGATCTGGGTAACCGTAGGACGCGTCAGTGTGAGCGTTCCCGTTTTGTCAAAGACAACCGTGTCCACTTCTGCGAGAAGGTCGAGCGAACGGCCATCTTTGAGCAAGATCGCATTTTGAGAGGCGATATTAAGGAGATTAAGCATCGTCACCGGGCTGCTCAAGCGCACAGTGGCTCCGAATGCTGAGTTGAGGACGGCCAGACTACTCTCTGGACCTAACGTTGCCAATGCCAAGCCAGACATTAGCAGTGTTGGGAGAGCGAAGTCATGGCATATCTTGCTGCCTTTAGATTGTAAAGCCAGCTGATAACTTGCCGTTTGATTGAGGACATTACCAATCTTTGCTGCCACGGTTTCGTCGCCTGCACAGCTGACCTTGACATATAACTTACCGGCCAAGACGATTGTTGAAGCGTAGACCTGATCACCGGCTGCTTTTTCCGCCGGCTTGGCTTCTCCGGTGAGCATGTGTTGATCCACCAGTCCCAGACCCTCCACAACCTCGCCATCGACAGGCATGAAGCCTCCCGCGCCAACAATCACGATCGATCCCATCGTGACGTCCTGCAAAGGACGCTCAATTTCCTGATCAGATTCGAGAACAGTGACAACTCGGGGTTGTTGGGAGAAGACCGCGATCAATCCCTTCTGTGAACGGTCTTCGGTGACCATCAGCAACTTCTCACCGAGGTGAGAGGCCATCGTCAAGCCCAGCGCGGGAACGTAGTATCCGCCCACCCAGATGGCGGTGGCATTGATCGCGCTAACAACATGATAAGTGACACGCCGCTGTTTTTGCACGGAATCAACAGCCCGCTTGAAGACGGGTAGCATCATCGTGAAAGAGGCCGGAACGGTGATCAGCAACGTGGGAGGAGCCAGTAGCTGCCCACCAACCAGGGTCACCAAGGCCAATCCTGAGTAGGCGATGTGACGGTTGAGCTCCAACTCTTGATCACTGACCTCCAGGCTGCCCAGCTCCTGCAGGTGTTGAGTGCGGATTTGCCCGAAGAGAGGGTCAATCCGCTGCACCATGAATTGCTGATAACGCTGATCAAGTGTATGCAACCAATCCAGTAACGGCAATGGTTCCTCGTGATCAGACTGCCGTCTCATCGCATCTTCATCAGACGCAGCTGGATCATTGCGATGTAGTGTTTTATCGATCGTTTGATCAATTCGGCCTGCGACATCCTGAAGAAACGGGAGCACATTCTGATCCATGGCCGCGGCGGCCCGATCAATGGCCTGATCTAGCCCGACAGCAGCGTTCTGCGCTGCACCGAGAACCGTCCGCCCAAGGGTCGCTGAAGCGCGATCCGTTGCTGTCTCTACCCCATCGATCAGATCCTGCCCGATGCGTCCAAAGGCAGACCACCAGTTCATGATACGTTCTCTCCAATTTGGGTTGTCAGCATCGGGTCTGGCTTGCTTTTAGCACTCTAGAACCTGATGGGGCCTGATCCCTCAAATGCCAGATGTTCCTCCAGCCCCTGGTGGGCCCGTGGGCCATCACGACGGGTGAGGCTGGCCTTGAAAATGCTCTGCAGCTGCTCCGCCAAGACATCCACCTGCGGCGAAGCCATCATGGTGATATGCGTG
>CAYOCW010000075.1:0-9649 GCA_964402615.1 uncultured Cyanobium sp. | reverse complement strand
CGAACACGAAGCGGTCGCGCTTGAGCCAGTCGTCGAGGACGTCGAACCATCCCCGGGCCGAAGGCGCGCGTCCTACAGCGATCGTCATGAGATGAAAGGTCTCGGTGGAGGCGGCGGGTTCGGAAACCCGCGCGGCTGTGGGATACCGGGCGATGGTAACAACGTTGCCGAGCGCTTCGCGGCGAAGCGACACGGGCTGACACCCGTCGTCGTCTCCCCTTCTCGTCAGCGGCCGGGGCCGCCAGAGGGTGGCGCTCTCCGCCGCGGCGCACGGCAGGGGAAAATGGCCGCTCGTCAGCGTCTGGATTCCGCCATGGCTTCCCTCAGCGGCCGCCCAGCCTCGGCCGCCGGTCCCAGCAGCAACGACCCCCCAGTGCTCGAACAGATGGTGCTGGGCTCGCGGCGCCCCTCCAACCTGCTTGTGGCCACAGCGGTGAGCATCGGCGGCCTGGGCTTCCTGCTCACCAGCGCCTCCAGTCGCCTGGGGCTCGACCTGCTGCCGATCGGCCACCCCGCCGAGCTCACCTGGGTTCCCCAGGGCTTGGTGATGGGCCTGTACGGGTTGGCCGCCACCCTGCTGGCCGGCTACCTCTGGACCGTGATCGCCCTGGACGTGGGCTCCGGCAGCAACCGCTTTGACCGCGGCTCCGGCAAGGCGCGCATCAGCCGCAGGGGGTTCCGCCAGCGCATCGAGGTCGAGCTGGCCCTGCGCGACATCCAGGCCGTGCGCCTGGAGGTGCGGGAGGGTCTCAACCCGCGCCGACGCCTCTCCCTCCGGCTTCAGGGCCGCCGCGACCTGCCGCTCACCCGGGTGGGAGAGCCCATCCCGCTGGCGGAGCTGGAACGGGATGGCGCCCGCCTGGCCCGCTTCCTCGGTGTTCCCCTGGAGGGCCTGGCATGACGCCAACGCTGCTGCGCCGCCTGCTCTGGACGCCGCTGCTGCTCGTGGCCCTGACGCTGCCGCTGGGCCTGGTGGCTTGCGCTGCCGATCGGGGCGCCCAGCCCCTCGGCTGTACCGCTGGCACCATCCCCTGCCTGAGCGGTAGCGCCGTGGTGGCGTTGGACACCGCTCGCGGGCGGGTGCTGTTGCGCCTGGATGGCAACAACGCGCCGCTGACGGCCGGCAACTTCGTGGACCTGGTCCGGCGCGGTGTCTACGACGGCACGGCGTTCCACCGGGTCGTGCGCGAACCGGTGCCGTTTGTGGTGCAGGGGGGCGATCCTGCCTCCGCCAATCCCAGCGTGCCGGTGAGCCAGTACGGAAGCGGCAACTTCATCGACCCCGGCAGTGGTGAAGCGCGGTTGATTCCACTGGAGATCAAGCGTCACCAGGATCGGGAACCCCTGTACGGCAAGGAACTCACCACACCGGTGATCACCAAGGATCTGGCCCTGAGCCATCAGCGCGGCGCCCTGGCCATGGCGAGGGCCCAGGATCCCAATTCCGCCAGCGCTCAGTTCTACATCGCTCTGGAGGCCCTACCCGAGCTCGATGGCCGCTATGCGGTGTTCGGTCAGGTGACTCAGGGCATGGAGGTGGTCGATGCGATCCGCCAGGGCGACAAGCTGCTGAAGGCCAGCCTTCTGGAGGGCGGCAAGTTGGTGAAGGGGCAACCCTGAGCGCGCCGACAAGGCACGCTCAACCGGCTCTCGCGGCTTGCCCCAGCCCCTGCTGCGCCCAGGGCTTCCGGGGCCCAGCAGGGGGCTAGATCCAGCTCAGGCCGGCACCCGCTTGTCCAGGCTGGTGGTCTTGAGCAGTTCGGTGTTGATGCCGGAGGCGCGTTCCAACGCCACCTTGCCGGTGCGGGCGATCTCGAGGATGCCAAAGCTTTCCAGCAGCCGCTCCAACGCCACCAACTTGCCCGGATCCCCCACGACCTCCAGGGTCAGGGCATCGTCGGCCACGTCCACCACCTTGGCCCGGAACACCTGCACCAGGTCAAAAATGGCGCTGCGGTTCTCGGCGGGGGCGGCCACCTTGAGCAGCATCAGCTCCCGCTCCACCGCTGGGATGGTGGTCAGATCGATCACCCCGAGCACGTTCACCAGCTTGTCGAGCTGCTTGTTCATCTGCTGCAGGGTGTGGTCGTCTCCTTCCACCACCATCGTCAGGCGCGAGACACCGTTCTTCTCAGCGGGCCCGACGGCCAGGCTCTCGATGTTGAAGCCGCGGCGGGCAAACAGGCCGGAAATGCGGCTGAGGGCTCCGGATTCGTCCTCCACCAGCACCGAGAGGGTGTGCTTCATGAGCGCGGTCGGGACGGGATGGACAACCAGCAACGGTAGTGGCTGAACGGCGCCACGGCAGCCTGCTCGGCGCGTGGGCGGGGACCAGAACCCCTCAGGGGTGCGTCGGCAGCGCCTCCAACCAGCGCAACAGGGTGTGGTTGAAGCTCTCGGCGGCCTCGTCATGGGGACAGTGGCCGCAGTCCTCCAGCACCACCAGGGGGAGTTCGGGCCGCCAGCGGCGGCAGAGCTCCGCCACATCCAGCGGCACCAGGCGATCCTGCCGCCCCCAAATCAGCAGCAGCGGCCGGCCCAACCGGGCCAGCAGTGCCGGGGCGGTGGCCTGGTGAGGCCGCAGGGCCATGGCGATGCTCATCGCCCGCAGGCTGCCGACAGCGCCGGGGCGGCGGGCCGGGCGGGCGATCAACCGCAGCAGCTCGCCATCCCCAAACACCGGACGGTGGTAGGCGGACTGCAGCCCAAGGCCGAGCAGAGGCGAATGGACCAGCAGCGGCACGATCAACTCCAGGGGCAACAGGCGGCAGAGCAGGCGCACCAGCCAGCGCCGTAGCCGGCGTCGCCAGGGGGCCTGGCGGGGGGAGCGCTCCACCGGGCCGGAGGCCGCCAGCAGCGCCGGGTCGGGCAGGGGCGCCGCCACCACCGCCCGCACCCAGGCGGGGGAGAACACGGCGCAGCTCAAGGCCACCAGCCCCCCCAGGGAATGGCCCACAAGCACGGCGGCTTGGCCCACCACCTGCTCCAGAAACGCCTGCAACTGCCGCGCCCAAAGCCGGTTATCGAGGGGGCGCCAGCGCCGCGGGCCGGGTTGGTGGCTGGCCCCGAAGCCCAGCAGATCGAGGCCGTAGACGCACCAGCCGGCGGCCGCCAGGGGGGCGGCGTTGTGGCGCCAGTGGCCGCTGCTGGCGCCAAAGCCGTGCAGCAGCACCAGGGCCGGGGCAGCGGGATCGCCGAGCTGGCGCCAGTGGCAGGGCTGGCCGAGCCAGTGCCAGGTGCCCTGACGGCCCCAGTCGCTGCCCGCATCGGGGATGGAGCCGGCCGCCACCGCGGCCTGAAGGATCGGCATGGAGGCGCTTGCAGGCGGAGCTGGAACCGCCCTTCAGGCGGCAGGCTATGGCGCCTGGGCCCAGCACTGCGGCGATCGCCATGCCCCCCGCCGAACCACCGCCCGCCGACTACCGAGAAGGGGCGGCCCTGCTACGCACCGGCACCGGTTTCTTTCGCCCCGATTCACGACCGGCTCGGGATCTGGGGGTGTTGCTGGCGGCGGACCGGGCCAACCACGGGCCGTTGCGCGTGCTGGATGCCATGGCCGGCTGCGGCATCCGCTGCCTGCGCTACGGGCTGGAAGCCGGCGCCAGCCAGCTCTGGGCCAACGATGCCGATCCCGATCGACTGCCGTGGCTGCGGGCCAACCTGGCCCAACTGCCCACAGCGGTGGAGTGGCGGTGCAGCAGCCGCACCGCCCAGGCGCTGCTAGCCAGCTGCCTGGAGCAGCGCCAGCGCTTTGAACTGGTGGATCTGGACGCCTTCGGCTGCCCCAGCGCCCTGGTGCCGTTGGCGCTGGAGGCGGTGGCCTGCGGCGGGGTGCTGTACCTGAACAGCAGCGATGGGCGTTCACCCACCGGCCACGACCGCGCCGCCGCCGTGCGCCGGCTCGGGGCGGCAGCCCGCGCCCATCCCGCCGCCTGGGAGCTGGCGCTGCGGTTGCAGCTGGGGGTGCTGGCTCGCGGCGCCTGGACCCAGGGGCGGGGTCTGACGCCCTTGCTGTCTTTCAGCGACGGGCGCACGTTTCGCACGGCGGTGCAGCTGGAGCGGCGGCCGCGGCCCCGGGAGGAGGAGCACTTGGGGCTGTTGGCCCACTGCCACCGCTGCGGCGAGCAGCAGGAGCAGAGCCTGCTGCGCCTGGGCCGCTGGCGGGACTGCGGCTGTGGTCCGGCGGCGCCGCTGGCGGTGAGCGGTCCGCTCTGGATCGGTCCGCTGCAGCACCTGCCGACCCTGAAGCGGTTGCAGCAGCTGGCGGCGGGCATCTGCAGCGCCAGCCTGGAGGCCACTGCCGCGCGGCTGCTGGACCGGCTGGCGATCGATCCGGGGCTGCCGGTTCGCTGCTGGTCGATGGCGGATCTCTCGCGCCACCTCGGCCAGGGGCCGCCGGCCCGAGGCGCCTTGCTGGAGCGTCTGCGCCAGGAGGGCTTCCAGGCCCGGGCCAGCGGCATCATGCCGGCCCAGCTGCGCAGCGATGCCCCCTGGGCGAGGATCCTGGAGGTGGCGAGGGAGCTGGTCTGCCTTGCCGGGGCCACCGCCAAGCCAGCCACCGCCAAGCCAGCCACCGCCAAGCCAGCCGCTGCCAGGCCACCGCGGGCGAACGGCTGAACCGGGATCGGGGCGCCAGCGCGCCAGCCAACGGCCAAACCAATGGAGACCAGGCCAGTGGCGATCGGTTCGACGGCGGATCGATCCCCTGCTGAAGAACGCCGTGCGGCGCAGCCCTGAGCCGCGACGTTGGCGATGCGTTTCGGCGCGATGCCGGCCGCCACCGGGGCGCCGCCAAGGCTGCACAATGGGGGCCCCGACTTTTCACCGCCGATGGCCGCAGAGATCTTTGGCACCGCAGCCCTGTTCTGGGTCCTGATCCCTGTGGGCTTGGTGGGCGGAGCGCTGCTGTTGAAGCTGCTCGACAACTGAACACCGAGGGACGCCAGGGGAGCGACGGGCCCCGGTCCCGACCTGCCGCAGCGTCCGATCTCGGCTGCGGCACCCGCTCCGCGTCGGTGCCCTCGCTGCACGGCGGGCGCCAAGCCGGCCGTGCAACCAGCCCACAAGGCCGCTGCACCGCGCTTCACATCCCAGCCAGGGACGCGGCGATCACGTGCTGAGCGACCGCAGCGGCGCGATCCTCCCCGAATGGCCCGACCAACCCTGAAGTCGTCGTTCACGTGTGGGATGGCCCGGGCTGAGCCAGCGGTCGACGGCGTTCAAGCTGTAGTGGTTACCTTCTGATCCCCAGCGGCAGAGAACCATGGCGGGTGCGCAGATCAGCGAACGGCGCATGCATCTGGTGCGCTGGCTACTGACGGCCGGCTGGCTGCTGATCATTGTCTCCCTGTTCTTTGATCCGTTCACGGCGCGCTTGACCGACCCCCAGCATCCCTGGAGTCCGCTGCGACTGAGCGGCGGCTGTGTACCGGTGCAGGGCCGCTGTCTGGTGGAAACGCCCTATCCGCTGGGCCCCACGATCTTCTGGGGTGCGGTGGTGCCTTCGGCCATCTTTGTGTTGCTGGTGTTCGGCCATGAGCTCTGGCGCCGGATCTGTCCGCTGTCGTTTATTTCGCAACTACCACGCGCCCTGGGCTGGCAGCGGCAGATCGCCAGAACCAACCCCAAAACCGGTGAGATCCGTCGACAGTTGGCTCGAGTGCCGGCTCAGTCCTGGCTGGCCAAGAATTATTCCTCACTCCAGTTCGCCTGGCTGTTCATCGGCTTGTGTGGACGCATTTTATTCTTTAATGCCGATCGGCTAGTGCTGGCCGGTTGGTTGCTGTTCAGCATCGCCGCAGCCCTCGCGGTGGGTTGGCTGTATGGCGGCAAATCCTGGTGCCAGTACTTCTGTCCGATGGCGCCGGTGCAGGCGGTGTACTCCACGCCCACCAGCCTGCTGGGCAGCCGGGCACATCTCAGCCCACGACCGATCAGCCAGTCGATGTGCCGCTCGACGACAGCCAGCGGCGACGAGCAGAGCGCCTGCGTGGCCTGCCAGCAGCCCTGCATTGACATCGATGCCGAACGGCTGTACTGGGCACGGCTCAACACGCCCAGCTTCGCGTTTGAGCGCTACGCCTATGTTGGCCTTGTCGTGGGATATTTCTTCTATTATTACCTTTATGCTGGATCTTGGGACTACTATTTTTCCGGCGCCTGGAGTCGTCAGCCGGATCAGTTGGCGATGCTGCTCAGCCCCGGGCTCTTTCTGTTTGGTCAGGTGATCAACGTGCCCCGTCTGGTGGCCGTGCCGTTGGTGCTGGGGTTGTTCACCTGGCTGGGTTGGCTGACGGGTCGAGCGATCGAGGCTTGGATGCGGCGTCGCGTTCGCCAGCAGGGTGAGACGCCCGACATCCAGTTGATTCGCCACCGCGTCTTTCTGGCCGCAACTTTTCTGGTGTTCAACACCTTCTTTCTGTTTGCCGGCCGACCGCTATTGCAGCTGGCGCCCCTCTGGCTGCAGTCCCTTTTTGATACCTCTTTAGTGGCCACCAGCACGCTTTGGTTGGTGCGCTGTTGGCATCGCAGTCCAGCGCTCTATGAACGGGAAAACCTGGCGGAACGGTTCCGACGCCAGCTCGAAAAGCTCGGCCTCGACGTGGCCCCCTTCCTGGAAGGGCGGCGCTTGCGCGATCTCAACCCGGATGAGGTCTATGTGCTGGCCAGGGTCTTGCCCGGCTTCGGTGGTCAGCAGCGGCAGGCGGCTTACAAGGGCGTGGTGCGCGAGGCGCTGGCGGAAGGCTATGTGAATGTCGCCAGCAGCTTGGAGGTGTTGCGGCAGATGCGCCAACAGCTGGCCATCAGCGACGACGAGCATCGCCAGGTGCTCGACGAGCTTGGCGTGGAGGATCCAGCGCTCCTGGATCCGGAGCAGCGCCGCAGCCTGGAGGAGCAGGTGCGGTTGAGCGGCTATCGGCGGGCGCTGGAGCGCCTGCTGCGCCTGCAGAGCCAGGTGGGCGACGCCTCCCTCGCCGGACCGGGCGCCAGCTCACAGGCCGAGGTGCAACTGGCGGCGCTGCGGCGGCAGTTCGCCATCAGCCCTGGCGAGGAGGTGCTGGCTCGCCAACAGTTGGCGCCTGGCGAGGCCGCCCGACAGCGGGCGGAGCTGCTGCTGCGCCGGCTGGAGGAGCTCAGCCGCAGCACAGGCTGGCTGCGGCAGCCAGCCCTGGCAGGGCAGCCGCAGCTGCAGGCCTTGCTGCTGGATCAACTGCTGCATCGCCAGGAGCACAGCCTGGAGGCGCTGGCGGAGTGCTTGCTCCGGCTCGGAGCGGACCCGGCCGCGGCGCCGCTCCGCTCCGCCTTGGCGGCGCTGGCGCCGCAGCTGCCTGAAGAGCTGCAGGGGGGCGAACAGCTGCGGCAGCTCCTGCCAGCGATGTTCGCGGATGGACTCAGTCCTGCTGCCTGGGGATCGGCCTCCCCGGCGAGCGACGCGGACTCACCGCTGCCAACGCTGCGGCGCTTGGTGCAGGATGACAACCCCATCGTGGCGGCCACAGCCCTGGCCCTGCTGGCCAGCCTCGATCGCGACGAGGGGCGGGCGCTGGCTGGCCAGCTTCAGCAGGAGCCGCAGCGGCCGGGCTGGCTGCGGGCCACCGCCGAACGCTTGCAGGCTCTGGAGGGGCCGCTGCTGTTGTCAGCTCTGCCGGAGCTGGATAAGCGAGTGGCGTTGGCGACCAGTGACTTCTTCCGTCGCACCTGGGTCGACACCCTCGATCTCCTGGCCGATCGCGCTGAAATTCGGGTGTATGCGGCGGAGACCCTGATCACCGAACCCGCCGACACCTGTCGGGAGCTGCTGCTGCTGATCGAGGGAGCGGCGCGGGTAGAGCGGCGCCAGGGCGAAGAGCTGTCGCAACAGCCGATGCGTCCCGGTCAGGTGCTCGATGAACTCGAGGTGCTGAGCCACAGCGCCTCGGAAAACAAAATCGTGGCCGAAACGACGGGCACTCGGGTATTGGCCGTGCCGGTGGATTGCTTTGATGCCACCCTGGAACGGGATCCGGACTTTGCCCGTCGCGTGCTGGCCCTTGAATCCCGCCAGCTGCAGCGGCTGACCCGCACCCTGGCGGAGTCGGCGGGCGGAGTCGGCTGACGGATTCGGCTGACGGATTCGGCTGACGGATTCGGTCGTCCCACCCGATCGATGCGGCTCTCCCCACAGCGGTTCGGAGCCCCGAAACGATCGGTTCGGCTCGCCTCTCTGCGCCGATCGGCCCTCAGCGCGATGGTGGTTTCACCGGGGGCGAACGGGACTTACGCCCAGCACCCCGCCAGCACAACGTCGCCATCCGAACCATGTTGACCCTGCGTTCCACATCGCCCTTTGAACTGTTCGATCGCCTCGAACAGCAGCTCAGCCAGCAACTGCACACCGCCGAGCGAGTGCCGGCCGCCGAGGTGCATGAAACAGCCGATGCCTATGAGGTGGTGATTGAGTTGCCGGGTGTTGATAAGACCGCCATCGACGTCAAGGCCACGGAGCGCACCCTGGTGGTCAGCGCTGAGCGCCGCCAGCAGCGGCAGGTGCCGAGCCAAACCACGGAATCGCCGCAAGCCGGCAGCACGCCAGCTGCAAACGGCAAGAGTGGGGGGCCGCTGCTGAGCGAATTCCGCTACGGCACCTGGAGCCGCAGTTTCCGCTTCCCCCAAGCGATCGAGCGAGACAGGCTGCAGGCCGTGTACCGCGATGGCCTGCTCAGCGTCACGGCCCCCAAGGCCCAGAAGCTGAGCACGGTGAGCGTGAAGGTGGAGGGCTGAGGCCTGAAGCTTGATGGGGCACTGGCCCAAGCCTGAGACGACCCGACCTCCGGCGCCCTGCGTCGGAGGTTTTTGGGCACGGTCCACGAGCTAGCCGGCCAACCACAGCGATCCCGGCGTCGCCGTGGTCGCGGCAGCAGCGTCGTCGCTCGCCGCAGCATCGCCCTCCGCTCCAGCGGCAAGGCATGCCAAGGACGGCAGGCAGCCGTGCTGCAACGGCTGTCAAGGCGCGGGCAGCGACGCGGCCCATCGGCGGCGAGAAGGAGCTGGCACAGCAGCGGAACGACGGCCCGAGCTGGGCATCGGCCGGGAAACCGCCCCAGCCGCATCGCTTCACAAGCTGTTACAGTCAATGAAACATTCCGAAACACTCATGACCCAGCCCGCTCCCCGCTTCGGTTTTGTGGCCTTCGCTGAGACCTGGAATGGCCGTCTCGCCATGCTCGGCTTCGTGATTGGCCTGGCGACCGAGCTGTTGACCGGCCAAGGCATCCTCGCCCAGATCGGACTCAACTGAATCGTCGCGACTTCGGCTGCGCCCGGGTCTACTCCAGCTGCTCCGATCGGCGACCGGCACGCCTGCCCCGACCGGCAAGCCTGCCGCATCAACCATTCGCTTCATCCGTTCACTGCCCCTAAGTCATGTCCGGCACCCTTGCCCTGCTGCTGATCGGCTCCTGGATCGCCGTGGCCCTCATCCGTCAGCCCAAGACCATCGACTGACTGCTCAGCTCCGTTCATCCGCTCGCACCCATTCCTTTCGGAGGTCCCATGACCAACACCCCCGCCAACGACCAGTGGTTCCAACACCGCGCTGAGGAACTGATCCATCAAGAACAGCTCAAGCGCGCTGAACTGTTCAACGGCCGCGCCGCCATGCTCGGCATCG
>CAYOCW010000074.1:5884-9730 GCA_964402615.1 uncultured Cyanobium sp. | reverse complement strand
AGGCAGCCTGCTCAGGCAGCTCAGGTGCTTCGACTTCTGGACCTCGCGCCACGGAGCCAGCGTGGCGAGCTGAACACCAACCTTTGAGCTGTGGTTCGGCTCGCTCCCTGGGCAGGTTGTGCGGATCCAACCAGGCCGGTCCCGGCTTTCTGCTCCGAGGATCTCGCGGCCCCCTCGCCAAGGCGCTCGGCATGGGGGCCACCACGGCGGGCCTGGGTTGCCGCCAAACCGGCCCACAGCCCGGGACCCCGACGTTTGCCGCGGAGGCGCAACTGCGATCACGGCTCGGCGAGCGGCTGCGTGGCGTTAGATCTGCCATGTCAAGCCGCAGAAACCCTGATGGAGCCAGGCGCCCCAAGGTCCAGCCAACCGCGCCTCAGACCTCCAGCGCCTCAGCCCAAGGCAAGAACTTCTTCAGCGTTTCCTGACAATCTGCCACCAACACCGGGAAGTCGCAGCCCGAGAGATCGGTTCCCGCTGGGATGTGGTCGGGTTCTCGCGCCAGCCAGCGCAGCGGACAGCCCAATTCGCTCAGCACCAACCAGGCCGCCGCCAAATCCCAGATCTTCGGCGTGGCCTCCAATGCCGCCACCGTCTGCCCCATCGCCACGCTCACCAGATTCAAACTGGCCACTCCCAGCAGGCGGATCTTGCCGGGGAAGCGACGATCCGGCAGCTTCTGCAGCACGTGAATCGATCGGCTGCACAGCGAGGCGCAGCCTGCCGGATGGCTGTGCAAACCCGGAGCCTGCAGCGGCTTGTCATTGCGCCAGGCACCCCGATGCCGAATCGCCACGATCCGCTGGCGCAGCGGCGGCACATCGAGAACGGCCAACACCGGTTCGCCCTGCTCGAAACGAGCCAGGGAGATGGCCCAATAGGGAATCCCCGCCGCGAAGTTGGTGGTGCCATCCAAGGGGTCCACCACCCAGTAGGCCGCGCTGGCGGGAACCCGCTGGTCGCCCTCTTCGCTCAACACTCCCTCGTCGGGATAGAGGGCATGGAGGCCCTCCACCAACTGCTGATCACTCCAGCGGTCACAGGCGGTGATCAACGAACCATCGGCCTTCTGATCCGACACCATGTGGCCAAAGTCTTGCCGCTGGCGATCGGCCACCTGATCGAGCAACGCCGATAGGCGCGGATCGAGAGCCTCAGGGGCAACGCGAAGGGTCATCCGAGCTCCATCGACAGCACCCGGCTGAGGCCACGGCCCGTGTCCTCCCGGAACTGCCTGAGATTCAGCCTGCTGAGCATGTGGAGCGCCATCAAGGCCACAAGCAATTCCACCACAAACACCAGCGCAAAGCCAGAAAAGCTGCCCCCTGGCAGTGGCAGCCGCGATCCCAAATCGTAGAGCGCACCACCCAACAGCTTGCCCAGGGCGCGCGAGAGCGCTTGGGCCAACCCCCAGACCCCTACAAAGCTGCCAGCGGCCTGGGGCAGGGTGAGATCGAGCATCAGGCAAAGGGCGCTGTTGGTGGCGATGCCAGCAGCCAAGCCAAAGCAGAGCAACACCACCTGCAGCAGCGCCACCCTGCCGCTCAGGCCGCTGAGCAGCAGGGCCAGCAGCGCCACGACGATCAGCTGACAACCGAGCCGGGCCGTGGCGAGCTTGCCCAACCAGGGGACGATCCAAACACCCGCCAGCAGCAGCCCCACCAAGGTGCCCATGCCCCAGAAGGCATTAAGCATGGCGGTGGCGCCGATCGGCATCGCGAAAACCTGGGCGCCATAGCTCTCCAGCACCGGGTCCTGGAGGAACAACGCCAGGGTGAACAGCAGCAGAAAGGCGAAGAACACCCCGACCTGACGGCTCGATGTGATCAGCGACCAGCTCTGGCGCAGGCCGATGCGATCCTCACGGCCGGGCGGCGACAGCGTCGCAGGGCAGGCTGGCATGACGCCGGCGCCCACAGCCACCAGGCTGCGGCGGGGCTCCATGCCCCAGGTGGCCACCAGGGTGAGCAGCATCACCACCGCCGCCACCTGCACCATGAACAGCTGCAGCGTGCTGCGCAACCGCTCTGGATCCTGCACACCATCAAGGGAGCTCAAGCTGAACTTGATGGCGATGGCTCCGATGACGATGCCCACCGTGAGCATGCACCAAATGATCCCCACCACCCGGGGCCGCTCAGACTCGCTGGTGCGATCGATCACCAAAGCCAGATAAGGGGTGGAGGCCAGGGACACCGCCAAGCCATAGAGGGCAAAAAGACCGCAAAGGGCAGCCATCGCCAGGCCGGCCTCCGCCAGGGGAGCATCAGCCTGGAGCCGAGCACCAACCCGAAAGATCAGCGGCACGGCCAGCACCGCCAGGCTGCAGAACAGCAGCGTGCCCAGCAACACGTAAGGAACCCGGCGACGGCCTGCCAGGGGGTAGGCATCCGAGAGTTGGCCCACCACGACGCGGGCGGGTGCCACAAACTGCTCAAAGGCCAGTGCCGCTCCAACCAATAGCCCCGGGAAACCCAACTCCGTGAGCATGATTCGATTCAGCAGTCCGGCGAAGATGACCGCCAAACAGCCCAGGCAGCCCTGAAACAAGCCGAGGCGCAGGGTGCTCGCCAGGCCAAGCGAAGGCGTGGAGGGCCCATCCACTGGACTTAGCGAGCGGATGCCGGGGAGGCGGCCGGCGACGGGGAAGCCTCTGGCCCTGGAGCGACGAAGGGGGCTCCAAGATCGAAAGAGCCCAGGGCCGAGCGGCTTTGGGCCTTGCAGGCGGGCGCCAGCGGCGTGGGCTCGATCGGCACATCGCCAATGCCCTCGATCGAGGGCTTCCTGGCCGGCAGCTGGGGCTGCTTGCAGAACACCACCTGATCCAAGCCGGTGCGACGCGACAATTCGGCCAAGCTGGAGTTGTAGGAGGCAATCGCGTCCGTGTAGAACACTTGGGCCTGGGTCAGGTCGCGCTGGTTATCGACCACCTCTCGTTGGGTGGTAACACCGGCCTGGAAGCGCAGGCGAGCCAGACGCAGCGATTCGCTCGCGGAGAGCACCTGGCGGGCCGTGGTGGTGATGTTGCGGTTGGCTGCCTCCATCTGATAAAAGCTTTGCTCTACCTCAAAGCGAATTGCATCCCGTTGCTGAGCAAATGAGAAGCGATTTTGCTGAGCCAACTGCTTCTGCTCTCGGTAGAGCGCCTTGGCCCGCCCACCATCGAACATGGTCCAGCTGAGCCTCAGACCGATGGTGTTGTCGAGACCCCAGCCAAACTCGCCGGCATCGGGCAGGGACGACTGCTCATAGCCATTGGATTTGGAATACGTGAGGCTGTTGACAATGCGGAGCACCGGCTGGATGGCAGCCAGGTTGGCGTTGGCCAAGCTGTTGGCCCGCGAAATTCGCAACAACAACTGATCCAGCTCCTCTCGGAATGCAAAAGCCGCCACGATGCTCTCCTGCAGGCTGGGTTGCCATGTGCCGATCACCCGAGCCGGCTCCTTGGCGGTGGGGGTGACATCCTGGGGCAGGGAGAGCAGTCGGGCGATGGCGCGGCGGGCGATCGACTGATCGCGCAGAGCGTCGGTGGTTTGCTGCTGGTTGCGGGCCAGCTGGGTTTCCGCCTCCAGCACCTCCAGCTTGGTGGCCACGCCGGCCTGGAAGCGGGCCCGGGCATCGCGCAAACTCACCAGCGAGGCCCGCACCGATTCCTGACCCACCTGCACCTTCTCATCGGCCTGTTGCAGAGAGAAGTAAGCCTGGGCCACCTGCAGTCGCAAATCGCGCAGAGCGATCAAATAGCTGTTCTTCCTGTCTTCCAGCTCATCCCGAGCGGCGGCGATTCGCGGGACGCGGGCGGGATCGATCAGGGCCCAGGAGACTTCCAAGTTGGTGGCCATC
>CAYOCW010000074.1:0-5784 GCA_964402615.1 uncultured Cyanobium sp. | reverse complement strand
CGATTGGGCCTGGTCGACCTGGGTGGCCACCGCCTTGAGGTTGGGGTTGTTCACCTCCGCCAAGGTCACCGCCTCACGCAGGCCCAGGGGCCGCAGCTCGGTGATGCGCACCTGGCTCGGCTTCACCGGCAGGGCCAGGGGATCGGGGGCGAGCAGCAGCTCATCGCCCAAAGGGGGCTTGGTGGCAGCGGGGGCCAGCACCTTCGGGTTGGCCTTGGGCCTCGCTCCCTTCACCCTCGGGGCCAGCGGCAGGGACTGGCGGGCGGGATCCCCAGCGGTGAGCTGGGGTGACCCCTTCGCAGGAACCCCAGCCGGTGACACCGAGGCGGGATAGCTGCCCACCCCGGGCAGGGCTGTCGAGCCGGGGATGGCGGCCTTCGACGCCGGTGCCGAGGTCTTGACCGGGCCGGGGGCCTGGGCCAGCGAGTGCGCAGCGGCTTGCTGCGGCTGAGCGGCCAGCATCACCGGCGCGAACGGGCCGGCGGATCCAGGCGGATCGGCGGCTTGGGCTGTGCAAGGGAGGAGGGCCGGGATCAAGACCAGCGCTGCCAGGCAGTGGCGATCTCGCCCCACGGCCACATCATCAGAAACGCTGAGAGCTTAGGCAGCAAACTCCGCCCTGCCGAGACAGGCAGACACCAGATCGTCTGCCCCCGCAATCAGCCGCACCGGCACCGGCAGACGGGCCGCCAGATCCTTCAGGGGCAGGTCATCAAGGAAGACATCCTCGCCCTGACGCAACATCACCCGCGGCAGCAGCAACTCCTCACCCAAATCCCTGCCCGCCAGCCCGCTGAGCAGGTCCGATCCGGTGAGCAGCCCCGTGACCACCTGCTCCTGGCCCCAATAGGGACTGGGCAGACCGTGCAGGATCAACTCCAAACCCTCGACCCGGTTGAGGCGCTCCAACACCGGCTGCAGCGCCTCTGCCACCAGTTGGCCCACCACCCAGCTACAGCGACGCGGTTGGGGCAGGGCGCGGGGCAGGGCGCTGGTGGCCTGGTGCAGCTGTTCCAGAAACGCCCGAATGCTGCCCACTCCATTCTCCTGCTGGGGCAGGTCCTCGTAGCTGTGGCGGGGGGGCAGCGGCTGGCCAGCCAGCAGGTACCACTCATCGGACAGCCAAGCGAAACGGCTGCCCAAGCGCTGGCGGAAGCAGCGCTGCAGGGGTTCCACCAACGCGATCACGGCGCGGGCGTCCTGCCGGGTCGCGGGGCGCAGTTGGTCGTCGTCGGGCCGAAAGCGGGTGAGACCCACCGGCACCACAGCCGTGGACAACACCGCGGGCCAATCGCCCTCCGCGTGGGCCGCCAGGTCCTCCAGGGTGCGACGCAGGGCTTCGCCGTCGTTCAGGCCAGGACAGACCACCACCTGGGCATGGATCTGCAGGCGCCGCTCGGCGAACCAGCGCAACTGGGCCGGCAGCAGCGCCGCCCGGGGATTGACCAGAAGCCGGCTGCGCAGCTCGGGATCGGTGCTGTGCACCGACACATAGAGCGGCGAAAGACGCTGCTCCTCGATCCGCTGCCAATCGGCCGGGCCGAGGTTGGTCAAGGTGAGATAGGACCCGTACAGGAAGCTGAGCCGATAGTCGTCGTCCTTGAGGTAAAGACTGCGGCGCTGGCCCGGCGGCTGCTGGTCGATGAAGCAAAAGGGGCAGTGGTTGTTGCACTGCCGCAGGCCGTCGAACAACGCCTCGCTGAACCCGACGCCAAGACCATCGTCCGCATCCTTTTCGAAGCTGACGCTCTCGACCCGCCCCTGGGGGTCCTCCACCTCCAGGGTGATCTCCTCCTCGCCCAACAACAGCTGCAGATCAATCAGATCGCGCGGGCGCACACCATTGATCGCCAGCAGGCGATCACCGGGCTGCAGGCCCAGCTCCTCGCCGATCGATCCGGGTTCGACGCTGGCCACCACCGCCGGCTCCGGCAGGCGCGCCGGGCCGACGCTGCTGCCCGTAGGGCCGTCGGGTTGGCCGGTGGCGGCGAGGGCGATGCCGGCAGAGGGTTCCTTCCACACAGCCTTGGACCTGCACACACAAGTGGACTGGTCTCAGTGTGACGCTGACGCCGCTCCGCAGCACCGCGCCCGCCCCCGGCGTTCAGGGGCGGAAGATTCAGTGAACCGCAGGCTCGAGCTGACGAAACCAGATCAGGATCGCCAGGCCGAACAGCAGCCGGTAGCCCACGAACAGCCAAGTGCTGTTGCGCTGCAGGAAGCGCAACAGCCAGGCGATCGCCAGCCACGACACCCCCGCCGCCGTCAGCACGCCCAAGAGCATCGGCAGCACGCCGCCGCCAGCGCCGTCCGCCGCGAAGGCATCCTTGAGTTCGACCAGGCCGGCCAGGGTGATCGCCGGAATGCCGAGCAGAAAGGAAAACCGGGCGGCGTCGGCGCGACGCCAACCGTCGAACAGCGAGGCCGTCAGCGTGCTGCCAGATCGGGAGACGCCGGGCACTAAGGCGAGGCACTGGGCCAAGCCCACCAACACACCATCGCGGGGCAGCACCTCCTCCAGGCGGCGGCGGCGGCGGCCCAACAGCTCGGCCAAGCCCAGCACCAGCGCCATCACGATCGAGACGATCCCGATCGCGGTGAGGCTGCGCAGCGGCGAGTTGTCATAGTCGGGCACCAACTTTTTGATCGCCAGGCCAGCGATCAGAATCGGCGCTGTGCCGAGGGTGATCGCCACGCCCAGGCGGGCCTCCGGCTCCTGCCAGCGCCCTTGCCGCAGCGCCGCGCTCACCCCCCGGATCACAGCGAGCAGATCCTCCCGGAAATAAGCAAGCACCGCCACGATGCTGCCGAGCTGGATCACGGCGGTGACCGCCACCCCGGGATCGCCCCAACCCAACAGCACCGGCACCACCTTCAAATGGGCCGTGCTGCTGATCGGCAGGAACTCCGTGAGGCCCTGCACCACCCCCAACACCACGGCGCGCCAGCAGGACTCGACCAGACTCAAAGCGCCCGGGCCGGACTGGGGCGGCACGAAGGCCAGAACAGGCATGGGCAACCCTGGGCAATCACTCCGACGCTACCCAGCAGCAGATCGCTCCCGGTCCAGGGCATCTGCCCCTTAGGTTGGGCCGGCCTTGATGGACAGCCGCCTTGACCGGGGCCCCGAGCAGCCTGCCGCCCACGATCGCCACGCATCGGTCCAGCCTGTTCTCCCGGCCCTCGGGCTTGCCCTTGGTCGCGGCCCTGCTGGCCAGCCTGCCTGTCTTCCTGCAGGCCCCCTGGGTGCGCACCGCCCCCTTCAGCGCCGCCTTGTTCAGCGCGGTGCTGCTGGCGGCGGGTCTGGGCCTGGAGCGCTGGGGGGACCAGGGGCGACGCCAGCTCGGAGGCGTGCTGGTGGGGTTCAGCGGCAGCTGGCTGGGTGGCGCCCTGTTCTGGGGTTGGTTTCGCCTGCATCCGGTCTGCCACCTGCCCATCGAAGCCTTCGCTCTGCCCCTCGCCCTCGGTGGCCTCAAGCTGGAGCGCTGGCGCCTGGCCGCCAGCTTTTACCTGGCGTCTCTGTTGGGCACCGCCTGCACCGATGCCGCCATCGCCAATTTGGGCCTGATGGATCTCTGGCCCGCGGTGCTGGAGGCACCACAGCCACTGGCATCCCAGCTGCTGCACCAAGCCGGCGAGTCCGTGCTGCAACCGCTGCATCTGAGCGTGTTCGCCAGCTACGCCGCAGCTCTGTGGCTCACCGCCCGCCAGCTCAACCCGCGCGGATTGGCAGGTCGCCTGGCGGCGGCCACGCTCCTCACCACCCTCGCCGTGGACGGTCTGTTCCTGTTGGCGGCGTTGCTGGCACCGCGCCTGAGCGGCCTGATCTGAAGAACTGCAAAAGCCGGAGAACCGCCCCGGGGTTGATCGCGAGTCGGTCTGTAACGTAAGAGTCGGCCTCCCAAGTGGCCGCGTCGGTTGCGTTGTCCATGTCTCTGTTTCCCTTTGTGATCCCCTCTTCAAGGAGTGTCGTGATGAAGCGGCTGCTGGCCTGGTTGATGAGCACGGTCGTGATGGCGGGTCTTCTGATCGGCCTGCTGCTGCCGCAGCCGGCGTTCGCCGAGGAGCGCCGCAACGTCGCCGACGACAAGATCGCCGAATCCGCCGGGAAGGTTGACCTCAACAACTCGTCGGTGCGGCGCTTCCAGCAGTACCCCGGCATGTACCCCACCTTGGCGGGCAAGATCGTGCTGGGCGGTCCCTACAGCAGCGTTGACGACGTGCTCAAACTCGACCTGACGGAACGCCAAAAGGAGCTGTTCGAAAAGTACAAGGACAATTTCACCGTCACCCCCCCCTCGATCGCCCTGAATGAGGGATTCGATCGCATCAACGACGGCGTCTATCGCTGAGCTGCAGCCGATCTCCTGCCCTCTGGCCGCCAAGCCACGTCCCTTCGCCGACCTCAGGGTCGGCGTTTTTTTGGCGCCGTGGCTGCGAGCATGTGACGCAGCCCACAGTTGCCGCCTCATCCGCGTCACCTGCCCACGCTCCCATAGGCTCCCCCCAGTAGGGCTGACCGATGTCGTCGGTTTTCGAACCCCCCGACGCCGCCCCCCTCGCGAGCGAATGGGATGTTGTGGTGATCGGCAGCGGCGCCGCCGGCTTGATGACCTGCTTGGAGCTTCCAGCCAACCTGCGGGTGCTGCTGCTCGCCAAGAGCCCCCTGCCGCCCTCCGCCAGCCGCTGGGCCCAGGGCGGCATCGCCGCCGTCACCCAGCCGGAGGACAGCTTCGCCAGCCATATTGCCGACACACTCAGGGCCGGCGCCGGGCTCTGTGATCCCGACGCTGTGGACCTGCTGGTCACCCGGGCGCCGAGCTGCGTCCAGCGCCTGCTGCAGCTGGGGATGGAGTTCGACCGCGATCAACAGCGGCTCAGCACAACCCTCGAGGCCGCCCACAGCCATCGGCGCGTGCTCCACGCCCAGGACCGCACCGGTGGAGCCCTGGTCGATGCCCTCGAACGGCAGGTGCGGCTCCGCCCTGGCCTGCAGCAGCGCAAAGGCATGCCAGCGCTGCGGCTATGGCTGGAAGCGGGGCGCTGCGTGGGCCTGCAAGTGCTGGACGGCCACCAGCTGCGCTGGCTGAGGGCCGGAGCGGTGGTGCTGGCCAGCGGCGGTGGCGGCCATCTCTTCGCCCACACCACCAACCCCACCCAATCCAGCGGCGACGGGGTGGCCATGGCCTGGAGCGCCGGCGCCGCCGTGCGCAACCTGGAATTCGTGCAGTTCCATCCCACCGCCCTGATGCTGCCGGGTGCTCCCCACTTCCTGATCTCGGAAGCGGTGCGCGGCGAAGGGGCCCGCCTCTGCGATGCCCGGGGAGACAGCCCGGTGGCAGGCCTGGCCGGCGGCGATCTGGCCCCGCGGGATCAGGTCAGCCGCGCCCTGGCCCGGCGGATGCAGGAGCTGGGGGTGGACCATCTCTGGCTGGATCTGCGCCCCGTCGGCCGCGAACGGCTGGAGCGCCAGTTCCCCACCATCCTCGGGCGCTGCCGGGACCTGGGGCTCGAACCGACAGCGGCTCCGATCCCGGTGGCTCCCGCCGCCCACTACTGGATGGGCGGGGTCAGCACCGACCTGACCGGCGCCACCAGCCTACCGGGGCTTTATGCCGTGGGCGAGGTGGCCTGCACCGGCGTGCACGGCGCCAACCGGCTGGCCAGCAATTCGCTGATGGAGTGCCTGGTGTTCGCGCGGCAGCTGGGCCAGCTCAAACCGGGGGATGCCCCCGTGGCCAGCGTGTGCGGAGCCGAACAAGCCCAGGCGTCACCGCTGCAGCA
>CAYOCW010000073.1:0-9809 GCA_964402615.1 uncultured Cyanobium sp. | reverse complement strand
TCGACCGCATCAGCGAAGTCACCGACGAGCTGAAGCGCCTGATGAAGGAGTTCGAAAAGGAACTCGCCGTGCTGCGTGGCCGCGTGGATGGCCTGGAGGCCAAGGTGGGTGAGCTGGAAGCCACCCAGTTCTCCACCACCACCAAGCTGAAGGGTATTGCGACCTTCGTGATCGGTGGCAACAGCTACAGCGGCACCAACAGCCCCTACCTGAACGGCTATGCCCCTGGCAGTCTTGGCCTGGGTGGTTTTGGCAGCCCGCTGAGCACGGCACCGTCGATCACCGGTGTTCCCGGAGGTGTCTTCACCAGCTCGGTGCCGGTTGCTCCTGGTACACCTGGTGTGCCCGTTGGTGCCACCCCCGTTTCCGGCTTGCCGTCATTCCTGCCGCTTAATGTCGGAGCCTACAACGGCCTGATTGGCCCTGGCTTGGCAACCATCTTTGGCTTCCCCGCCGGTGTGAATGTCAACCCGGTTCCGCCATTCGTTGCTCCTGGTGGATTTGGGAACAATCTCCCTGCTGGCTCGATCGGTACCACTACCACAGGTTTCCCCCTGGCTGGCCTCGGTCCCGATATCTTTAATCTGACCTTCGGTGCCAAGGGTCTGACTGATGCGGTCAAAACCGGTGGCGTCTTCTACCCGACCACTGCGGCCAACCCGCTGCTGACCGGTTTGCTGAGTGCCTTCCCGATTTCATTCCCAGGCGCCAGCGCCACGTCGTTTAACTACGACGTGCGCTTGATGTTCGACACCAGCTTCACCGGTAAGGACCTGCTGCGCACCACTCTGCGTGCCAGCAATCTGGCCAACAGCGGTTTCGGCTCTCAGATCGGTCTTGCTGGATTTAACGTCACCAGCCTCAACAATCTTGAGGTCAGCCCCGGTCAGGTCTGCAACACCGGCGGCAACTGCGGCGATACCGTCGCCATCAACCGTCTGTTCTACCAGTTCCCGATTGGTAGCAACTTCACCGCCACGGTCGGCGCCAAGGTTCGCCAAGACGACATGCTGGCGATTTGGCCCAGCGCCTATCCGGCTGACACCATCCTGGATCAGTTCACCCTGGCTGGTGCTGCTGGTACCTATAGCCTCAACACCGGTGGTGGTGCTGGCCTGTCCTGGAAGAAAGATGGTTGGGGCGTTAGCGTCAACTACGTGGTGCAGAACGCCGGCAATGGCAACCCCACCAACCCAACGCCTTTTGGACCGTCCGGAACTGGCGCGACAGGTGGTCTGCTGAACAGCGCCTCCCAGTCGACCCTCACCGCTCAGCTCGGTTACGCCGGCAGCAACTGGGGCGCAGCCTTCGGCTACACCTACGGCCAAAACTACTGGACCAATGCAGGTAGCCCGCTGGCTCAACTGGCTGCGCAAACCACCAACAGCAACAGCAACTACGGCATCAGCGCCTATTGGCAGCCCAAGCAGTCCGGTTGGATCCCCTCGATCAGCGCCGGTTGGGGCATGACCACCTTCGGCAACGACAACTACTTCAATCCCACCTTGGGCATGACCACCCTGTCGGGTGCGGGTGTGCTGCCTCCTGGGCTTGATGGTGGTCTGGCTGGAGCCCAAGCTCAGTCTTGGTACGTCGGTCTGCAATGGAGCGACGTGTTCATCAAGGGCAACTCGGCTGGTATGGCTGTTGGCCAGGCCTCTTACCTGACCAGCTTCGGCAATGGTGGTTTTGGCAATCTGCTGGCCGCCCTCGGTGCCAATGGCAACGTGGCTGACAGCAACCTCAACTGGGAATGGTGGTACAAGTTCCAAGTCACCGACAACATTTCGGTGACCCCGGCGATCTTCTACCTGAACAACCCTCTGGGTCAGATCTCCAAGATCGTTGGCACCACCACCGGCAGCGGCACCAACTTCAGCAACTTCGGTGCCCTTGTGAAGACCACCTTCAAGTTCTGATCTGCGTCGGAACAACTGGGTCCAGTCTCTCCTCACACTTCAGCTGGACCCTTCTCTCACTTGAGCCTGCACACGCAGAGCTCCTTCCTTCCCCCGGCAGTTGCTGGGGGTTTTTTATGGGCATCTGGAGCGGCTTCGTAGTTTGGCGGTGCTGTCACTCAACCTCCTCCCAGCCATCCTTTGTGAGGCGAGCGGCTGCAGCTGCCGGCCTGACGCAGCGGTTGTGCTGTAGCCCGCATCACATCCTTCTGTGTTCCCATTCAGGACAGGCCGGGCCTCTGTGACATAAATTCACCGGGGGCTTTTTGCCCCTTTACGTCCTTTTTTTGGTGTGAGGACTCGATGAAACCCTTCCAGCGTCTTCTGCTGGCCGCGCTTCCCTGCGGGCTGATGGCCCCCACGGTGGTGTCGGCACAGCAAGCCCCTTCCTACACGGGAATGGCGGCGGTCAACGAATACATGAACCAGCAAGATCTGGATCGTTTCCGGGCCTGGGAATCCCAGAACCAGGTGACCAGCATCAATCAGTTCTCTGATGTCAAGCCCACCGATTGGGCCTTTCAGGCGCTGAACAACCTGATCGAGCGCTACGGTTGCGTCGCGGGCTACCCCGATGGCACCTATCGCGGCAAGCAGGCCATGACCCGCTATGAGGCGGCTGCCCTGCTCAATGCCTGCTTGGATCGCGTCACCGAGGTGACCGATGAGCTGCGGCGCCTGATGGATGAGTTCGCCAAGGAGCTGGCGGTGATCCGCGGACGGCTCGACAAGCTCGATGCCAAGGTGGGCAAGTTGGAGGCCCAGCAGTTCTCCACCACCACCAAGCTTCAGGGTCAAGCGACCTTCGTGTTGGGCGGCGTTAGCGCCAGCGGCAACAGCAACTTCCAAGGCTTCAATCTGCCAGCGACGGCACCCAACGCCAACGCCTTCAACGGCTTGCCGATTGTTGCAGCTGCCCTGCCGATCACCTTGCCGCTGACAGCGGCGAACACGGCTACCTTCTACAATCTCCTTTACCCTCAAAGAGCTGCTGCTAAATATAACGCTCTCTACGGCGCTACAACGCTCAGCTACGATGTTCGGCTCAACCTGAGCACCAGCTTCTCGGGTAAGGATCTGCTCTTTACCCGCCTGCGCTCCGGCAACTTCAACAACGCTTTCACTGGCCAAGGTGTCAACCTGACAACCCTCGATCTGGCCTCGAACGGCTTCGGGACGGGTGCCGGCTTCAACAGCTCCAATGTCGTCGGCATCGATCGCCTCTGGTACCGCTTCCCAGTGGGCAAGGAGTTCAGTTTTGTGGTTGGCGCCCGGGCGCGCAACACCGAAATCCTCGGGGCTTCGCCCTCGGTCTATGCCACCGGCAAGGCCGATCGTATTCTCGACTTCTTCTCCACGCACGGTGCCCCTGGCGTCTACAACAAAGCCACCGGCGCTGGCTTCGGCATGATCTGGCAGCAGAACGTCAAGAAGGGCAAGCCGCGCTTCAGCTTCTCGGCCAGCTGGATCGCCCCAAGGGGTGAAATTGGCCAAGCCTACGACGGCAATCCTTTTGGTTGCGCGGCGACCGAAGGCGGCCTGTTCTCCAACTGTTCAAATGGCAGCCTGCTGACCCAGCTGGCCTACACCACGCCCCAGTTCAACCTGTCGTTGGCCTATCGCTACGGCAACAGCGGCTCCAACTTCCGCTCCGGTACCCAGTTTGTGGCCCAGAACAGCTGGTGGCTGCAGAACGGCAGCTCTAACAGCTTCGCCGTCAACAGCTACTGGCAGCCTAAAAAGTCGGGCTGGGTACCCTCGATTAGTGCTGGCTGGGCGATCAACAACCTCAGCAATAATTCGGCAAGCGCTAACCTTACGGCGATCACTGTCAACGGATTTACGGGATTCCCCTTCCCAACCTTCTACAACGAAGCCTATGTGACCCAGAGCCAGAGCTGGTTCGTGGGCCTGCAGTGGGATGACGTTCTGGTCAAAGGCAACTCCCTCGGCTTCGCCATTGGTCAGCCCACCTTCGCCACCGGCCTCTCAGTGGCGCCTGTGAACGCAGCCAACGATCCGACCACTCTGGCAACCCTACTCAGCACTGCCGCCACCAACAGCCTCTACGGGATCCCCTCCACCACTCCCCAGGATGGTGGGGTGGTGCTCGAAGCCTGGTACAAGTTCCAGGTCACGGACAACATCACCATCACCCCCTCCGTGTTCTGGATCAGCCGCCCGCTCGGTCAGCTCACCCCCGGTGGTCCGATCGCTGGCAACCTGCTGGCGGCCAACAACATCCCTGCCACGCTCTCCGGCAACTACACCCCCACCGGCGCTCCCGATTGGACCGCTGGCTTCGGTATCTTCGGCGCCCTGATTCAGACGGTCATCCGCTTCTGATCGGTTCCGCGCTCGCTGCTCCGCCCGGTGCTGGCTCCCGTCGGCCAGCGCCGGTGCTGCCCCCCTCCCCGGGGGGCTTTTTGCTGGCGCCATCGCCATGGCCGCACGGGTGGGCGGCGGGGCCAGAATCCCAAGGCACCCAACGCCGCGTCGGCTCTCGTCCATGTCCTCGGCTCTCCCGGATCCTTATCAGGTGCTCGGGGTGAGCCGCGCCGCCAGCGCTGCCGAGATCAAGGCGGCCTACCGGATGCTGGTCAAGCGCCACCATCCCGATGCCGGTGGTGATGACGACACGATCCTGGCCCTCAATGCCGCCTGGGAGGTCCTGGGCGATGGCGAGCGCCGTCGCGTCCACGACCGCCGCCAGCGCCGCGAACGCAGCGACCGCCCGGTGCGGCAGGGCGACACGGCCGCCTCGGCGGTCGCCTCCCGGACTGCGGAGGATCAGCTGCTGGAGTGGTTGCAGCGCGTTTATGCCCCCAGCGACCGGCTGCTGGCCCGCATCACCGCGGCCATCCCCGGCCGCCTTCAGGAGCTGGCCGCCGATCCCTACGACGATCAGTTAATGCAGGCGTTCTGCACTTTCCTGGCCGCAGCCCAGCGGCAGATCGAGCAGGCGGAGACCCTGTTCCGCTCGCTCCCCTGCCCGGCAGCCGCCCATGGTTTTGGGCTCAGCCTCTACCACTGCCTCGGCCAGGTGCAGGACGGCCTGGCGGAGCTGGAGCGCTACAGCCTCGGCTACGTGGATGATTACCTCCACGACGGCCGCCAGATGCTGCGCGAGGCGGAGGCTCGCCGCCAACGCCTGGCGATCGAGCACCGCCGCTTGGAGAGCTGAGCCTGCAGCCCCCATCTCGGCGTCTGAAGCGCGGCTGACGTCACCCGGCGGCCGGCGACGGCGATCAGGCCGCTGTCCAGGCCACGAGTTGATCAAGCCTCAGCCACACATCCGGCACCGGACGCCTCCAGCGCACCTGGGCGTGGGCCTCGCGGATGGCCAGGATCTCCCCCGGACCCTCGAACACATAGGCCGGCAGGTCTGCGTCGCTGGCCGCCGCCTCCAGGCTGCCCGCGAACCGCTGGCGATCCAGCTTCACCAACGCTCCCTTGCGCAGGGCCTTGGCGGCGGCGGGCGAAGCGGTGGCGTCGCTGGCGGGAGCCATCTGGAATCGGTAGCTCAGGCCAGGTTAGGGGGCCTCCGCTCGCCTCGGGGTCCTGGCGCCCCCCAGCCGCCGCCAAGGCCGCTGCCGCCAGCCGCCGCGTTTCGTCTCCGGCCGTCCGGCCACCCTGGAGCCCGCTCCGCCCCTATCCTCCGCTGCAGGTTTCGGAGCTTTCGGGTTTGCGGTTGCTGTTGCTGGGTTGCTCTGGATTTGTGGGGCGTGAGCTGGTGCCCTACCTGCTGCAACTCGGTCACGACCTCACCGTGCTCAGCCGCGCCCCCCAGCCCGCCGGCCTGCCGCGAGATCCTCGCCTGCAGCTGTTGCGTGGTGATCCGGCCGATCCCGCCACCTGGCGCCAGCAGGGGTTGCAACAGGCCCTGGCCGCGGCCGAGGGGGTGGTCAATCTCGTGGGCGAGCCGATCGCTGAAAAGCGCTGGACCGCTGCCCATCGCCAGTTGCTGCGCGACAGCCGGGTGCGCAGCACCAGCCTGCTGGTGGCGGCGATGGCGGCTCTCCCCAACCCTCCCGCCGTGCTGGTTAACGGCTCCGCGGTGGGCTTCTACGGCAGCAGTGAGCAGGCCAGCTTCGATGAGTCCAGCCCCGCCGGCGACGATCTGCTGGCCCGCCTCTGCCTCGACTGGGAGGCGGCGGCCCAGGCCGCAGCTCCGGCCAGTCGCGTGGTGATCCTGCGCCTCGGCATCGTGCTGGCCGCCGATGGCGGTGCCCTGGGGCGCATGCTGCCGGTGTTCCGCCTCGGCCTCGGCGGTCCGGTGGGCAATGGCCAGCAATGGCTGAGCTGGGTGCATCGCACCGATGTCTGCCGGCTGATCGCCACCGCCCTCGAAGAGGCCAGCTATCGCGGCGTCTACAACGTCGTCGCCCCCCGGCCGGTGCGCATGCGCGAGCTCAGCCAAACCCTGGGGGAGGTGCTGGGTCGGCCCAGCCTGCTGCCGGTGCCCGCCCCGCTGCTGCAGGTGCTGCTCGGCGATGGCGCCAAGGTGGTGCTGGAGGGCCAGCGGGTGCGACCGCAGCGCCTGGAGGATCAGGGGTTCAGCTTCCAGTTCCCCGAGCTCCGTCCCGCCCTCGTCGCTGCCACCAGCCCAGGGCCCCGCTGAGCAGCGCCGCGGCCATCAGCAGGCCGATCGCCGGGGTGAACAGCGGCTGCCAGAGCGCCTGGAACAGCCGCAGCGGCGCCTCGATGCCGCGGCTGTGCAGCAGCACCGCCAGGGCGAACCACAGGGCTCCAGCCAGCACCAGAAACACATCGGCCACCAGCAGGCGGTCCACCAGCTCCCGCAGCGTCGCCAGCGGGCCTGCCGCCGCTGCGGGAGCCAAAGCCGCTGCGCTCCGGGGCGGTGGCAGGACGGGAGCGGCCGGGGGCGCGGTTGGCGCGGCGGCCGAATCAGGGAGGGCATCCGGGGCCATGCAGCCGGCGCGTCGCAAGGAACTGGCAGGAGTCTGCTGCAGCGGCCCGCCGCCGCTGCCGATCGCCCCGGGAACTGAGCTCAGCCCCGGGGGGGGCGGGTCGTCGACGCGCTCTGCATCGCCGTGAGAATCGCCGCGGCCATGCGTTCGCTGCCCCCCGGCGCTCCGATGCGTTCCGCCGCGATCGCCGCCAGCTGCCGCCGCCAGGCGGCCGCCGCGGCCTGATCCCGGCCCCGCTGCAGCAGGTCGGCCAGCAGCTGCGCCGTGCCGGCGAGGCTGGCCCGGCTGCCCCAGCCGCCGCTGGCGCAGATCACCCCCGGGCCGAGCAGCCGGCGCTGGGCGTCGGCGAAGCCCGCCGTGAACTGGGGACCGGGCCCCACCAGCTGCAACACCGGCTTGGCCAGCCCCACCGCCTGCTCGCTGGCGGTTCCCGCCATCGCCAGCACCAGGTCGCAGTTGGCCAGGATCTCGTTGAACCGCCCCCAATGCAGCTCCAGCCGCAGCCCCTCGCGCTGCAGCACCAGCGCCTCTGCGACCGCGGTCACGGGGTGGTGGGGCTGAGCCTGCCGCGCGGGCTGGGGATCGATCGGGCGCCAGCCGAGGGGCTCGGCCATCGCCAGCAGCCGCGGTCGGTCGAGCCCGGGAACCAGGGCCGCCTGCAGGCGCACCGCCCCGCGTTGGCGCCAGGGATCCGGCAGCAGGCTGAGGGACTGCAGCATCAGCTTCAGATTGGTGAGGGCCTCGGGCAGGCGGCTGCCGGGGACCAGGGCCAGCAGCGGCGCCGCCTCGGTGGCGGGCCTGGCGGGCGTGGTGTTGCTGGCGGGCGACTCCGCTCCTCCCTCGGGTCCCGGCGGGGCGATCAGGGCATCGTTGCTGGCCGCGTTGCTGGCCGCGTCGCTGGCCGACAGCACCGGATCGAGGAAGGGGTTGCCGAGGAAGCGCACCGGTCGCCCCAGCTGCTGGCTGAGGTCCGCGGCGGTGAGGGCATCGCGACTCCAAATATCACGGAACGGGCCGTGGCGCAGCAGCGGGCGACAGGGCCAGGGCAGCCGCAGCCGGCCTTCGTAATGGCTGGAATAGGCCACCAGATACACCACGCTGGGCAGGCGGCTGATCGCGGCGGCCAGCACCGGCACCACATCACCGACCGCCACCACCAGGTCGTAGCGGCGCCGCCGGCGCCAGAGCTGCGCCAGCCGACCCAGCACGTAGAACGGCTGGCCCTCGCAGAGATCGCGCAGGTAACCGCCCAGGCTGGTGTAGCCCAGCCCGCCGGTGCTGTACTCCCGCGTCGGGCCGATCACCGCCACGCCGACGCGGCGGTAGGCCTGGCCATGGCCCACCAGCGGCAGGGCCTCCAGCTGGACGCCGCGCTGGCGCAGGGCCAGGGCCAGCATCGCGCCGCTCAGGTCTTCCCCGTGGCCGTTGCTCAGCAGCAGCAGGCGTGGGGTGGAGGACCTCAAGCGGGGAGCCAGCCGCGCAGTTTTTCCAGCGCCGACCAGCCCGGCCGGCGCTGCAGACCATCGGCCATCGAGTCCTGCAGTTCCCGCGCCAGATCGGGAGCGATCTGCATCAGCCGCTGCACCATCTCCACATGGTCGCGCACCCCCTTGGTGCCGGTTTCCAGCATCGCCAGGGAGAGGTTGATGCGGGCTTGGGGATCCTGGGGATTGAGCTTCACCGCCGTGCGGGCCGATTGCAGCGCGGCGCGGGGCTGGTCCAGCAGCAGCTGTAGCCAGGCCAGGCAGGTCCAGCCCGCCGCCTGGCGGGGCATCTGAGCCGTGATCGCCAGGAATTCGTCGATCAATTCTTCCGGTGCCGCTCCCTGTTGATAACGGCTGATGGCCAGATCGAAACGGGAGCTCTCGCTGGAGGGGGGGCTGGCCGTCATGGTGGCGGTCGCTGCGGGCAGTCGTCTCAGGTTCCCATGGCGCCAGGCCCCGGGGCCCCGGACCGGGGCTCAGACCGCGAACGAGCTGCCGCAGCCGCAGGTCTGGCTGGCGTTCGGATTGCTGAAGTTGAAGCCGCCGCCGATCAGGGCGGAGGAGAAGTCGAGCTGCATGCCATAGATGTACAGCAAGCTCTTGGGATCGCTCACCACTCGGAAGGCCGGCGCGTCCGCGGGTTCGTAGCTGTAGACCTCGTCGTCGGGGCGGATCTGGTCGGCGGGCACAAAGTCCATGGTGTAGCTCATGCCGCTGCAGCCTCCGGACCGCACCCCCACCCGCAGCACCCGGTTGTCGCCCTGCTGGCGGATGAGCTGGGCCAGCTGCCGCATCGCGGCATCGCTGATCAAGATGCCGCGGCCATCGACGCCGGTGTGGGTCACGGTGGGGCTGGTGGCAGACGGGGTGGCGGTGGCAGCCGTGCTGCTGGCGGCAACCGTGCTGCTGGCGGCAACCGTGGCGGTGTGGTCGGAACTCATGCGGACCTTGCGGATCGGGGAGGACGCGCACCGGCCCAGCGATGGCCGGGAGCGGTGGCTGGACGGGACTTTCACTTTATGGATCTCGTCCCGAGGCTGTCGCCCCCCAGCGGGCCTGCCGCTCCATAGAGTCCAGCGAGCAAGGGAGAACATCGGTGCGGGTCGCCATCGTGGGTGCAGGACTGGCCGGGCTGGCGGCGGCGGTCGATCTGGTCGAGGCCGGCCACGGCGTGGACCTCTACGAGGCGCGGCCGTTCATGGGCGGCAAGGTGGGCAGTTGGGAAGACGCGGACGGCAATCACATCGAGATGGGATTGCACGTGTTCTTCTACAACTACGCCAACCTGTTTGAATTGATGCGGCGGGTGGGGGCCTACGACAACCTGCTGCCCAAGGAGCACACCCACCTGTTCGTCAACCGCGGCGGTGAGCTGCGGGCCCTCGACTTCCGCTTCCCGATCGGCGCCCCCTTCAACGGCCTCAAGGCCTTCTTCA
>CAYOCW010000072.1:0-9886 GCA_964402615.1 uncultured Cyanobium sp. | reverse complement strand
CCTCGATCAGGTCCTTCCAAGCCGGCAGCACGCCGGCGTGGTGCGAGGCGACGCCGCGCAGCAGCGGCTCGACATGATCCTCCCGCACCGCCTCCGGGGTGGCGGCGACAAAGGCGTCGAACCGGGCCTGCAGGCGGGCCTGCTCGGCGGCCGTCAGCAGCGACAGGCGCGCCAGATCGCGCACCCCCCGGTCGCAGCCGCGGCGGCTGAAGATGAAGTAAATGGCCGGCAGCATCTGGCGTTCGGCCATCTGGGCCACCACAAAGCTGATCGGCGGCGCTTCCGGTTGCGGCGGGCGCGGCGTTTTCGGCCCCTTGCGGCGCGTCGATTTCGGCGGTCGCCAGACCTTGCAGTTGGGATGCAGGCCCGTGCCGGCGTCGTTGAGCAGGGGATGCAGACCCTTGGCGCTGCAGAAGCTGAAGGCGAGCGGCACCGGCCGGTGGTCGCTGAGGATCAGCTGGGTGGGGCCATGCACCTTGGCGATCCAGTCGGTGAGCTGGCCGGCGTTGGCCACGGTGGCCGAAAGGGCCACCAGCTGGATGCTGCCGGGGCAGTGAATGATCGATTCCTCCCAGACGGTGCCGCGTTGGGAATCGTTCATGTAGTGGCACTCATCGAGCACCACCGCCTCCACATCGGCGAGCGGATCGTCGTCGGGATGGTCGATCTCCGCATACAGCATGTTGCGGAAGATCTCGGTGGTCATCACCACGATGCGCGCCTCGCGGTTGAGGCTCAGATCGCCGGTGAGCAAGCCCACCTGTTCGGTGCCGAACCGGTGGCGGAAATCGCGCAGCTTCTGGTTCGAGAGCGCCTTGAGCGGGGTGGTGTAAAACACCTTGCGCCCGTGGGCGAGGGCGCGGTGGATGGCGTATTCGCCCACCAACGTCTTGCCGCTGCCGGTGGGGGCGCTCACCACCACCGAGTGGCCTTGGTTGAGGGCATCGATCGCTTCCAGTTGGAAGCCATCCAGCGGGAAGGGGAAAAGCTCGGAGAGGGGTGGAACGCTGTGCCGCTCCAGCCCATCCCGGTCGGGCGGGCCGGCAGGGGTGGCCGCGCGGCTGCTGATCATGCAGCGATCCTATGGGTCGGCGATCCGAGCCGCGGCGCCTGGTCGGGAGCCGGCCCATGAGCCTTGACGGTTGCGGCAGCTCCGGCCGTTGGCCAGACGAGGCCTCCAACCCACCGCTGCCGCTGCAGGGATCGCTGCTCGGCAGCCACACGCTGGTGAGCCAGGACGCGCTGGAGAGCCGCACCGCCTATGGCGACACGCTGCTGCTGGCCAGCCCCCAAGGCGAGCCCGCCTGGCGGCTCAGCCTGGAGCAGCGCTCCACCGCCAGATCCCGGCAAGCCGCCGTTGGGCTTCTGGCGTGGCTTCTCGGCGCGCTCAAGCCATCGCCCCGTTCTCCGCGCCGGTTCCAGCCGGCAGCCGGCTCCTAGTCTGCCCAGCCCCGCGGCCGACCCATGCAGATCTTCTACTTCCACACCTCGGAAGCCGTGCCACCCGTGCAACCGGCCGCTGATGGCGGACCCGATGGCGCCGTCGTGATCGATGTGCTGCGCGCCACCACCACCATCGCCTGGTCGCTCCACAACGGCGCCGAAGCGATCCAGGCCTTCGCCGATCTCGATGAGCTGGAACGGCTGGCCGCCGCCTGGCCGGCGGGCTTGCGGCTGCGGGCCGGCGAGCGCGGCGGCCGCCGGGTGGAGGGCTATGACCTCGGCAACTCGCCCCTGGCGGTGACGCCGGAGCTGGTGGCGGGCAAGCGGATCTTCATGAGCACCACCAACGGCACCCGCTCGCTGGCGGCGGTGCGCGATGTGCCCTTGCTCGTGACCGCCTGCCTGCCCAACCGCACCGCCGTCGCTCGGCGCCTGTTGGAGCGCGGCTGCGAGCGGGTCTGGATCGTCGGCAGCGGCTGGGAGGGGGACTACTCGCTGGAGGACAGCCTCGCCGCCGGGGCGGTGGCCTCCGCCCTCACCGAACTGGCCGTGTCGCCCCATGTCGGCATCGACTTCGGCAACGACGAGGTCCTCGCCGCCCTGGCCCTCTGGCAGCAGGGGCATCGCGACACCGAGACCTGCCTGCGGGCGGCCAGCCATGGCCAGCGGCTGATCCGGCTGGGCGACCACGATGCCGACTTCCTCTGCTGCGCCGCCGTCGACAGCCTCACGGTGGTGCCGATCCAGGCGGAGCCGGGCGTGTTGCGGGCCAGCTGACGCCCTCGGCCGCGCCGCCCCCTTGTGGATCTGGAGCAGGCCCCTAAAGTTCGCCGGTTCTGGAGCAACACGGTCGTTGAGCAGCTTTCTAGCCGCCGCCTTGCAACTCACCAGCACCCCCGATCCCGAGGCGAATCTGGCGGCCGCAGAGGAACAGATCGAGCTGGCGGTGCGGCGCGGCGCCGAACTGGTGGGACTGCCCGAAAACTTTGCCTTCATGGGCGACGAGCAGCGGCGCTTGCAGTTGGCCCCCGAGTTGGCGGAGCGCTGCAGCCGTTTTTTGGTCACCATGGCGCGGCGCTATCAGGTCACCCTGTTGGGCGGCGGCTTCCCGGTTCCCGCCGGCGAGACCCTCACCTTCAACCGGGCCGAGCTGGTGGGGGTCGAGGGCCAGCTGTTGGCCCGTTACGACAAAATTCACCTGTTCGATGTCGACATCCCCGATGGGGTGCCCTACCGCGAATCGGCCACGGTCAAGCCGGGCAATGAGCTGCCGCCGGTGGTGGACGTGCCGGGGTTGTGTCGCGTGGGGCTCTCGATCTGTTACGACGTGCGCTTCCCCGAGCTCTATCGCCATCTCGCCGCCGCCGGGGCCGACCTGCTGATGGTGCCCGCGGCCTTCACCGCCTACACGGGCAAGGATCACTGGCAGGTGCTGCTGCAGGCGCGGGCGATCGAAAACACCGCCTACGTGGTCGCTCCGGCCCAAACCGGCCTGCATTACGGGCGCCGCCAGACCTACGGCCACGCCATGGTGATCGATCCCTGGGGCATCGTGCTGGCCGACGCGGGCCAGGCGCCTGGCCTGGCGATGGCTCCGGTCGACATCGACCATGGCGAGCGCGTGCGCGCCCAGATGCCCAGCCTGCGGCATCGCCGCCCGGGCCTGTTCTGACGACGGCCATGGGCAGAAGCAGATGGGCATGGCGGGCGGCCTGGGGTTTGGCCCTGGCGCTGGCGGCGACCCTGCCGGCCCGGGCCGCCAGCAGCCTGGCCGCCTGGCGCATCAGCGGCGAGGGTACTCTGGAGCTGCGCACCACCCCCGGCGTCACCGCTCGGGCGTTCTTCGAGGAGGGGCCGATCGGTCGGGGTCCCCGCATCTGGGTCGACCTGCCGGGAGCTCCGCTGCGGGCCCGCTCCATCCCTGCTGGCGGCGCCCTGCGCGAGGTGCGCATCGGTCGACCCGACCCCCAGACCACGCGTCTGGTGCTGGAGTTTCAGCCCGGGGTGCGCCTCGATCCCCGACAGCTGCGGCTCGTCGGAACCGCCCGCGACCGCTGGCGCATGGAGCTGGTCGGCCTGGACGGGCGCTCGCTCGTCAGCCTGGGGGAGGGATCGCTCGAATCCTCCAGCCTGGCGAGCGCCTGGCGCCCGCCCATCAGCCCCGCCTGGACGCCCCGCAGCACTGCGGGGCCGGTCGCCGGGCGGCCGCTCTCCGCCGAGGGCCTGCCCGAGGTGCCCCGAGGCCGCTTCCTGGTGGTGATCGACCCGGGCCATGGCGGCCCCGATCCCGGTGCCGTCGGCATCGGCGGGCTGCGCGAGACCGATGTGGTGCTGGATGTGGGGCTGCAGGTGGCCCAGCTGCTGCAAAGCCGCGGCGTGCGGGTGCTGCTCACCCGCACCACCGAGGTGGATGTGGACCTTCCGCCGCGGGTGGCTTTGGCCAACCAGAGCGGCGCCGACCTGTTCGTCAGCCTGCATGCCAACGCGTTGGACATGTCCAGGCCCGATGTCAACGGCGTCGAAACCTTTTACTTCGAAGGCAGTCGCTCCGAGCGGCTGGCCCGGGAGATTCAAAACCAGATCATGGCGATTTCTTCTGGCAGTCCCGACCGCGGCGCCCGCAAGGGCCGCTTCTTTGTGATCCGCCGCACGGTGATGCCGGCGGCCCTGGCGGAGATGGGCTTCGTCACCGGCAGTCTCGATGCGCCGCGGCTGGCGGATCCGGCCTTCCGGCGCCGTTTGGCCGTGGCCGTCAGCACCGCCATCCTGCGGGTTCTGGGGGGGGCCTGATGAGCTTGTTGGTCGGACTGTTCGACAGCGGTCTCGGTGGCCTCACGGTGTTGCGCCACGTGCATGCGCTCTATCCCCATTCCCCGTGCCTCTACCTTGGCGACACGGCCCGGGTGCCCTACGGGCAGCGCTCCACCGAGGAGATCCGCGCCATCGCCGCGGAGGTGGTGCGCTGGTTGCGTCTCCAGGGGGTGGGGATTCTGGTGATGGCCTGCAACACCTCCAATGCCTTGGCCCTGGATGTGGCGGTGGCGGAGGCCGGAGTGCCGGTGGTCGGGTTGATCGACAGCGTCGCCAGCCAGCTGGTTCATGACCGCATCGGCGTGCTCGCCACGCCGGCCACGGCGGCGAGTGGCGCCTACCGCCGCGCCATCCATGCCTGCCGACCTTCGGCCCAGGTGCTGGAGATCGGCTGCCCGGCCTTCGTGCCGCTGATCGAAGCCGGCGACCTGGCGGCTCCGGCCCTGCGGGCCGCCGCCCGGGAGTATCTGGAGCCGCTGCTGCAGGCCCGGGTCGACACGATCGTGCTCGGGTGCACCCATTACCCCCTGCTGCGCCCGCTGCTAGCGCAGCTGTTGCCGCCCGATGTGGAGTTGATCAATCCCGCGGTGGCGGCAGCCCAGCGCCTCGGTCCACTGCTGGCCAGCTTGGGAGATGCTCCGGAGGCGGAACTGCAGGGGGATCCATTGACGCCACCGCTGCTGCGCACCCGCTTCTGCGTCACCGGTTCGGCCGCGGCGTTTGCGGCGGCGGCGACCACCTGGTTGGGCAGCGTGCCGCAGGTCCGCCAGGTCGATCTGCGATCGACGGTCTGCGCCTTCTAGGATCTGGCCACCGCGGAGGTTCGGTGGCGACCGTTGCAGAGCTGCTTCAGCCGGTTGAAGCCGACCTCGAGGGCCTGCTGGCCGATCTCAGGGCCCTGATCGGGGCTGGCCACCCGATCCTGCAGGCGGCGGCGGAGCATCTTTTTGCCGCTGGCGGCAAGCGGTTGCGACCCGGCCTGGTGCTGCTACTCTCCCGGGCCATCGATCCCGCCGGTCAGCTCAGTCCGCGCCACCGGCGCTTGGCCCAGATCACCGAGATGATCCACACGGCCTCCCTGGTGCATGACGACGTGGTGGACGGGGCCGACACGCGTCGCGGCGTCGCCACCGTTCACAGCCGCTTCAATCATCGGGTGGCGGTGCTGGCCGGTGATTTTCTGTTTGCCCAAGCCAGCTGGCACCTCGCCAACCTCGACGACCTCGATGTGGTCAAGCTGCTATCGCGGGTGATCATGGATTTGGCCGATGGCGAGGTGCGCCAGGGGCTGAACCGTTATGACACCGGCCAGAGCTTCGATACCTATCTCGAGAAGAGCTACTGCAAGACCGCCTCGCTGATCGCCAACAGCGCCCGCGCCGCCGGGGTGCTCAGCGGTTTGGCCGAGCCCCGTCTGCAGGCCCTCTATCGCTTCGGGCGCCAGCTGGGCCTCGCCTTTCAGGTTGTGGACGACATTCTCGACTTCACCGGCAATGATCAGCAGCTGGGCAAGCCCGCCGCCAGCGATCTGGCCTCCGGTTATCTCACCGCTCCGGCTCTCTATGCCCTGCAGGAGCGCCCCCAGCTGGCGGGCTTGATCGAGCGCGAGTTCAGCCAGGAGGGTGATCTCGAATCGGCCCTGGCGCTGGTGCGTGGTTGCGAGGCCATCCCCAGGTCCCGCGCTCTGGCGGAGGGTTTTGCTCGTGAAGCCCATGCAGCCCTGGCCTGGTTGCCAGCCTCCGAGCCGCGCAGCGCCCTGCGGGCTCTGCCTGAGTTTGTGCTCAGCCGGTTGTACTGACACCGCCCCTGGCTCTGCGGCGGATCGGAGGGCCGGCGAGCGGACGCCCCGCTTCGGGGTTCGTCAGAGTTGAACGTCGCGCAGCGAATCGATCAGCACCACCCCCGACGGCAGGCTGGACGCCGTGAGGGCTGGGTTGTTGAGCACATGCACCCGGCAGCCGGCGGCAGCCGCGGCGCGAGCGCCGGCCGGGGAGTCCTCGAAGGCCCAGCAGTCCTGGGGTGCCACGCCGAGTCGGGCGGCCGCCAGTTGAAACACGTCGGGCGCCGGTTTGCCGGCGCGCAGGTCGGGGTCATCCCCATGCACGCGAACCGTGATGAGCTCCAGCCAGGGGTGAGGCGCCGCTTTCAGGGCCACCGCGGCCTGGTCGCTGCTGGTGGCCAGGGCCATCGGCACACGGCGGCTGTGGCAGCGACGCACCAGCTCCTCGGCCCCCTCCATCGGTGGCGCCAGGGCCATCAGCCGTTCGGCGATCGGCTGTCGGATGGCCAGCAGAGCGTCCGTGTCCGGGCAGGACAGGCCGGCGTTGCGGATCCAGCCGAGGACGATCTGGGCGCAGTCGCGGCGCCGTCGCCCCCGCAGCTGCACCAGCGCCGCCGTGGGCAGCTCCAAGCCGAAGCGGGATGCGGCGGCGTACCAGGCACGGGCATGCTGGGGTTCGGTATCGAGCAGCAGACCGTCCAGGTCGAACAGGCAAGCGGCGGGTGAAACCATGGCTCCAGCATGCCGCTTGACGCTGCCGTGGGGCGGGCGCGCTCCCTCCGAGCGCTGCCCAGGGGCAGGGGAGGGGTCAGCCCGCCGCCTCCACGTCCGAGTCCGGCTCTTCCAGGGTGGTTTCCAGCGTGGTCAGCAGCAGTTCCAGGGCGGCGCCGCGCTCCAGATCGCGACTCTGCACGGCGCTGATCCAGTCGCGGCAGAGGGATTCGATGCGGCGATAGAGGCTGTTGGCCTGACGCAGGTCGCGCATCACCCGATCGGCGTCGCCGGCATCGGGGCGCGGTGGGGCCGGATGCGCTGCAGCGGCGGCCGGCGCCTCAGCCTCGGTCCCCACCACATAGCGACGACCGTCGTCGCCGATGTAGCTCAGCAATCCGGAGGGATCGCGAATGGGACCGGCATGGGGAGTGATCGGTTGGTTGTCCAGCTCGTCGCCCATCTCGTTTTCCGCGGGGGGCATACCTCCATGCAAGACAGGCGCAAGCGATTTGCCAAGCCATGATCGGCGGGTCAACGCGAGATCCCTGGCGCACCGGGTTGCTTGTTCTGCGGGAGGATCCCTCCAGGGTTCCCGCACCGATCCAGGCGAAAGCACGTGATCCCGCGCCTCGGCCGCGGCACTCCAGCACCGACGGCTGGCGCTGAAGGTTGGCCGCAAACAGGCGTCTGTCGGATCTGGCTCACAGCAGATTCGCCGCCAGCTCAGCCAGGGCGGAGCGTTCGCCGCGGTTCAGGGTGATGTGGCCCGCCAACGCCTGCCCCTTGAAACGCTCCACCAACCAGGTCAGGCCGTTGCTTTCCGAATCCACATAGGGGTTGTCGATCTGATAGGGGTCGCCGGTCAGCACGATTTTGGTGCCTTCGCCGACACGGGTCACGATGGTCTTCACCTCATGGGGCGTGAGGTTCTGCGACTCATCGACCACCATGTACTGTCGCGGGATCGAGCGGCCACGGATGTAGCTAATCGCTTCCACCTCTAGCAAGCCGAGGCTACGCAAATCTTCCCAGCTGTTGCGCTGAAGCCGCTGGTTGCTGCGGGAATGGTTGCCGTGATCAGCGTCGCCTCCTCCCAAGAGGAAATCGAGATTGTCGATAATTGGCTGCATCCATGGTCCCATTTTTTCCTGCAAATCACCCGGTAGAAATCCGATGTCCTTGCCGAGGGGAATCACGGGTCGTGTCACCAGCAACCGGTCGTAGAGGCGCTCATCGGCCACCTGGTTGAGACCGGCGGCCAGGGCCAGCAGGGTTTTGCCCGTGCCCGCCTTGCCCACCAGCGTCACCAGCTGCACGGACGGATCCAGCAACAGATCCAGAGCAAAGGTCTGCTCGCGGTTGCGGGCATGGATCGGCCCCAGCCGCGCCTTCGTTCCCCGCTGCAGCGGCAACAGGCTGGCGCTGGCCGCCTGAAAGCGGGCCAGCAGGGTGTGGTTCGGTTGGGCCCGGTCCACCAGCGTCACCCCTTCATTCGCCTGCAGATCGAGCGGCTCGCCGCTGGATTGCGCCAGCCGCTCCAGCGGAAGGCCCCCTTCCGCCCTCAGCCGATCCATCTCCTCGGCGCCGGTCCAGATCTCACAGATGCCGGGGTAGAGGTCGCCGATCGCCACCTTGTCGGTGGTGTAGTCCTGAGCGATCAGTCCGACCGCATCGGCCTTGATGCGCAGGTTGGTGTCTTTGGTGACCAGCACCACCGGCGGTTCGCTGCCGACGCGTTCGTGCAGCCGCTGCTCCAGGGCCACCGCCAGGATGTTGTTGTCGCCGTTGCCAGCCCGCAGCTCCGGCGGCAGCTGCGCGAGGGTCTCGGAGCGGCAGAACACCACCTTGAGCCGGCCTCCCTGAACCGGATCGATCACCACCCCCTCGGCCAGGTTGCCCTGCTCGCGCAAATCGTCCAGCAGCCGCGACACCTGACGGGCATTGCGACCTTTTTCCGACGGATCGCGCTTGAAGCGATCGATCTCCTCCACCACTTCGATCGGCACGACGACGTCGTTGTCCTCGAAGCGGGTGAGGGCCAGGGGGTCATGCAACAACACATTCGTGTCCAGGACAAACGTCTTGCGCATACCGTGCCTCAGGCCAGCCAGCTGAAGGGAAGCTAGGGCCAGAGGAGCCTCTACGCTCCGGCCGTTTGTGCCCTGTTGGGTTTTTCGGCGTGCCCCTTCCGCTTTCGCTTCTCCCCATCCTGCTGGCGCTGTTCGGCCTGAGCCTGCTCTGGCTGGAGTTGCGGCATCGGCTGCGGCCGGCTTCGCCGCTGCGGCTCAGCCCCGGGGTGTTTCAGGTGAAGCGCAAGGCCCTGGGCCTGGAGGTGACGGGCCAGGTGTGCATCCACAATCCCCATCCGCGCATGGAGGTGATGGTGCCGGAGTTCCGGATCGAGCCCGTCCTGCTCGGGCGCGGCGATCTGGCCGAGGTGCGCTGCGAGGCGCGGATCATCCCGCAGCATCCGGACGAGGAGACCCGAGTCGACGGCTACTGGCCGGCCTACATCGTCAAGGGACGCAAGACCACCTCTGCTCAGCTGAAACTGCGGCTGCTGGGCGCCGGCGGCGTCGATCTCGAAGGGCTGCTGGACACGCTCTGGATTGACATTCACTGGATCGACTACGGACCGTTCGGCCGCCTGAAGCGGCGCCAGGGATTGCTGGTCCCGCTGCGGCGCCCGGAGCCGCCGACCGTCGCCGACGCCAGCTGGCGGCAGGGCGACGACTGTCGGGTGTTGCCGATTCGCACCCACCTGCTCGGCGTGCTCGACGATCCCCTGGCGGTGCTTCAGCACTACGCCAGCGACCTGGCCCAAGCCGGTGATGTGCTCACGATCGGCGAGACGCCGCTCGCGGTGATGCAGGGTCGCTATCACCATCCCGAAACCGTCGAGCCCTCATGGCTGGCCCGGCAGCTCTGCCGCGTGTTCCACCCCACCAGCAGCCTGGCGACAGCCTGCGGCCTGCAGAGTCTGATCGACATCGTCGGCCCAGCGCGGGTGCTGACGGCCTGGATCCTCGGCACGGCCTTGAAGTTGCTGGGCAGCAAGGGCGGGTTTTATCGCCTGGCCGGCGAGCAGGCGCGGCTGATCGATGACATCACCGGCACCACGCCGCCCTACGACCAGAC
>CAYOCW010000071.1:5567-10099 GCA_964402615.1 uncultured Cyanobium sp. | reverse complement strand
TGAATTCGGTGTAGGTGAGGGAGATGCGCTGACCCTCGCGGGTCACCTGGCGCCGGTTGGTATCGACGACCAGATCGCCCACCCGCATCACGCCGTTGCCAGCGGCCACCTCCCGGGGCTCCGCGCTGGCGGCGCCGCGGCCGGTGCGCCGCAGAATGGTGGCGATGCGGGCTTCCAGTTCCTTGGGACTGAAGGGTTTGGGTAGATAATCGTCAGCGCCGAGGTCGAGGCCGGCAACCCGCTCAGCGATGGCGTCAAGCGCCGAGAGGAAAATGATCGGCACGCAGGACTCGGCCCGCAGACGGCGGCAGACGGCGAAGCCATCCAGCTTGGGCAGCATCACATCGAGCACGACCAGGTCGGGCTGCTCGTTCTGGAAGAGGGTCAGGGCATCTTCTCCATCCTCAGCACAGATGACCCGATAGCCTGCTAGCTGCAGGCGCATGACCAGGACGCGGCGCACGGCGGGTTCGTCGTCGACGACCAGCAAGGTGGCGCGGTAACTGCTGTCGCCACGCTGCGCCGCGACATGCTGGGAAGAGGCTGGCGAGTCTTGCATCGGAGCTTGTTCCCTCGCCATCAACAGCAACAACGATGAAGATTCGCAAACATACCGCCTGGCGCGCCCGGGCGTCAGCCATGTCCAGGGGCCCGGTGTGGGGCTAGGGCGAGATTAAAGATTCTCTTCCACTTGCGAGGGTGGTGGCCGCTGCTCACGGCCAGCGGGCCTGGGCATAGGCGTTCCATTCCCGCCCGGCTTGCTCCAGGGCTGCATCACTGCTGACCTGACCGAGCATGGCGCGCTGCAGCTGGGTGTAAAGGATCGCTTGCAGCCGCTTCACGCCGGGGGTGGCGGGCACCAAAACCCGCGCCTGGCTGAGGGTGCGCAGCGACAGCAGCCGCGCCTGGCGCACCAGCAGCGCGTTGCCACTGCCGCGGGGCTCCTGCTGCAGGCGTTGCTCCAGCTGCTGCAAGGCCAGGCGGGAGGAGGGCAGCACCCGGGCCTCCTCCGCGAAGCGCAGTTGCTGCGCCGCATCGGTCAGGAAGAGGGCGAAGTCCACCGCTTGCCGCGGCATCGTGGTGCGACGCGGGATCACCAGGTTCATCACGGCCACGTTGGCGGCTTCGCTCTGGCCCCGCAGCGGCGGAAAGGCCCGGGTCGTGGCGGCGATGCCGGGAGCATTGGTCTGCAGGTTGCGCAGAAAGTCGGGTCCGCTGGCCACCTGGGCCAGTTCGCCCGCCTGATACAGCTCGATCGCCCGGCGGTAGCCCTGGCTCACCACCTCTTTGGGCAGCAGGCCGCGGCGGTAGAGATCGGTCCAGAAGGCGAAGGCCCGACGCCCCTGGGGCGACATGAAGGCCGCTCGGCGCCGTCCATCCAGCAATCGCACCCCCATCTGAACCATCGCCTCCATCAGCTCTGCCGAATCGTCGGGGACCACCGTCACGAACAGGGCGTAGCGACCGGTGCGGCGGCGCACCTGCTCCGCATAGGCGGGCAGCTCCTGCCAGCGTTGCGGTGGTGCCGCCAGCCCCGCCTCGGCGAGCAGTCGCGTGTTGGCCATCGTCACCCGGGTGGTCAGGTACCAGGGCAGCGCAAACTGAATCCCGTCCTGCTCCCCCGCCGCCCAGATCGCCGGCAGATAGCGCTGCGCCGCGCCGGGTGGCAGCTGGCCGCGCAGATCCAGCAGCCCCCCCTTGCTGGCTAGGTTGGCGGCGAACGGTGGGTTGAGATTCACCACATCGGGGGCGGTGCGGGCATAGACCGCCGCCAGCAGCTTGCGTTCCACCGAGTTCCAGGGCACGTCGGTCCAGCGCACCCGCACGCCGGGATGGCGGCGCTCCCACTCCCGGATGACCGCTCGCATGAAGGGGGTGAAGCGGGGGGCCAGGTCGAGGGTCCAAATGCTCAGCTCCCGCCCGGCGCCGCCCTCGCCACCGGGACGGGGCGCACAGCCGGGCAGCAGGCTGAGCAGCACCAGCAGCAGCCCCAGGGGCAGCGCCCGTCGCCGCAGCCTCGGATGTCCCATCTCAGCGGCGTCCGGATTCAGCCAGCTGGCGCCAGAGCAGCAGCTGCAGGGAACAGAGCATCGGGGCCAGCAGGGCGGTGAGCAGGGTCTGGGCCAGGAGCACAAAGAGACCGACGCTCTGCAGATCATCCCAGCCCCAGCCCGGCAGGGCCAGCCGGGCGGCATCGATGCCAAGGTCCAGTCCCGCCCGCCCGACACCGCTGGAGCGGAAGGGCTGCAGCGGCAGCTGCCGCTGCCCCCACCAGGTCAGCAGGGCCCATTGCGCCATCAGGGTGGCGTTGAGGAAGGCCGTGCCCAGCAGCGCCAGCAGGGCCAGACTGAAGCTGCGTTCGAGTCTGGGCGAACGCCGCCCCAGCTGGCCCCACCACCACCCCAGCAGCCCCAATCCCGGCATCAGGGTGACGGCGCCGGGATGCAGGGCATCGAGCGTCAGCCCCAGCATCAGCCCCAGCGCCCCGCCCGACACCCGTCCGTCGACCAGGGACCAGGGCAGCAGCCACAGCACCGCCCAGGCTGGGGCGATGCCCGCGAGCTGCAGCCAGCCGGGGGCCGCCAAGGTGAGCCAGGGCACCAGCAGGCCGGTGGCCAGCGCCAGGGGTTGGCGGACGAGCACGGCCATCAGCGCTGCAGCACCTGCACCCAATCGACGGACGCGGCGGGGGCCCCGAGCTGCACCACGGCTTCCGGGGCCGGATCCGCGGCCAGGTCCACGGCACGGATCACGCCCACCGGCAGGTTGGCGGGCAGCAGGGTGCTGGCGGGCGATGTGGTGACCAGATCGCCAGGACGGACCTGGGGATCTTTGTCGATGAAGCGCAGCACGGGCCGGCTGGTGCCGATGCCGGTCAGCAGACCTTGGCTTTGGGTGCGCGCCACCCAGACGCCGACCCGGCTGGTGGGATCGGTGAGCAGCGTCACCGTGGCGGTGCTGGGGGTGACGCTGCTGAGGCGCCCCAGCAGACCGCCGGGGGCGAGCACCGGTTGACCGACGGCGAGCCCGCCCAGGGAGCCCTCGCCGAGCACCAGCAGGTGCCACCAGCCAGCGGGCTGGCGAGAGATGACGGGGGCGGTCTGCCCGCCCCTGCTCAACGGCGGCAGGCCGAGCAGGCCGCGCAGGCGTTGGTTCTCAGCCTCCAGGCCGGCCAGGCGGGCCTGATCCTCGAAACGGCGCGCTGAACGCAGCCATTCGGCCTGGGCTGTGCCAGGCCAGAACGGACGTGTGAGCTGGGCGTAGAGGTCGGTCAGCAGGGCGCCGCGGCTGAGGCGAACCAGCAACAGGAGCAGTAGCGTCAGCAGCCAGGGCCAGAACGGCAGCACCGAGGTGCCAGCCGCTCGCCGCAGCCGGCGGGCCAGGTTCACGGTTCAGCTGGCTTGACGAGCGAAGTCCGGGGTGTCCAGCACGCGCTCAAGCCGTTTGTAATCCTCCAGCACCATGCCGCAGCCGTTGACCACGCAGAGCAGCGGATCCTCCGCTACGTGGGTGAGGATGCCTGTTTCATGGCTGATCAGATCGCAGATGCCGCGCACCAGCGCACCGCCGCCCGCCAACATGATGCCGCGATCGACGATATCGGCGGCCAACTCCGGCGGGGTGCGCTCAAGGGTGCGCTTCACCGCCTCCACGATCACATTCAGGGGTTCGGCGATCGCTTCACGGATGTCTCCGGCGCGCACATTGATCGTGCGGGGCAGACCGGATAACAGATGCAGTCCTCGGACGTCGAGGGAGATCTGGTCATGCTCGTCATCGGGGAAGGCAGAACCGATGCGGATCTTGATGTCTTCCGCAGTGCGTTCTCCCACCACCAGATTGTGTACTTTCTTGAGATAGATGCTGATGGCATCGCTCAATTCATCCCCAGCCACTCGCACGGATTCACTCAACACCGTGCCGCCCAGGCTAAGCACGGCCACTTCCGTGGTGCCGCCGCCGATGTCGACGATCATGGTGCCGACCGGCTCGGTGACCGGCAGACCGGCACCGATCGCCGCCGCCACCGGTTCATCGATCAAATGCACCTGGCGAGCACCGGCCATGCCGGCATCGCGGACGGCGCGGCGCTCCACCCCGGTGACACCGCTGGGGATGCCGATGACCAGGCGTGGGGCCCGCGCTTCCCGGCCTTCGCTGCCCTTTTGAATAAAGCTCTTGATCATTTGCTCGGCGGCATCAAAGTCGGCGATGACGCCATCCCGCAGCGGCCGCACGGCACGGATGTTGCCCGGAGTACGACCGAGCATCAATTTGGCGGCGTCACCCACAGCCAGGGGCACGTTGCGTTCCACGTCGAACGCCACGACGGAGGGCTCTTGCAACACGATGCCTTTGCCGCACACATACATCAATGTGTTGGCGGTGCCGAGATCGATGCCGATGTCGCGGGAGGACTGGAAGCGGCGGAAGATCACGGTGGAGGTGGACTTAGAACAGCCGGGTCAGGCCGGATCATAGGGGCCAGGGCCAGGCTTCAACCGGCCGCGGCGGCCAGCTGCGGCGGCGGC
>CAYOCW010000071.1:0-5467 GCA_964402615.1 uncultured Cyanobium sp. | reverse complement strand
GCGGCGGCCAGCTGCGGCGGCGGCGGCGTCCTTAGGGCCGCCGCTGCGGTTCCAGCCGGGGGGGGCGGTTGGGCAAAGCCGGCGTCAGAGCTGGAAATTGGACAGGTGGTGGCACTTGTTTGGTGTGGCCCTCCAGCGAGGTGCCGCATCATTGATCCATCACTTCGGAAGCCATCCATGGGCGTCAACTCGATCACCCTCGTCGGCCGGGCCGGCCGCGACCCTGAAGTCCGTTACTTCGAATCCGGCAGCGTCGTGGCCAACCTGACGCTGGCCGTGAACCGTCGCAGCCGCGATGAGGAGCCAGACTGGTTCAACCTCGAGATCTGGGGCAAGCAGGCCCAGGTCGCCGCCGACTATGTCCGCAAGGGATCCCTGCTGGGCATCATCGGCTCGTTCAAGCTCGACCGCTGGACGGATCGCAGCACCGGCGAGGAGCGCAGCAAGCCGGTGATTCGCGTCGATCGCCTGGAGTTGCTGGGCGGCAAGCGCGACAGCGACGGCGGCGGCGGCTTCGGAGCTGGCGGCGGCAGCTTTGGTGGCGATGGGGGCGAAGAGGTGCCGTTCTGAGCTCGACAGACCCTGCGTGGCGACCCTCCCAAGCGGTTGATCGGCTGCCGCGCCGCCGCTGGCAGCCGCCGCGGCGGTGCGTCGAATCATTCCGCGCCCCTTGTGCCAGTGGCTCAGCCGGGTTAAAAAGCGGCGCGAAGCCCTTGAGGGCGCCCCCAAGGGCGCCTTTTTTGCTGCCGGCTCGGGCATCGTCGCCGCGGCTCGTCCCTGGCCTCAGCCGTGGCGGCGGCGGAGCCAGATGCGCCTGCCCAACCAGGCCAGTACGAGCAGCACGAGACCGGCGAGCAGCTTGTTCACAATCCCTTCCGCCGGCTTGATGAAGGTCAACGCCTGCTGCCAGCGGCTGCCCAGGGCCCAGCCAGCCGTGGTGAGGGCGAGGTTCCAGATCAGGCTGCCGGCGGTGGTCCAGAATAAGAAGGGTCCGAAGGGCATCAGCTCCACCCCGGCTGGCACGGAGATCAGGGTGCGGATGGCCGGGATCAGGCGCCCCCAAAAGACCACGGCGCCGCCATGGCGTGTGAACCATGCCCGCGATTGGTCCAGCTCCCGGGGGGAGACCCCAACCCAGCGACCATGGCGTTCCAGCCAGTGCTTGAGCCGCTCTTCGTTGACGAGGCGACCGATGCCGTACCAGGGCAGTGCCCCGACCACCGTGCCCAGCAGGCCGGCCAGCACCACCAGCGAGAAGTTGAGCTTGCCCTGGCCCACATAGAATCCCGCCAGCGGCATGATCAGTTCGGAGGGGATCGGCGGGATCACGTTCTCCAGCACCATCGCTGTGAAGATGCCTACATAGCCCCAACGCTCCACAAGCTGCCCGACCATGGTGTTGAGAGAGCTGAGCAGGGTCATGGAGAAGCAGCTGAGGCAGGGAATGTCCTGACCCTAAGGGACACCCCTGCGATCGCGGCTGGCTCCGGCGGGCAGCCCCAAGGCTGGCCCCCCGCATCAGGACCGTTGCGTTGCCTGTCGCCGAGCGCTGCGGGAGGTGGCGCACAGCATCTCCCGGCCAAGCCTGGTTGAGCTGCGCAGCAGGGATGGCTGACCAGGCCGCCTCTAGCCGTGTCGAGAAGAGCGTCTCCGCATCGTGCTGCCTTGGCCGCTACACGCTGACATCGAACCCAGCCAAATACTTCTAGATCCACTAACATGTCAGAGTCGCTAAGCAGGCCACAGCACAAGTCTCAGCATGCCGCATTCATGAGCAAAAGGGATGCCTCAGTTAGCCCAGTCTAATTAAGAGACTCAATCAAATCTAGGCGTGGTGATCGGCGAGAAGGCGCGAGACAAGGCGCAGGAGTGCAGCAGATTTTGCGCAAGAATTAAATCCATATTACTGAACAAATCTCTGTGCTCGTAGAGGATCACGGCCTCGTGGTGCTCGATGTACGGGCAAGATTGTTGCCTGGGGCAACGGGCCGAGGTATGCGATACTGGCATTCAAGTGCATGTGCAGGCATCGTGACCGCGCCGCCCCCCTCGCTTGGGTTGCACGCCCGCCGCGAGCTGAATCCTTTGACCTGGCGCATGCCACTCGGCGCAGCCAGATCTTCGCACAATCTCCCCAATGGCCTCATCACGCAGTCATGGCATGATGAAAAGAATTGAGCTACCATGACATCATCCCTTTTAAGTCCTGTTCTTGGCTTCGCAGATCACGGCCGGCGATCCTTGGTGAAATTGGTCAAATCTTGGCTGGTTGCAGACAAATTGCCAGCAACCGTCCTGACCCTGAAAACCGCCCGTAAGGAGTGGAGATTAATCGCCGTTAATTTATCGGCGAGTATTCTCGAAGCCTTGATGGAAGGTGTGACCTTGGCAGTCATATTTCTGTCTGTAGAAATATTGACCAAATCAGGTAATATCTCCTGGCAAACCAAGCCATTTTTCTCCTTCATTGCTTGGCTGCCTCAGCTGGCGAGCCAGCTGCCAGCAAAGGTACTGTTTTTATGCTTGCTCCTCGTCGCCTTGCTATTGCAAGCGTTGCAAAGCTTTTGTCGCTACATTAATTTGGTCACAGCGGGTCTCTTTGCGAGTCGTGTTAATTGCTCGGTAACAGCACTGATTCATACACAAATCCTATCTCTTTCATTTGCCTGTGCAAGTCGCTTTCGAGTGGGTGATCTAATCAATACAGCCAATACAGCTCCTCGCGCGGTTGAATCGCTAATCAATCAGCTTTCCATTGTTTTTGTAAATATAGTCCTGGCGGCATGCTATCTTATTATTTTGCTTTCTCTTTCGCCTTGGCTATTGCTAGCGGCGCTCATTCTGGGAATAATTTTGGCTCGTTTTCAAGCCACGATTATCCCTCGAATTAAGGCGTTGTCGCATAAAACTGTTGAGGCATTGGTGGATGTATCTGCGAAGATGACTCAAGATATTCAGGGATTAAGGCTAATTCACTCGTCGGGGTTGACACAGCAGGCATCGGACGATCTGGATGTGAGCCTAAGGCAGCTGGAAGCTGTTAGCCGCCGTCAGGCGTATTTGCGAGAAATTCTGTCACCGATTACCACTTTTCTTCCTATTTTAGGGATTACTGTTATTGCGGGTTTAAGTGTCATTCTGTTTGACGCGAAGAGTGCTGGCATCCTGCCCAGCCTTGTGACGTTTGTTTTGGCTCTGCAGCGCCTGAACGGTCGATTTTCGACAATATCAAGCTGTTTTAACCAACTGGCCGTTAATGCTGGCATTATTTCTCGCTTGAATCTGCTTCTCTTGCCTGGAGATAAGGAATTTAGGCGTCAAGGTGGTCGCATATTCCAGGGCTTGAAGTCGTCGATTACGGTCGAAAATGTGACGCTCTGTTATTCCTCTGCCGCTCAGCCGGCTCTCTCTCATCTTAATTTGGTGATCCCTAAAGGCAAAACAGTTGCCTTGGTTGGCAGCAGCGGATCGGGGAAGAGTTCCCTCGCTGATCTGCTGGTTGGTCTCTATGATCCCACCCAAGGCGAGATTTGCCTGGATGGTTTGCCGCTCAAACTATATGATCTGTCGTCGTGGCAGCAACGAATTGGTGTCGTCAGCCAAGACACCTTCCTGTTCAATGCATCCCTGGCCGAAAACATATCCTATGGTTCATTTAAGTGTAGTCACGAGGATATTGTCACGGCTGCTCGGCTCGCTCAAGCTGATCGGTTTATCAGTCAACTACCCATGGGGTATGAGACATTGGTTGGCGAACGCGGATACAAATTGAGTGGCGGGCAGCGTCAGAGGATTTCCCTGGCAAGAGCACTCCTCAAGCGCCCAGAGTTTTTGATTCTTGACGAGGCTACGAGCGCACTTGACTCCCGCAATGAGCGACTTGTTCAAACGGCAATTGAGAAACTTGATACTGATATTACCATTCTTATAATTGCTCACCGCTTGAGCACGATTGTCAGTGCCGATCTGATCTGTGTCATGGAGAAAGGCGCAATCGTTGAGCAGGGAGACCATGCCTCGCTGCTTCAGAGGCGAGGCAAATATTATGACCTATGGCAGCAGCAGGTTGGCTCCCATTATGAAGAGCCTGTGCATAAATTTTAGCGGTTGTGGCTAGCTCTGGGTCGTTTAAGTCTCGATCGGGGATGACTCGTGCTCTTCTGTCGACGACTGCTGGCCCCACTATGATCCCCGTGATGCCCACGCCTTGGGTTGCGTCGTCGTCGCATCATCATCACGACGATCCGCGGCGTCTTGGGCAGCGGATCTCCGTCCTGCAGCAGGTGCAACCAGCAGCTGGCCTCGATGCCAACCAGGCCCGCCACCAGCAGCGGTCGCTGCTGCATCCATAGCCATTCCCCCATGTCCAGCAGTTGTCGGGGAGAGGCCAGGCCGATCGGTTCGAGCAGATGGACCAACAGCATCAGCCAGGCCAACAGCCAGGCCAACCGCAGAGCGCTGCCCAGAAATGGGCTGTGCGACAGCAACGACCGGTGGCGCAACAGCCGCCGATAGGGCCACCAGAGCGCCGCCAGCGGCCCCCAGCGACGGCTGGCCCGCGATGGCAGGTCAAGATCCGGCGACAGCCACAGCCCACCCAGCAGGAAGGCGGAGCCGGCGACGGCACTGCCCAAGGGCCCCAGGGCTGGCCACCACAACAGCCCGAAAGGAACAGCCAGCAGGCCCGTGGCGCGGTCATGGCTGCGGCCGCTGGCCATGAAGATCCTCGAGAACGCCCCCACGTTATCGACCTCGTCAGGTCAGAATGACTCGGCGCGCGATTAGCTCAGCGGTAGAGCGCCTGTCTTACACACAGGATGTCGCTGGTTCGAACCCGGCATCGCGCATCTCAGATCCCCGGGGTCAACCGATCTCAGGCCTGGACGCCAAGGCTGTGGCACGGCCTTGGCTGGGTGCTTTTCAGCATCGGCAGCACCTGCGCAGCACGACTCCCGTCCCGGCCGCTCCGGCGCCATCCGGGTGCAGGGCCAGCCCGGGTCGGTTTTAGCCATGTCCCCATGGCCTCCGCATCCTCGACAATGGCTGGATCACCATCCCCTCATGGCTTCCTCCGCGTCCCTGGCTGCCGCTTCAGCCACCTCGCCCAATGAGCAGTTCGAGCTGATCGTGGTGGGCGGTGGCCACGCCGGCTGCGAGGCGGCCCTGACGGCAGCTCGCCTCGGGCTGCGCACGGCGCTGTTTAGCCTCAATCTCGATCGCATCGCCTGGCAGCCCTGCAACCCGGCCGTCGGTGGCCCCGCCAAGAGCCAGCTGGTGCATGAGGTGGATGCCCTCGGCGGCGTGATCGGCCGCTTGGCCGATGCCACCGCTCTGCAAAAGCGCGTCCTCAATGTCAGCCGCGGCCCGGCGGTGCGCGCCTTGCGGGCCCAGACCGATAAACGCCAGTACGCCCGCCAGATGCTGCAGCTGCTGCAGCACACCCCCAACCTGGCCCTGCGCGAGGCGA
>CAYOCW010000070.1:0-10149 GCA_964402615.1 uncultured Cyanobium sp. | reverse complement strand
GGAGAGGGTGGGTTTGTTGACCCGGGCCGCCAGCACCTGCTCAGGGGTGCGCGCCAGCACCGGCACCGGCGTGAAACGATCCTCCGGGCTCTGCTGCACGCACAGCACCGCATCCACCAGGCCGCTTTCCAGGGCGCGAACGCCGATGCGACTGACGATGCCGGTCCACTGAGCGCCGTCGATCGGCTGACGCAGGCGGGCGCTGAGCATGCGCTGCTGCACCCCGAAGTAAAGCTCGTCCTCGTCATCGAGGCGACGGCTGCGGCCGTGGGCCTGCTGCTCGAGGGCCTCGAAGCGCTGCTCCAGGAACGCGCAGGCGGAGCGCACGTAGGCCACCCAGCGGCTGTCGCAGAGGCCGCAAAGGCTGCAGAGCTCCCGTGCGGGGTAGACACTGCCGGGGGCCAGGGGCCGGGCTCGCTCGTGCGGGGCCAGGGCGGACGGCGGTGAAGGATGGGCGGCAGACAACGGGGCGTCGCGGCTTCCGAGCCTCAACCTATCGGGGCGATGCCGCCGGCTGGGTCAGAGTGGGGGGCTCGACACGCCCGCTAGGGCCCCGATGCCAGACCGCCGATCGCGTCGTTCCCCCTCCACCAAGCGAAACAACCAGCCGCGCGGCGAGCGCAAGGCCGCCGGTCCTCGTTGGACGCTGGGGTCTCGGACGCTCTGGCTGCGGGGGGGGCTGGTGCTCGTCGGCGCGCTGCTGGGCTTGGGCGCCCTCGGTCTGGCCTGGCCCGAACAGGACCCCGGACTGGAGGCCCAGGCCCCCGCCAGCGCCGCCAGCCTCGGGGATGTGCCGCGGCGTCCCGTCACGGTGCTGTTGATCGGCAGCGACAGCGACCGGATCAAGGCCCCGACCAATGGGGCGGCGCCGCGGGGACCGGCCAACAGCGACGCCCTGGTGCTGGTGCGGATCAACCCCAAGGGCCCGATCCAGGTTCTCAACCTGCCGGTCGAGCTGGCGGTGCAGCTGCCGGGCCAGAAGCGCCCCCAAGCCCTGGGAAGCCTGTATCGCCAGGGGGGCGCGGCGTTGGTGGCCGAAAGCGTGCGCGATCTGCTCGGGCTGGAGCGCCCCGACCCCGATCGCTATGTGGTCCTGCCTCGGGGAGCGCTGCGCGCCCTGGTGAACGGGATCGGTGGGGTGGAGCTCAGCCCGCCGGTGCGCATGAGCTACCAGGACAAAACCATGAAGTATCGGATCGATCTGCAGGGCGGATTGCAGAGGCTCAGCGGTGCGCAGGTGGAGCAGATGTTGCGATTTCGCGAACGCAACTTCGGCGAATCCGGTCGGCGGGCCAACCATCAGCTGGTGGAGGCCGGACTGCGAGAGCGCCTCAGCCAACCGCAGCAGCTGCTCCAACTTCCCGTTCTGATCCAGAACCTCAGCGACCAGGTGGATTCGAACCTCAGCCCCGAAGAGGTGCTCAGCCTGATGGCGGCGGCGCTGGAGCCATCGCATCAGCTGCAATTCAGCACCTTGCCATTGAGCCCAGCCCAGCCCAGCCAGGGCCCCCTGCGGCAGCTGGAGAGCTCGGCGCCGCCCCAGCTCTGGCCAGCTCCCTGAGGTCCGACTCCAGCGGGGCGAGGGCGGCTGGGCCCCTCGGGCGCCGCCGGGGTCAGGCTGAATCCAGCAGCGCCAGCCGGCGCCGCAGCAGCGCCGACAGCCGGGCGTCGAGCAAGCCCGGCAGCGGCCCGGCGTCGCGATCCGCTGCCGCTGGCGCCCTGTCGGCCGGCTCGGGCCGCTGAGGCAGCCAACCCAGCCAGGGCAGCCCATCGTCACGGCGCTCTCCGGCACACCAGGGGCCTCCCCACTGCACCAACCCCAGCAGCGGGGCGCGCCAGTAGCGCAACAGCGCCACCGCTGCCGCCGGCCGGCCGGTATCGAGCTCATCGTGGCGCAGCAGCAGCAGGCAGGGTTGGCGCCAGGCGCCGAGGGCTTCGGCCCAGCTGCCGGCTGCCGGCAGGGGCAGGCCTGGATCGAGCGGCAGCGGCGCCAGCCAGCCGGCCGCGACTTCGGCCTCGGGGCCGTGCAACCCAGCCAAGGCCTGGCTCGGCACCTCGGGGGGCGTCAAGCCGCGCAACGGCAGCGCCAGCAGCGCGGCGAGCTCCGGACCCGCCTGCGCCATCAAGGCGCTCAGCTGGCGGCGCCGACCGCAGGCCGCCAACACCAGCTGCAACGCTGGTTCAGGCCCGGCGCTCCGCACGGCGGGGGAGGGATTTGTCATCGCTGGCCCTACTGCCCGACCGGCACGCTTCTACCATCAGATCGTGCAGCCCCGCTGACACCAGCCTTGACCAGTTTCCCGACGGCCGAACGCATGGGTTCTGCAGGCCAGCCGATGGCCCCATCCCTTCCCGCCCAGGCCGCTGCGGCAGGAGTTGCCCCACGCTTCGATCTCAGCAGCAGGGCCGCGAACCAGGACAGCCGGCGGCTGCGCCTGTTCAGTGGCAATGCCAATCCCGAATTGGCACGGGAGATCGGGGCCTACCTCGGCGTGCCCAACGGTCCGCGGGTGATCAAGCGCTTCGCGGACGGCGAGTTGTATGTGCAGATCCAGGAGTCGATCCGTGGCTGTGATGTCTTCCTGATTCAGCCCACCTGCGCCCCGGTGAACGACCACTTGATCGAACTGCTGGTCATGGTTGACGCCTGCCGGCGGGCCTCGGCCCGACAGATCACGGCGGTTCTGCCCTACTACGGCTACGCCCGCGCCGATCGGAAAACAGCGGGGCGGGAATCGATCACCGCCAAACTGGTGGCCAACCTGCTGGTCAAGTCGGGGGTGGATCGGGTGCTAGCCATGGACCTCCACTCCGGGCAGATTCAAGGTTATTTCGATATTCCCTGTGATCACATCTTTGGTGCGCCTGTTCTCGTCGATTACCTCACCACCCGTCAGCTTGGCGAGCTGGTGGTGGTGTCTCCAGATGTGGGTGGCGTAGCCCGAGCCCGGGCCTTCGCCAAACAGATGCACGATGCTCCCCTAGCGATCATCGACAAGCGCCGTTCGGGCCACAACGTCGCCGAGAGTCTGAATGTGATCGGCGATGTGGCTGGCAAAACCGCCGTCTTGATCGACGACATGATCGACACCGGCGGCACCATCTGCCAAGGGGCACGGCTGCTGCGTCGCAATGGCGCCGCCCGGGTGCTCTGCTGCGCCACCCACGCGGTGTTCTCACCCCCGGCCTGCGAGCGCCTCTCGGAGCCTGGACTGTTTGAAGAGGTGGTCGTCACCAACAGCATTCCGCTGAGCCAAGAGCAGCGTTTTCCGCAGCTGCGGGTGCTCTCCGTGGCCGGAATGCTGGGCGAAGCCATCTGGCGCATCCATGAAGAGACTTCTGTCAGCTCGATGCTGCATTGATGGCGGTGCGCTCGGCCGAAGACCCGTGCAGCGGCCCCGGTTCGACGGGACGGGCCGCGCCCATTGGGCGGGCGTGGAGACAGGGCCGAGCTGCCCGATGATTCCGGCCAGCTGGGCACGTCGACGACCCGTCGGGTTGGCCCTGGCGCTCGCCATCACCACTGCGCTGACCGTCGCTCTGGCGGCCCGGGGTCACGCCTCGACGCTGCCCGGGTCGATGGTCCGACGGGTGGGGGTCTGGCTCACCAACAGCCCCAGCCCCCTCTACTACGACCCAGCCCGCATCGAGGCGGCGGTGCAGGAGCTGGCCGCCAGCGGGTTCAACACCCTGTACCCCAACGTGTGGAGCCGGGGGGCCACCTTCCACCCCAGCCAGTACGCCCCCACCGAGCCGGAGCTGCTGCGGCGCGCCCCTGGAGTGGACCCGATCTGTCGGATCACCCGAACGGCGCAACGCCAGAACATGCAGGTGATCCCCTGGTTCGAATACGGCCTGATGGAGCCGGCCGATGCCGAGGTGGTGCGTCGGCATCCCGACTGGGTGTTGCAGCGCTCCGACGGCACCAGCCTCTACGCGATGCACGGCGCCGACCTCAAGAGCTCACCCCTGCGCGATCTGCGGGTGTGGCTGAATCCGGCCCATCCCGGCGTGCGCCAGCGGTTCATCGGCCTGATCCGGGAGATCGTGCAGCGTTGCGGCGTGGATGGAATCCAGCTCGATGACCACTTCGCCTGGCCGGTGGAGCTCGGCTATGACCCCACCACCACAGCCCTCTTCCGCCAACAGACCGGCAACGACCCGCCTGCCGCCTTCACCGACCGCTTCTGGATGCGCTGGCGGCGTCAGCAGCTCACGGGGCTGCTGCGGGAGTTGCGGGCGGCGCTGGAGCAGGTGTCCGGCCCGCGACGCCTGGTGATCAGCCTCTCGCCCGGCCCGTTCCGCTTCGCGTACAACCAGTGGCTGCAGGACTGGGAGCTCTGGGCCCTGGGCGGCCTGATCGATGATCTCGTGGTCCAGAACTACGCCTATTCGGTCAGGGGGTTCGCCCGCGACCTCGACCAACCGGCCTTGGTCAAAGCCCGCAGTTGGGGCCTGCCGGTCGAGATCGGCGTGCTGGCTGGCTTCGGCGGTCGAACCCCCAGCATGGCCAGCCTGGCCGAGAAGGTGCAACTGGCCGCAGCGCGGGGCCACGGAATCATCTACTTCTACTGGGAGGGCCTGTGGGGTCAGCACGCCGGGCCAGAGGGCGCCAACTACCGCCGACAGATGTTCCAGCAACTGCACCAGCTGGCGTTCGCCGCTGCAGGGGGCTCCTGGGCCGGGGGCAGGGGGGGGCTGGGTTGGCGACCGCCACCGCCCCCGGCCGGCTTGATGCTGCCCGCGCCGCCGCCAGCGCTGCGCACCTTCCCAAACGGGCTCGCCCCCTGGTCGGACGGTCCGCCGGGTCGGTTGCCGCCGCTGCCCTGAGCCCGCCATCGCCTCAGCGGCCTCCCCGCAGCCGACCAGGCGGTGCTCAATCCCCCAGGCATTGGTCCACCAACTCCCGACTGTTGGTGGACAGGGACGCGGCGCGCAGCTGTCTCAGGGCCTCGACCATCTGTTCGGCCCGGGCGGGGCCGTAGCTGCGCCAACGGCTGAACACCTTGACCAGCCGCGAGGCGGTGATCGGATTGCGCTGGTCAAGCTCGATGATGCGCTGGGCGAGGAAGCGATAGCCACGGCCGTCGGCGGCGTGGAACACGGGTGCGTTGCCAGCCAGGCCGCCGAGCACAGCCCGCACGGAGTTCGGCGCCATCGGATCGAAACGGGGATGGTCCATCAGTCGCTCCACCCGCTCCAAACCGTCGGTGAAGGGGGCTCCGGCTTCGAGGGCAAACCAGGCATCCAAAATGACCGGCCGGTCTTGCCAGCGATCGTGAAAGGCGTCCAGAGCCGCATGGCGGGCGGGAAGGGGCCAGGGCTGAAGCGCCCGCAGCCCGGCGCGGGCCAGGGTCATCGAGGCGCTGTCGACCGCGGCCCGGGCGGCGGCGATGGCGGCGGGGTCGTGGGCGGCCACCCGCCAGCTCCAGATCATCGCCGTCAGGCGCCGATCGCCGATGCCGGACGGCCAGGGCTCGCTCCAGCCGGGGATGCAGCCTTCCAGCGCCGCATCGAGGGGGGCAGCGAGGGCTTCGCCCAGCCGGCGCACCAGGGCCAGACGGGCGGCGTGCAGAGCCGGTGGATCGGGCGGGCCGGCGCTCGCCTCCTCCAGCTCCGCCAGACCGGGAAGCTCCATCAGCAGGCCGCGACTGGCCTGGGAGAGGCTGGGATCGCTGAGGATGGCGGCATAGGCATCGATCAACTCCTCCTCCAGCTGGTGCCCGGGCGCTCCGGCGGCACGGGCCAGCACGGCCTGGCTGAGCAGCACCTGGGCCGCATCCCAGCGGGCGAAGGGATCGCTGTCCCAGCGCAACAGGTGCACGAGTTCGGCGGGCGGACGCCCGATCTCCAGCCGCACCGGCGCCGAGAAACCGCGCAGCAGCGACAGCGCCGGCGGCTGAGACCGGGCCGGCAGTCCGACGAAGCGCAGATGCTGCTCCGCCTGATCGAGGATCAGCAGGCGGGTGCCTTGTCCCCAGCTGTCGGCCGGCAACTGCTCGGCCTGGGCCGCGGCGGCGGATTCGCCCTGCAGCCGCAGGGTGATCGCCTGGCCGTCCTGGCCGATGGCCCCCAGGGCCAGGGGGATCACCAACGGCTGCTTGTCAGGCTGTCCGGGGGTGGGAGGGGTGTGTTGGCGCAGGGTCAGCTCCAGCACGCCGCTGGCGTCCCAGCGACGCAGGACCTGGAGATGGGGGGTGCCGGCCTGGGGATACCAGCGGCGGAAGGCGCTGAAGTCGAAGGGTGGCGGCGCATCGCGACCGCTGGCGGCCCAGTCGGCTTCGGCTGCATCCCGCAGGGCGGCGAGGAAGTCGTCGCAGGTGGCGGCGGTGCCGTCATGGCGTTGGATGTACAGGGCAAGACCGCGCTGGAAGGTCTCCTCGCCCAACAACGTGTGCAGGCAGCGGATGACCTCAGACCCTTTTTCGTAGATGGTGGTGGTGTAGAAGTTGTCGATCGCCTGGTATTCGTCCGGCTGGATTGGATGGGCGGTCGGACCGGCGTCTTCCCGAAACTGGGTATTGCGCAATAGCGCGACGGTGGGGATACGAATCTGCGCCCGTCCGTGCAGGTCAGCACTGAAACATTGATCGCGAAAAACGGTTAGACCCTCTTTCAAAGAGAGCTGAAACCAATCGCGACAGGTGATGCGGTTGCCGGTCCAGTTGTGGAAATATTCATGGGCGATGACGCTCTCGATTCGCTCCAACTCGTCGTCGGTGGCGGTGGCGGCATCAGCCAGCACGAGCTTCGAGTTAAAGATATTCAGGCTCTTGTTTTCCATGGCGCCCATATTGAAGTGGCGCACAGCAACAATGTTGTATTCGTCGAGATCGTACTCCAGGCCGTAGACCTGTTCGTCCCAGCGCATCGCCCGCTGCAGAGAAGCCATGGCATGAGCGGTGTAGGCGGAATCGCCCGGTTCCACCCAGAGGCGCAGCTGCACGGCGCGACCGCTGGCGGTGTGGAAGCGCTGCTGCACCTCCTCCAGCTCGCCGGCCACCAGGGCAAACAAGTAGGAGGGTTTCGGGTACGGATCGTCCCAGACGGCATAGTGCCGCCGCTGACCGGCCGCCGCCGGCAGCGAGCCCGCCTCGATGCAGTTGCCGTTGCTCAGCAGCACCGGGCAGCGCTCCTGATCGGCTTCCAATCGCACCCGGAAGCGACTCAGCAGATCGGGGCGATCGGGATGCCAGGTGATGCGTCGGAAGCCCTCGGCTTCGCACTGGGTCGTGAACAAGCCGCCGCTGACATAGAGCCCTTCCAGCGAGGCGTTGTGGTGGGGATCGATCCGCACCTCACTCTCCAGCAGGAAGGGGCGCTGCGGCGGCGCCAGCAGCAGCAGGCGCTGCTCCTCCTGGTGGATGTCGGCAGCGCCCAGGGCTTCGCCATCGATCGCCAAAGCCAGGGTCTCCAGCTCGACGCCCTGCAGCTCCAGGGGCGGCGTATCGGTGCCGTGGCGGTGGCCGTTGGCGCCGGTTTCAGACTGCCAGGCAGCCCAGCCGACGGGGTCGGGCTCGACCGCCAGGCGCGCAGCCACCCGGGCGTGGTCGTCGTGGAGCTGGACCTGGAGATCGGTGCGCAGCAGGCGCCAGGGCGAAGGGCGGTAGTCGTTGAGCCGCATCGGCGAGACAGGAGCCCCTGGGATCCTAGGGACGACGCCCCGCCCCCCCGGCAGGAATCGAGTAGAGCCCCATCGTTCACGCCAGCCTGGCCAGCGCCATGCCATCAACCGGAACATCGCGCGGGACATCCCGACGGGGGCGGCGCGGCGGTGCCCGCCGGGCGAGAGCCACCCCGATCGGCGGATGGAGCTGCTGCACTGATCGCCTCAGCCGGGCTGGGGGGCTGGCGGAGCGCAGCGGCGGCCTACTTGGTCGACTTGTTCGCCGGAGCGTTGTTCTTTTGCAAGGTCTGAATCTTCGAGACCATGTCATTGACTTCTTTCGCCCAATCAGCCGGCAGATTCTTGCCGCACATCGTATTCACCTGCATCACGGTCTGGAAGAGGGTGCCATTGGCAAGCTCCTGTTCCGTCAGCACCTTCTCGTTCTGCACGCCCGAGATCTTGCCTCCGTGTTTTTGAAGCAGCACAGCGACCTGCATGCTGATCGCAGCTTGCAGTGCGGGGTTGAAGGCCACTTTCCCCTGGGCAAGAGTGCAGAGGTTGACCGCACCCATAAAGGTATATGTGAAGACATCCTCTTGGCTGGCTGGCTTGCCGGCCTGCTGAGCAAATGCTGGCAGAGAAGCCAGGTTGAAAACACTCAGAGAAGTCAGCAGCACGCCGAGCTTGATGATGCCTAGGCGTGCAAGAAAACGCTGGCGCCGGCCACCTCCCTTTTGACTGTTGATCGATCGTTGCAGCGAACGCATGGTGTTGCCTTTGCGGTGAGTTTTAAGAAATCGGGCCTGACGTCCCAGGGCGGGCGTTCAGGGAAGCTTGAATCAGCGACACCGGCCAAGCCGGCTCTCAGGGTCTGGACAGCGGCTGGTTGCCTGGGCCCACGCCCGGAGCAGCTGGCCAACGGATCGCCAGACCTGCCGGGGCGCTGTCGATCAGCGCCATCGCGGTTTATGCAGCTGGGCATCGCCACCAAGGGGGGCGAGCGGGTCATGGCCGCGGCGAGAAGGGCACCACGAGGTGTTCAGCTCAGTCCCGACCATGCTGCTGCATGGCGGCGCCGGCTGTCCCGGCAGTGGTCGGTTGCTCAGGCCGGCTGGTCAGCTGGCTGCGGCTGGACGTTCAGCGGTTCCCCGGCAGGCTCCAGGCGGATCTCGTGGTGGATTTCGGCCAGCTCCAGGACCGCGTCGCGCCAGCAATAGATGGAGCGAGAGCGATAGCGGTCCTGATCCACCAGTCGAATGCACTCCAGGATGTCCCAGCCGCCATAATGCGACTCAAAGATCAACTCGTGCTCATCAACCTGCCGGATTTGGCTGCTGTTGGGTGTTCCCTCCAGATAGCCGGTGGTGCGACGCAGCTGATGACCGCAGAGGTAGGCCTCCATCGTGCCCTCACGCACATAACGCGGTTTGCGTTCAAAGAACTCGTACTCCTGCTCGGGCCACCAGCTGAAGCGATAGGCGGCATCACCCTGCACCGGTTCCAGGAAGCGTTGGATGCGCAACTGCATATCCACCCGCAGCACCTCGCCATCGGCGAAAAAGTAGAGCCGGCGCGAACGCCACAGGCCAAGATTGCGGGAAAACCAGCGTCGCAGGCTGCTGTCCAGCTGGATGCGGCTGGCCGGCTTGGCGAGCGGGGTGGGACGCTCGGGGACGTGGAACGGGGGAGGTGCTCCCAGACCCGATCCGGGGAGTTCGGGCGGGCTGTTCATCACCAACCTGTCGTGCCGCCAGGGGGAAGGTCGTTCTGTCATAGCCCCAGCCAGCCCCTTTGTCGCGCCGGTCGGCGGCAATCCCCCACATCGGTCCGTCCCTGGACGACGACGAAGCTGGAAGGTTGGCCCTGGCCCCCATAGGCTAGGCGGGCCTTCACGATGGGGACGGTGCCCGCTGGGGAGGAGCCCCTCCATTCCAGATCGCAGGCGGGCGAGGCCCAGCCCGAGGGGCTGGAGCAGCCCAGCCTGCGGCTGCTGCTGCTGGCCTCCCGTCAGCATTTGGCCACCCCCGATCTGCGGGCGCTGCTCAACCTGCTGCGCACCGAGGACTGCGGCTTCCAGGTCGCCCTGGAGATCGCCGATCCGGCCAAGGCGCCAGAATTGCTGGAGCTGCATCGCCTGGTGGCCACCCCAGCCCTGGTCAAGCTGGAGCCGCCACCACGGCATGTGTTTGCCGGCAACACCCTGACCCTGCAGCTGCGCAGCTGGTTGCCCCGCTGGAAGCATGCGGAAGTGGTCAGCACCCTGGGCACCAGCCTGGGGCCGGCAGAATTCGACGGCAGCCGCAGCCAGCGCGAGGTGCAGCTGGAGGATCAGCTGCTGGTGATGCGCCAGGAGAACGAAACGCTGATCGAGCGCCTCGGCGTGCAGGAGCGCCTGCTGCGCATGGTGGCCCACGAGCTGCGCACACCCCTCACCGCCGCCAAGCTGGCCCTGCAGAGCCACAGCCTCGGCCAGATCGACCAGCTGCGCTTCCGCGACGTGCTGGAGCGTCGCCTCAACGACATCGAGGAGCTCTCCAGCG
>CAYOCW010000069.1:0-10268 GCA_964402615.1 uncultured Cyanobium sp. | reverse complement strand
CATTGATCACATCGCCGCCCTCGCCGCCCTCGATGCTGTCGTTGCCGCCTTGGCCATTCAGCTGATCGTTGCCGCCCAGGCCTTGGATCGTGTCGTCACCGTTGCTACCGGTGATCAGGTTGTCAAGGTTGTCGCCTGTGTAGAGAGGCATGGTCAGGAGTGGGCAAGGTTGCTATGGTTTGTAAAAATTGTGACGTTTTGGACGCCACGATCTGCGCTCAGTCTGCACTGGCGGTGCAGGCGAGCGGCGTCATGTTTCACGAACGAAATCTTTGCAGAAAATCGCAAAAAGGGCTGTGTCGTCAAACACGAGGCCTGTAGCTGGTCGCTGCGGGATTGCTCTTGCCCATGAACGGCGGCGCCGCGCACGCGGTGGGGTCAAGGCATATCTGGCTCAGCCTGCTGCCGTCGCCCAGGCGACTGAGCACGGTGCCCGGCGTGGGAGGTCGACGATCCCCGGCAGGGTTGCTGCCGCGAACAGGGCCAGCAACCCGGATTAGGATGAGAATGGTTCTCGCTCGAATCGGCTGCGGCGGCCGGGCCGGCTCGGTTGTCCTCCCGTCTCGCTTCTCTGCCATGTCCCCCGTTCACGCCTGGCTGGTCGGCGTCGGCTCCCTCGGCCTGATCCTGGTGCTGGCTGCCTGTGGGGCGCCTCGCCCAGAGGCCGACAGCCCCTCAGGCCGGCCGGGTCTGCGGGTGGTCACCACCTTCCTGCCCATCACCCTGTTCACCCGGGCCGTGGCGGGAGACTGCGCCACGGTGACGGCATTGGTCCCAGCCAATGGCGGCCCCCACGATTTCCAAGCCAAGCCCAGCGATTTGGCGATGCTGCGCCAGGCTCGGTTGCTGGTCAAAAATGGCCTGGGAATGGAGGCATTTCTCGATAAGCTGATCACCGCCGCCGCCAATCCGCAGCTGACGGTTATCGATTCCAGTCGCGATGTCGCCACGCTTGGCTCATCACCAGCACAAGCGAATCACCGCCATGGTCCCGGCATAGATCCCGGTCGCGACCACGGCCTGGCAGAGGAGCAGGGCCACGGCCACGGCACCGAGAATCCCCACATCTGGCTGGATCCATTGCGGGCTGTGCAGCAGGTCAACAGCATCCGCGATGGCCTGGTGAATGCCGATCCCGGCTGCGCGGAGGGCTATCGCCGCAACGCCGCCGCCTTCACCGCCCAACTGCAGCAGCTGAACAGCGAAATCGCCAGCCAGCTCAAGCCCTACAGCGGCAAAACCTTCATCGCCTTCCACGATTTCGCCCCCTACTTTGCCCAGCGCTATGGCCTCCGGGCGGAGTATCTGGTGGATGTGCCGGAGCTGAATCCCAGCCCCGCTGACCTGCGGCGGGTGGCGGCTGAAGTGAAGCAAACCCAGCTCAAGGCCCTGCTCAGCGAACCCCAGGAGGGACAGCGCTCCTTTAACAGCCTGGCGAAGGATCTCGGCGTCACCATCAGTGTGTTTGACCCGATGGAAACCGGCAGTGCCGCAGCCTCCCGCGATCCCGCCACCTATGGTCGGGTGATGCGGCGCAATGTGGCCGAGCTGATTGAGGCCTTTGGTCGTTAGAGGCAATGGCGGAGCAACCGGTCCTACAGGCGCTGAACCTCAGCGTCGTGCGCCATGGCCAACGGGTGGTGGAAGGCGTCAGCTTTGCCTTGGCGCCGGAAACCGACACCGCCCTGGTCGGTCCCAATGGCGCCGGCAAAAGCACGCTGGTGGCCGCATTGCTGGGCCTGTTGCCCAGGGCCGGAGGCTCGGTGCGGATCCTCGGACAGGAGCTGGGGCCGGCCGGCGAGCTGCCGCGGCTGTTGCGGGCCCAGATCGCCTACCTGCCCCAGAGCTTGGCCCTGCAGCGACGCTTCCCGCTCACGGTGGCCGAATTCGTGGGCTTCGGGTTGGATCTGCCCGGCCCCAGCCTCGCCTGGCTGGGCGGACGCCAGCGCCGCCAGACCCTGCAAGCCGCCTTGCGGCGCACCGGCTGCGCCGATCTGGGCGAACGGCTGTTGAGCGAGCTCTCCGGTGGGCAGCTCAAGCGGGTGCTGCTGGCGTTTTGTGTGGTGCGGCCCCGGCGCTTGCTGGTGCTGGATGAAGCCCAGGCCGGTCTGGATGCCCCCTCCAGCGAACAGTTTCATCAGTTGCTCCTGGAGTTGCGGCGTCAGGAGGGCTGGACCGTGTTGCAGGTGTCGCACGATCTGGAGATGGTGCGGCGCAGCTGCGACCAGGTGCTCTGCCTCAACCGCCGCCTGCGCTGCAGTGGCGCCCCGGACCACGCCCTCAGCCCGGCGCAGCTGGCTGAGCTCTACGGACCGAACGTGGTGCCCTATCGCCATCGGCATCGCCACCCCAGTGGAGGCGGCTATGGCTGATCTCACGGCTGTTGCGGAGGTGTTGGCCGAGCCATTCATGCAGCGGGCGCTGTTGGGTGGGTTGCTGACCGGTGGCTTGGGTGGGCTGTTGGGCAGCTTCGCTGTGCTGCGACAGCTTTCGTTCTTCAGCGATGCCCTCGGCCATTCGGCGTTGCTGGGCATCAGCTTGGGCATCCTGCTGGGGGTGAACCCCACCTTGGTGCTGATTCCTTTTGCGGTGCTGTTTGCGCTACTGGTCAATCAACTGGTGGCCCGCAGCGGCCTGCCGGCCGATGCCCTGCTCAACATTGTGTATTCCACCTCCCTGGCTTTCGCGGTGGTGGCCCTGAGCCTGGTGGAGACCTATCGCGGCGGCATCCAACAACTGCTATTCGGCGACATCCTCGGCATCAGCTGGCATGATTTGACTGTGATCGCTCTGCTGTTGCTGGCGGCCATCACCTATCTGGCATTGAGCCTGCGGGCCCAGGTTTTGCTCACCCTCAGCGATGACCTGGCCGGAGCCTTCGGGGTGAGGGCCCAGGGGCATCGGCTGGCCTTCATCGTGCTGCTGGCGGTGGTGGTGGCCGTGTCGATCAAGGCGGTGGGGGTGCTGCTGATCAGCGCCTTCGTGGTGATTCCGGCCTGTGCCGGCCGCCTGCTGAGCCGCCGCTTTCCGGTGTATATGCTGGTCTCGTCGGCCATGGGTGGCAGTTGTGCCTTGCTGGGTCTGTTGGGATCGGGGTTCACCAACCTGCCCTCCGGCCCCTGTGTGGTGATTGTTCAATTTGCTGGCTTTGTGCTGGCGCTCACCCTCAGCCGCGCACGGCGCCTGTCGTTGGAGAATAGCGCAGCAGGACGCTCCTGAGCAGCTTGATCAAGGGGTTATCGAGAGCTCAAGCCGTCATGACGATTCAGAAAATCAAGGTCGGTGAGTAGGTGCTTACAGCAGGATGCTGCCATGCTCAGACGGCGACATCAGCAGATCCAGCAGCACCCTTGACTGGAAAAATTCCCATCAAGCCTGATCACAATCAGAAGCGGAAAGTTGTTTTAATCAGGCCGCCGAATTGGCTAAAGTCTTGCCCGACTGGCGTGGTTGCCCCCAAGGGTCTGCTGAGGTAAATGAGGGCATGGTGATCGCGATGTGATCGGTCACTTGAATTTTGTACCACCATTCCCAGACGGTGTTGCCATCATTGGGAACGATGCCACCGGTCAGCGCAGTGGCAAATACCGGTTGCCCAACGGCAAAACCGATGTCGTTCACCTTCGTCAATACATCGGTCCACTGCAGACCAACCACCTCAGATCAATGGCGCTATGCACAAAAGGGGTCGCTCCTGGGACATATTGAGTTTCGGGTTGCACATAGCTCCAGATGGCAGCGAAGCCCCAGTGCTCTTGTTGATAACCCATTTGAAGGCTGGCAGTAGCGCCAGAAAATTGATTGCCAAGGCCGCCGCCACCGTCAGGCCCCGGCAGACTGGGGTTGCCATTGCCAGCATTCGCGCTCACATAATTGGCCCTGATGCTGAATCCATGCTTTTGCCACCATAACCCGGCACCGGAACCCAGATTTTTATTATAAGCTGCTGGCGCTCCATTCACTGTCATGACATTGAGGATCGTGTCTGCTGGATAGACACTGGGCCAAACAGCCAACATGTCTTCCTGGCCCACCTTGGCTCCCACCGTTGCGGTGAAGCCTCCACCTATCGGGATCTGATAGTAGAGCTTGTCGATTGCAACGATGTTTGGACTAGCATCGGCTTCGTAAGCCACTTCCAACGTCGAGAGAGCTAAGGAATTAGGTTCTCCGCCAAATATACTGGCGCCAAAGTTTCCGGCCCTTAGATTCTTCCTCAACAAGTCCTTACCATTAAAACTCGTGTCGAGGGTCAGCTGAAGATCGGTGTTGAAAGAGACAGCATTAGGCAGATCCACAGGCATCCTTGGATTGCCAGTGAGTGCGTTTGGATCGCGGTTGACCTTATTGGCATCGACGTCGATGGCAGATCCGGAAAAATGGTTGCCACCGACCATGAAGGTAGCCTGGCCACGGAGTTTGGTGGTGGACGAAAACTGAGTGTCGGAGAGTTCGGAAAGCTTGGTATTGAGGCCAACGATTCTACCTTTGATCACGGCCAGTTCTCGCTCAAACTCCTTGATTAGCCTGTTAAATTCATCGGTAGTTTCACTGATGCAATCCAAGCATGAATTAAGCAGTGCAGCCGCTTCGAAACGGGTGAGTGAGCGCGTGCCCCCAAAAGTACTGTGAGCGTAGCCGGCCACGCAGCCGTAGCGCTCGACGAGATGACTGAGGGCTTGATAGGCTCAATCAGTTGGGCGAACATCAGAAAACTGGCTGATCGAGGCCACTGGCTCGCGGCTGTCGCCCTCATAGCCTGTCCCGGCCCAGCTCCGGTGTGCGGAGGCCTCGTCTGCGCCAACCCTGGCAGTGCTGACGATTGATCCACAGGCGATGACAGCTGCGAGAACAGAACGCGAGATGGGCGTGAACATGGACTTGACAGAGAACCGCCAGTGTGATCGGCGGGTCATCATCGTCCATCCCTCCTTCAGATCGCCCTACCGGAGAGTTCCGTGAGGGTTCCGTGACGGTTGGCGGAACGCGAGGGCCAAGCCCTGATGTCTCGGAACGGATTGATTCTGACTAGGTAGCTCTCTTTATGGCAGAGACAGATGAATACAAGCTGTGCGGAACGATCGACATGTGGTTCGGCTTGTGACAGGATTACTGATTGCCAAGGCCAAGCTGACAAGCAAACGCGCAAAGTTTGATGGAGAGCGAGCAGAGGGGCAGAGTCGCGCCTCCACGAATGGAAAACGTCCCGAACCATTCGGCCATTGCCGCGAAAAGGTCCTGCCTATGAACTAGGCAGAGGAACCGAGCAAGCTACTGTTTCAGTTTGTTTCCCGCCTGTTGTCCGGCCTTCACCATGCTAGGAATGATTAGTTTAACATTGGCTATGCCAAGCGGTTTGAGATTTTGTCAAGGCTTCACGACTGGATCCCAATTCAAGCGGGCCCTGAGAGTCGATGCAAGGCTTGACCTGTCCAGTCTTGCCAGTACCACTGCAAGCCAATAAATCCCCTCATTTCTTGACCATCAATTTCATTAATTGCTAGAGCAAATTGCCCTCCACTGGGCAGACATACAACAACATCCGCATGACCAACGCTGCTGATTTCACCACCACCCTCCATCCCCTCAGCACGCCACAACGGGAGATCTGGTTCGACCAGATGCTGCATGCCGATGTGCCCCTTTACAACATCGGCGGCTACGTGGATCTGCCAGGGCGGATCGACCCGCTGCTGTTCGAGCAGGCGGTGAACCTCTTGGTGCGGCGGCACGACAGCCTGAGGCTGCAGCTTACCGCGGAGCGGGATGAGGATGGGCTGCCCCTGCAGACTTTCGTGGACCCCTGGCCAGTGCGGGTGCCTGTGGTGGACGTGTCGGGAGAAGCCGATCCGGAAGCTGCAGCGCAAGCGTTCATGCGGCGACGCTTCGAGGAGCCCTTCACACTGGAGGGACAGCCGCTGTTTCGCTACGATCTGCTGAAACTGGCAGAGGATCACTATCACTGGCTGCTGCAATATCACCATCTCAGCATCGATGGTTGGGGTGTCGCCCTGCTGAACCGCTCACTCGCCGAGATTTATAGTGATCTCGTGCGTAGTGGTGATTCGGAAAACAACGTTATGAGAGCTTCCGGGCTGGAGGCTCCCTCCTACAGCGCCTACATCGCCGATGACCGGGCTTATGTCGAATCTCCGAAGTTTGAACAGCAGCGCAGTTTTTGGCAGGGTCACCATCCCCAAGCCCCGAAACCTCTGCTGACAGCGTTTTACCGCAGACAATTCACCGGAGCGCTGGTCGGTAGTCGGTGTGAGGCGATGGTTCTGCCCCGGGACTTCTACAACCGTCTCGGCAGCCTGGGTCAAGACCATGGCGCAAGCCTGTTTCATGTGCTCTTGGCGGCGCTTTATGTTTACTTTGTCCGCATCGGTCAAGCCGATGAGGTCACGATCGGCCTACCGGTGCTCAATCGCGCCAATGGGGCCTATAAGCAGACTGCTGGGCTGTTCGCCAACCAGAGCCCGGTGCGTTTTGCCTGTGGGCGCCACCTGAGCTTCGCTGAACTGCTTGGAAAGATCAACGCAACCCTCAAGACGGTCTATCGTCATCAGCGCTTCCCGGCCAGCCAGATTCGCCGCGCCGCAGGGGTGCCTCCCAGCTGTCCGCGGCTGTTTGATCTCGCCCTGTCCTATGAGAACCATGACTACCAATCTGGTTTCTCAGGGATCGATGGACATTTCACTGCCTTGCTGCACTCTTGGGAACAGACGCCACTGCAGATCTTTGTTCGCGATTTTTACGCCGACAGTGATGTTCGTATCGATTTTGTCTTTAACCAAGCATATTTTAGCGTCCCTGAAATTCGGGCGCTTCAGGAGCGGATCCGTGTGGTTTTGCAAGCAGCGCTGAGCGATCCATACGCATCCATCGCCTCCTTGTCGATCCTACCGGAGGCCGAGCGCCAGCTGCTGCTCCGCGATTGGAACGCCACAGAGACCGATGTTCCGCAGGATCAGTGTCTGCAGCAACTGGTGGAGGCCCAAGTCGAGCGCACGCCAGAGGCCACCGCCTTGATGTTTGAGGATCAGTCTCTGACCTACGCCGAACTCAATGCCCGCGCCAACCGGTTGGCCCATCACCTGATTCATCTCGGCATTCGCCCCGACGATCGGGTAGCCATCGCTGTGGAGCGCAGTCTGGAGATGGTGGTGGGGTTGCTCGCCATCCTCAAAGCTGGCGGGGCTTACGTTCCCCTCGATCCCGCCTATCCGCAGGAGCGCCTCGCCTTCATGCTGGAGGACAGCGCTCCCGTGGCGCTGCTGGTGCATGGAGCGACGCGGCAGCGCCTGGCCAGCTTGGCAGGCGCCGTGCCGATGATCGACATCGACGCTGACGCTACGGATTGGGCGGACCTGAGTGCGGCCAACCCAGACCCAGCATCCATTGGGTTGATGTCCAACCATCTCGCCTATGTGATCTACACCTCTGGCTCTACTGGGAAGCCCAAGGGTGTGATGGTGGGGCATCTGGGTGTTGCGGCCCACTGTCTGGAGTATCGCAGCCGCCACGGCTTAACAACTGCGGACCGGGTGGTGCTGATGGCTGAACCCTCGTTCGACGCTTCTGTCGAACAGATATTTCCGGTGTTGCTCGCGGGTGGTCGCGTGGTGCTGACCAAATTCGCTGTGGATCCGATTGGCTTCTCTAATCAGATCAAGGCTCATGGCGTAACCCTTGTTGATGTGGCGGGCATCTATTGGCGAACGCTGGTTCAATGTTGGCTTGAGCAGCCGGAGTTGGTGGCTGGCAGCCCGCTGCGCATTTTGATTGTCGGTGGTGATGTCATGCCGGCAGAAGTGCTGCCGCTCTGGAGACAAACTTCTTTGAGCAGCATAGTCCAGCTGTTCAATGTCTATGGACCAACGGAAACCACCATTGCATCAACGGTGTTTGCGGTGTCCTCTGATTTTACGGGTCTGCACATTCCCATCGGTCGTCCGATTGCCAACACCCGCATCTATCTCCTGGATGACGATGGTCAAGTTGTGCCCATCGGTGTGGCAGGAGAAATCTACATCGGCGGTGTTGGAGTGGCGCGTGGCTATCTCAACCGGCCAGAACTCACCGCCGAACGCTTCTTGCCGGATCCCTTCGCCAGTCAACCGCAGGCGAAAATGTATCGCACGGGCGATCTGGCCCGCTGGTTGCCTGATGGAAACCTTGAATTCCTTGGTCGAGTCGACTTCCAAGTCAAGATCCGAGGCTTCCGCATCGAGCTCGGCGAAATCGAGGCCGCGCTGCGCTCTGGCGATGGCATGCGCGATGCGGTGGTGCTCGCCCGGGAGGACGTGCTTGGCGAGAAGCGCCTGGTGGCCTATGTCACTGCGGATGCCGCTGCGGGCAGCACGGACCCAGCCGACCTGCCGCCACGGCTTAAAGCCCATTTGCAAAGCCGCCTGCCGGAGTACATGGTGCCTGCGGCCTTTGTCGTGCTGGAGGCCTTCCCCCTCACCCCCAACGGCAAGCTGGATCGCAAGGCGCTGCCGGCCCCGGAGGCGGAGGCCTACGCCAGCAGCGCCTACGAGCCACCTGTCGGGCCCGTCGAACAAACCCTGGCGGCGTTGTGGAGCGAGCTGCTCCGCATTGAGCAGGTGGGTCGTCATGACGACTTCTTGGCCCTGGGCGGCCATTCGTTGCTGGCGGTGCAGCTGATCTCTCGGTTGCGGGTCAGCCTCGGGCTGGAGGTCAGCCTGGCGGAGCTGTTCGCCCATCCGGTGCTGGCGGACTTTGCCGCTGGCCTGGCGGATGCCGCTGCGGCTGAGGCGGGATCGATCCCGTTGGCGAATCGGGAACAGCCATTACCGCTCTCGTTTGCCCAGCAACGCCTTTGGTTCCTCGACCAGATGGAAGGAGCCTCCGCGACCTACAACATCCCCTTGGCGCTTCGCCTCAGCGGTGCGCTCGACACCAACGCGCTGCGGGCGGGTCTCGATCGTCTCGTGGCGCGGCATGAAGCGCTGCGTACCTGCTTTATCACCATCGATGGCGAACCCCGCCAACACATCCAGCCGGCCACCGAGGCCTCTTTGGCACTGCTGGAGCAGGACATCAGCAACAGCGCGGACGTGGAGCTGGAGCTGGCCCGCTGGCTGGAGCGAGACGCCGCCGAGCCCTTTGATCTCCAGCACGGTCCGCTGCTGCGCGGACGGTTGCTGCGGCTGGCTGAGCAGCAGCACGCCCTGCTGCTCAGCTTCCATCACTCGATTGTCGATGGCTGGTCCCTGGGCGTGTTGTGCCGGGAACTCACGGCCCTCTACGGCGCCTTCCGCCAAGGGAAACCCGACCCGCTGCCGCCTCTGCCGATTCAATATCCCGATTACGCCGTGTGGGAACGGCAGTGGGTGGCCGAGCAGCAGCTCCAACGCCAGGCTGCCTATTGGAAAAACGCCCTGGCCGATGCTCCGGTGCTGCTGGAGCTGCCCACCGATCGCCCCAGACCGCCGCTGCAGGGCTACGTCGGCGCGCTGCTGCCCCTAGCGCTGGACTCAGACCTCACCGCCAAGCTCAAGGCTGTGGCCCAGCGCCATGGCGCCACGCTCTTCCAGCTGTTGCTGGCCAGCTTTGCGCTGCTGCTCAGCCGCATCTCCGGTCAACGTGAGGTGGTGATCGGCAGCCCCGCCGCCCACCGCAACCGCAGCGAACTGGAAGGTTTGATTGGCTTTTTTGTCAACACGTTGGCGCTGCGGATCGACACCAGCAACGCCAGCCTGGCTGAGTTGATCGCGAGGGCCAAGCAGCAAACCCTTGCCGCCCAGGCCCATGAGGATCTGCCCTTTGAGCAGGTGGTGGAGCTCCTGCAGCCGCCACGCAGCTTGGCCCATGCGCCGCTGTTTCAGGTGATGTTCGCCTGGAACAACACCCCAGTGATGGACTTTTCGCTGCCGGGCCTGACCGCCGAACCCCTGGAATCCTCCCTGGCAGTGGCGAAGTTTGACCTCACCCTTGCTCTGGGCGAAACCAGCTCTGGCATGGAAGGTGGCATCGAATATGCCACCGCACTTTTTGATCGTGCCACGATCGAGCGCTGGGCTGGCCACTGGCACACCCTGCTCGCGGCTCTCGCCGAGGCATCGGACGCTACACCTGTATCCAGCCTGCCGTTGTTGAGCCCAGCCGAACGGCAGCTGCTTCTGCACGATTGGAATACCACAGAGTCCGACTATCCTCGGAACCAGTGCATTCATCAGCTGTTTGCGGCCCAGGCCGAACGCACCCCCGAGGCCACCGCCCTGGTGTTTGGGCAGACGTCG
>CAYOCW010000068.1:7230-10355 GCA_964402615.1 uncultured Cyanobium sp. | reverse complement strand
CCACCCCAACCAGTCAGGTGGAGATGGGTGAACTGAGTGTGATGGCCATCGCCAAGACAGCTCTGCCCAACATCGCAGCCACCTGGGCGGACGCCCTCGGTGTTGTCCAACCCGAACTTCTGGATAACAGGCGGGTGCTGATCGATCACGATGGCAATCCAGCCACACCCCAGATTTTCAGCACCTCCAGCGCCGATCGCTTGGCCGCCGCCGGCATCCGCTTAGCTCATAAAACAGAACTCTTCAACCTCCCCTCGATCGGTGGTACCACTGCCTTCGATAAGCCAGAAGGCCTTGCGCTCCGCAATGATGGCTCCCTTGTGGTCGTCTACGACAACGACTTCGGCACCGAGGGTGCCAGCGGCAATGCCCTGACGGTGGTGCGCTTTGACGGGGCTGGCCTTGACAGCTCCGATCGAGATGTCAACGGCTCCAGCGGCGGCGGCAACCGATACCGACCGATCCCTGGCTTGCCGGTGTACGGGCTCACGATGCCCGATGGCCTCGCCAGCTTCACCGATTCGCAAGGTCGCCGCTTCCTTCTGGCGGCGGGTGAAGGTGATTCTCGCGAGTACCCCCCCGAGGCGGGCAGCGTGTTTGTCGATCTCACCCGTGCCGATGCCACGACCGTGATCAATGGCACGGCCTTCAGGGACCATCCCGGCGTCGCAGCGCTCAACGCCGCCTTCCAGGCGGCTACCGGGATCAGCCAAACGCGCCTGAATCTGCTCAACGATTATGGCGATATCAACGGCGACGGCAAGATCGATAAGGCCTACACCATTGGGTCCCGATCGCTACGAATCTTTGACGATAAAGGCAATGTGGTGTTTGATTCCGGCAAGGCCTTGGATGACCTTGCCAATTCCCTGGGATATTTCAATACTGCCTATAACCGTGATGACGACAAGGGAACTGAGCCTGAAATGGTTGAGGTGATCACGGTCAATGGCAAAACCTATGCCTTCGTCGGTCTGGAACGTACCCCTACCAGTGTTGCTGCGATCTTTGACATCAGTGATCCCTACAACCCCGTTGCTGTGCCGCCTCTGGTGTTTCCCGGAGCACAGCGCATCGAGGGGATTACTTTTCTCACCACACCCACCAATGCGGCCCGCAGCGTGATCGCCTCCAGTGAGGGCAACGATGTGGTGTCGGTCGTTGACTTCCCGATTCCCTGGCGTTTGCAACTGCTGCACCTCTCCGATGGGGAGGCGGGCCTGCTTGCCTCCCAAACAGCCCCCTATCTTGCGGCATTGGTGGATGGTTTTGATCACAGCCATGCCAACACTCTAATTCTGGCCGGTGGCGATAACTTCATCCCCAGTCCCTTCCTCAACGGCGGTACGGATCTCAGTGTGCGTGATGAGCTCAATGCTGTCACCGGCTCGAGCATTAGTCTCTCTGCCAGCGTCAACCATCCGATTGCGGCGGTGGACATCGCCATTCATAACCTGATCGGTGTGGAGGCCTCCACCATTGGCAACCACGAGTTTGATCTCGGCCCCCGCGTGTTCCGCGATGCCTTCATGCCGGGCTCGGTGAGCGGTTGGGTGGGAGCTCAATTCCCCTACCTCTCCGCCAACCTGGAGTTCAGTGGTGATGCGGATCTCAACTCTCGCTTCACCAATACCACTGCCAGCGCAGGCCTTGAGGAGGCAGTATCCCTGAAGGGCAGGATCGCTCCCTCGGCTGTTGTGATCAAGAATGGCGAGAAGATCGGTCTGGTGGGAGCGACTACCCAGCTGCTGGAGCAGATTGCCTCCACGGGGGGAGTTGAGGTGAAGGGCTTTGCCGGCGATGGCAGCGAGCGCGATGACATGCAGCTGCTTGCCAGCCAGCTGCAACCGGTGATCGACGATCTCACCTCCCAGGGGGTGAACAAGGTGATCCTGATGGCCCACCTCCAGCAACTCGCCAATGAGCAGGCCCTGGCACCACTGCTGAGAGGCGTTGACATCATTCTGGCAGCAGGGTCCAATACGCGCCTGGGCGATGCCAATGATCAGGCCGTGGCCTTCCCGGGCCATGCCCCCAACTTCGCTGGTAGCTATCCCCTGGTGAGCCAAGGTGCAGATGGGGCTCCAACCCTGATCGTCAATACCGACAATGAATACACTTATCTGGGCCGTCTGGTGGTGGATTTTGATGCCCAGGGCCGTATCCTCCCCAGCAGCATTGACCCGCTCGTCAGCGGTGCCTACGCCGCCACGGCGGCCAATGTGGCTCATGTCTGGAATGTGAGTGAGGCGAACCTGGCCAGCACCGCCTTCGCAGAGGGCACAAAAGCTGAAAACGTACAAGATCTCACCGAAGCGGCCCAGGCGGTGATCAGTAGCAAGGACGGCCAGGTGTGGGGCTACAGCAGCGTGTACCTCGAAGGGGAGCGGGCGCTGGTGCGTGGGCAGGAAACCAATCTGGGCAACCTCACCGCCGATGCCAACCTCGCCTATGCCAAAACCATCGATTCCTCCGTGGTGCTCTCGCTCAAGAACGGTGGTGGCATCCGTGCCCAGATCGGCTCGATCGATTTGGTCACGGGTGAGAAGAAGCCAACAGCCGCCAACTCCGCCGCCGGCAAGCTGGCAGGTGGCATTTCCACCTTGGATATCGAAAACTCCCTGCGCTTTAACAACAGTCTTTCGCTGATCACCGTGACGGCCAGCAAGCTCAGGGAGCTGTTGGAGCACGGCGTGGCTAGCTATCCAAACCAGGGCCGCTTTCCACAGGTTTCAGGTGTGGTCTTCAGCTTTGATCCCACCAGGCCGGCCGGCAGCCGGATTGTCAATATGACGATTGAGGACGCCACAGGCCAAGATCTCGATCTGATCGTGCGTAATGGTGAGCTCTATGGCGATCCGAATCGCACGTTCCGTCTGGTGACGCTAAATTTTCTGGCGGGTGGGGGCGATGGCTATCCCTTCCCTGTTGGCCCCTCCGCCAATCGGGTTGACCTCTTCAATGACGCTGCGCCCCGCACCGGTGCGGCCACCTTTGCCGGTGATGGCACCGAGCAGGACGTGATCGCGGAATATCTTGCCTCGCGGCATAACAGCCTCGAAACGGCTTACAACACAGCCGAGACGCCGGCCACGCTGGATTTGCGTGTTCAGAATCTCTCGCTG
>CAYOCW010000068.1:0-7130 GCA_964402615.1 uncultured Cyanobium sp. | reverse complement strand
TCGGCAACTTTCTCCACACCTGGAATCTGGATGCCAACTGGACCTGGCAGTCCTCTGGCGGCACCATCAATCCCTTGTCGGCCGCGGCTCTGGGGCTGGAAACCAATTTCCAACTGGATCTCAACGGCAATGGCTTGATCGGCACCTGATCGGAAGCGGCACCAGGATCACCAACAGCAACACCAGCAGCTGCACGGCACCAGCTCGAACTACCGCCTGATCAGCGGCCGCCATGGTGGCGTGGCGGGGGTGCGCATCGATGCACTCTCTCCAACGTTCGAGGCGATTGGCTTTGTTCAAGGCGCCAACCTGGCCGGTTTGAACCTGGCCGGTTTGAACCTGGCCAATGCCAGCCAATTCACCTTTGTTTGACCACTGACACCATGATCACGCCAATGCGCTGGGCCGCTGTTGCCCTCCTGAGCAGCACCGCTGTGACCGTGCTCTCGCCTGCTCCGACACAAGCCGTGGTGATCACGGTTGGCAGCGCTTTTTACGATGTGTCCATCGTAGACACATCCTATGACAACGCAACAAGCGTGTTTTCCGGTCTTCCATCCCTCGGCAGAATGCCCTGGTGGGGTGATGCCAACCTCGCCTATGATTTTGCACTTCAGGTCTACAGCCAATTAGGAGACGGATCGACCGTTGGCTACGGTCCTGTTTTTGCCCATCAAATGACAGCAGCGCAGGTGCTCGGCATCCTTCAAAACAGCAATGATCCCCTGGATGCGATCGACGTTGCGTTGGCCGCTAATGCCACAGTGAAGTACGCCGTTGCCGCTCCCTTTTCGCCGCTCCCGGTGCCCGGCCCCCTGCCGCTGTTGGGCGCGGCCGCCGGCTTCCACTGGTCGCGGCAGCTGAGACGGCGCAACGGCAGGCCCTGAGCCCCCAACCAGGAACATCTCCAGCTCAGTGGCAACTGATGCCGCCGATAATGGAAGCAGCCTGGCATTTTCGTGTGTTGGCCTCCTGAGCAGCATCGCAGCAGCCTGAGCATCTTCACGGCCGATGCAACACGACGCTGCAACGCCATATTGAATCGGAATGGAATCGGATGGCGCTAGGCATCGCCGTCTTCAGTGCCGCGCTGGCTTCGGCGCAGCGGCCAGGCTGTCGTTAGCCAGCGCCGCAGCAGCGCTGGCCAGGCCTGGCTCTTGGCGGGCTGCTGCTCAAGCCTGCCATCAGGCTCGCCGGCGGCGGCATCGCCCGGGGCCATCGTGCGGCCGGTCAACCATTGATCCGCCTCCACCAGGCCCGCGCCGAGCACATCGGCGAGGGTGGAGCCAAGCCTGTAGCTCAACGCCACGGCCAGCAGCTGGGCATCGGGAAGCACCACCCGCAGCCGCAGCAGCAGCACCGTCTCAAACACCCCCAGACCGCCAGGTGCGCCAGGCACCACCAGGCCGGCTGTCCAGGCCAGGCCGAAACCGGCCAGCCAGGTGGTCCAGGGGATGATGCCTTGCAGGTCAAAGGCCCAGACGCAGCAGGCGAAGCCCGCGAAGCGCAGCAGCACGAACAGCAGCTCCAGCAGCAGCGGTTGCCACGGGTATCCCGGCAGCGCCAGGGCCGGCTCCGGCTCTTGTCCCAGCTCGCTCTCCAGGGCCAGCTCCCGGGCGCGACGCCGCTCCAACGCCGGCAACAGCCGCCGCAGCTGCGGCGGTGCCAGCAGGGCCAGCGGCACCAGCGCCAGCAGCCCCAGCCCGTTCTGCCAGCCGCCGGCAGCCACCAACAACAGGGCAGCGGTCGCTGCCAGCAGGGGTTCTAGCAGGGTCACCAGCAGGGCAGCGCCACGGCTCAGCGGCGCCGGCAGCGGCGCTTCAGGGCCGCGCAGGGCCTCCACCCGGGCGGCCAGATGCCAGATGCCCCCCGGTAGGTATTTGCGCAGGTTGCTGGCCACGAACAGGCTCACGATCGCGTCCCAGCGGGGTGCGTGGCCCAGCCAGGCCAGCAGCCCCCCGAGCGCGAGGCCGTTGACCGTCAAGCTGGCCAGGGTCAGTCCCGTCGCCAAGGCCAACCACAGCGCCCCCTGGCCATCGAGCTGCAGTTGCAGCAGCTCGCGGCCGTTGGCCATCAGCACCGCCAGCACGAAGCCCAGGCTGACCAGCGCGATCCAGGGACGCGCCCCGCCCGGCAGCGCCGCTGCCAGCCGTTGCAGCTGGCCCTGGCCTCGCAACCGCCGCAGCTGCTGGGCTTGGCCGCGCCCCCATCGGCTGAGGCTGGAGCACCAGGCTGCCAGCGCCTTGTCCACTTGCTCCCTCACGCTTGCCCATTCCGGCCCCGCAGGCGATCGCGGACCTCCTCCAGGGAGAGATTGTGACGCTGCGCCAACGCGATCAGATCGTCGTGTTCCGGCTTGATCCGCTCGCCACCGCCCGGCAGGCGGCTGCGCTTGACGCGGACCGGCCCCAGCTCGCTGCTCCAGGTTTCGAGCCGCCTGGGCAGCCGCCAGCGGCGCTGCAACTGCTCCCGCAGCCCCAAGCTGGTGCTGTGGCGCCACCACACCTGCCGCAGGGCCGGCGCCAGCTCCGGGGGCAGCAGGGCCGTGATCAGGGTTCCCGCACGCCCCTTCTTCATCACAATCGTCTGGCTGAACACCTCCACGGCCCCCGCCTGGCGGAGCGCCGCGGCGAGGAAGGCCAGATCTTCGGCGGTGGCGTCATCGATCTGGGCCTGCTGTTGCACCCGCTCCCCCACCCCCACCTCCGCTCCGCCGTCGTCACGCGGCGACGCTGCGGGGTGGGCGCCGGGGTCCGCCAGGGTGAGACGCAGCAGGTTGGGGCGATCCAGCTGGCGGCTGCCCAGGCCCACGCCCGTCTGGAGAGGCAGCAGGGCGGGGGCCGGCCCAAAGCGCTCCGCCCAGCAGGCCATCAGCGCCAAACCGGTGGGGGTGGTCAGCTCCCCTGGGGGAAAGCCTTCGCTGCTGGCCAGCGGCACCGCTCGCCGCCGGGCGATCTCCAGCACCGCCGGCGCCGGCAGGGGCAGGGGCCCATGGGCCGTGTGGACGCTGCCGTGGCCGGCCGGGGGCGGTGCGCAGATCAACCGTTCCACGCCGAAATGCAGCAGACCAGCGCAGACGCCGACGATGTCGACGATCGCGTCGATCGCCCCCACCTCGTGGAAATGGACCCGCTCCGGCGTCGTGCCATGCACCGCCGCCTCCGCGTCCGCCAACACACCAAACACCGCCAACACCCGCTGGCGTAGCGGCAGCGGCCAATCGGCAGCAGCAAAGCGCTGGCGCAGCTCCCCCCAGTGGCGATGAGGCGGCTGCGGCTCCAATCCCTCCACCTGCAGATGGCGACCGCGAAAGCCGCCACGCCGCTGCTCCTCGAGCACCAACCGATAGCGATCCGCGAGCCCCAGGGCCGCCAAAGGCGTCTCCACGGCCTCGGCCGGCAGCCCCAGGTCGAACAAGGCCGCCAGCAGCATGTTTCCGGCCAGCCCCGTCGGGCAGTCGATAAGCGCCAGGCTCATGGCTCGGCGCCCGGCTCGCCCGGCGGCACCGACCGGTCCACCGGCTGCGGCGTTGGCTCGAGCCGATCCAACACCTGGAGGCCGCCGGGCATCGAAGGGATTCGGCGTCCCAGCCTGGGCGCCGCCTGCAACAGCTGCTCGGCGGCGGCCTCCAGCTGCTGGCGCTCGCGGCGCAGCTGCTGCTCCACCTCGCGCCGCGCCCGCCGCTGCTCCCGCTGGGCGGTGTCCACGTCGTAACCCGACAGCCCCCAGAGGCGGCCGAGCAGGCGGCGATCATCCGCGCCTCCGAGGCTGTCGCCATAGATCAGCCGCTCGGCGCAGCCGCCGGCCTGCAGCACTCGGCTCCAGCGGCGCAGCTCCGGCAGCGGCAGCTTGGCGGAGGCGGGAAGCGCGAACTCGGTGCAGCCGCCGCTATCCAGGCCAGCCTGCAGGCAGGCCAGGCTGCCCACCAGCACCCGCTGCACCGGCAGCGCGTCGGCAGCGGCCTGCAGCAGGTGGCCGCTTTCGTGGATGGCGATGCGCCGCAAGCGCCGCTCGCCGCCGGGCAGCGCTTCGGCCAGCAGATGGCCGCCGCGGCCGGAGAAGCGGGCGGCATCGAGGCTCAATCCTCCTAAGACCAGCAGCACCAGCAGGCTGATCCACCAGGGCGACAGCCCCAGCGCGGGGCCAATGACCGCCAGAACCGACGCCACCAGCACGGCCAGGCCTGCCCTCAATGCGCCCCCTTCGCTCATCGCTGTCGCCGTTTGTCGCTGGGCGTCATTTCAGCGCGGCGAGCGGCTGATCGGCCGGCCGTGGTCGCGACCCGGATTGGACCCGGCTCCAGCCGGACGCCGCACGACGGCGCTCGCACCGCCCGCACCGGCGCCGGTGCGGCCGCGGCGTTCCGTATCCCGGCGCGACTTGCCGCCGCGGTTGCCCCGCTGGTTGATCGGCTCCAGCACCTCCAGGTGTTCGAGGCAGAGCTGCTGCCCCTGGCGACGCGCGTCGAGGGCGACGAAGTGGCGCAGGTGTTGCAGGGGGACCTCACCGCGCAGCTGCAGCTTGAAGGGCGTCGGACGGCTGCCATCGGGCCGCGCTTGCTGGCGGATCTTCACCACCAGATCGCCGGTTTCGGGTCGGGTGAAGATCAGCTCTCCCCGCACCGAAAAGTAGTCGTCGCCTTCCGGCAGCGTGTCGCTGGGTTCCGCCGCCGTGGCGACTTCGGCGACAGCGGCGCTGGCCTCGTCGCTGGCGGCTGGCGACGCGGTTGGCGACGCGGTTGGCGCTGGGGACGGCCGAGCCGTGGCCGGCGTGGCGGCGACCGCGGTCTCCGCGGGGGTCAGGGTGCTGGGTTCCCAGACGCCGACCATCTGCAAATGCAGCTTCCCCTCTTCGCGGTTGCGGGGATAGACCACCCACAAATGCGGCAATGCCAGGTCGAGGTGGCGGCGCATCAGGGTGAGCAGCCGCCCCAGCACCACCGCCTCCAGCTCGCTGCCATCGGCGGTGCGGATCACTCCGCGGGTGAGTTGGTCGGGGTCGACAGGCTCAAAGCGGCCCCGCACCACACCGATGGCCCGGTACTGCGTCGGCTCGGTGACCGGGGAGATCGGATGCTGGCGCATGGAGAAAGGGAGGGCCTCAAGGTGAAGGGCGCGGTCGGTGGAGTCAGGTCCACCCGGTCAATGTAGCCAGCGCGGCCAGTAATCTCCGGCAGACCGGCTCCAGCTTCGCCCACTCGAACGCCAGCTGACGCGGATGCCGCCAACCACGCCCCCACGCCCTCTGCGCCTTCCGTCCGTTCTGCTGGCGCTGCTGCTGATCGTGCCAGCCCTCGGCCTCGGCTGGTGGTTGGGGCGGCAGGGCCAGCTCGGCCCAGCCAGGCCCGATGGTCGCCTGCAGCGGTTGGAGCGGGAGGTCGCCAGCCTGCGCCAGCAGCTCAGCCGTCCCGACGCCACGGATCGACAGCGCCAGCGACTGCTGGAGCTGCTGGTGGCGCTCAACCGCCGCGCCGAGGCCATCGCTCTGCTGGAACCCCTGGCCGATCGCCAACCCGATCGCTGGCCCCTGCGGTTGATGCTGGCGGAACTGCGCCGCGCCAGCAGCGACCGGGTTGGTGCCGAACGGGAGTTGCGCCAGATCCTCAGCCGCTGGCCCAACCAGGTGGAAGCCCTGCAGCTGATGGCCTTGCTGAAAATTGAGGCGGGCCAGGCGGCGGCCGCGGAAGCGGAGGTGAAGGCCGCCTACAAGAGCGCCATCAGCCCCGGCGTTCAGCTGCAAGCCCTGGATTTGGGCCTGTTGCTGGCAGAACTGCAGCAGAAGCGGGGCGAAGCGACCGAAGCCCGGGCCACCTACCTGGAGCTGGCCAGGCTCTTCCCCACCGATCAACGGCCCTTGCTGGCCCTGGCCTTGTGGCTGCACGACCAGGGCAACCTCGCGGCGGCCCAGGACGCTTTGGCGCAAGCGCGGTTGCGCAGCCCGGATCCGGCCGCTGCCGATCCGCGCTTGGATCGGCTCGCCGCCAGCTGGGGGCTGGAAACCCTCAGGGCGCCTTCACGGTCGGGCCGGACCCCGACCGTGAAGGCGCCGCCGCCGAATTCGCCTCCAAATCCTTGAGCGCCTGATCGATGGCGGAGCTTGGCGAGGTGGCGTCGTCGAGGGAGTTGGCCTTGCGCAGCTTGTTCATCAGATCCATCGGGTTGGTGGAGTTGAGCAGCGAGCCCCCACCGGTGCCGGACGACGAGGACGGGGTGCCGGGGCCATAGTCGTAGAACTGCCGCTCCGGCAGCGAGCTGCCCATGGTTTGGCCATAGCCCGCCTGCTGGGCCTCGACCGACGGCTGATTCAAAAACCCCGGGGCGAACAGCAGCGCTGACACCAGGCTGGCCAGGGCGATCAGCAGCCAGCGCAGTCGCGATGCGGAGCGAGGTCGGAGCTGGGGCGAGGAGCGGGGCATGGTGTGCAAGACCCTGACGGGACAGAGGCGAAACGCCGGGGCTGGCGTCACCAACCCTGATGGGACCATCGTACGGAGGTTCGCGTGTCCAGAGGTTCAACTCCGACGGTCGCGTCGTGATCGGATCGCGATCCAGCCGTCCTCTCTCGCCCCGCTTCCCATGCGCATCGCCAGCTGGAACGTCAACTCCGTGCGCACCCGGCTCGATCAGATCCGCGCCTGGCTGGAGACCGATGGCCCCGAGGTGCTCTGCCTGCAGGAAACCAAGGTGGTCGATTCCCTGTTCCCCCATGAAGCCTTCCCGTCCCTCGGCCATAGCGCCGCGATCAGCCGCCAGAAGGCCTACCACGGCGTCGCCATCCTCAGCCGCCTGCCGATCGAGGATGTGCATGTCGGCTTCTCGGCCCTGCTCGCCGATGCCGCTGCCGCTGAGCTCAGCGAGCAGAAACGGCTGATCAGCGCTCGCATCGAGGGCGTGCGGGTGCTCAATCTCTACGTGCCCAACGGCTCATCGCTGCGTTCCGAGAAGTACCAGTACAAACTCGCTTGGTTGGCCTGCCTGCAGCGCTATCTCGCAGCCCTGAGCCAGCTTGGCGAGGAGCCGCTGCTGCTGGCGGGCGACTTCAACATCGCTCCGGAGGATCGGGACCTGCATGATCCGGAGCGCCTCAGCGGCGGCATCATGGCCAGCGAGCCGGAGCGCCAGGCGCTGCGG
>CAYOCW010000067.1:0-10367 GCA_964402615.1 uncultured Cyanobium sp. | reverse complement strand
CCTTTCACAGTTTTCTGATCTGACTCCCTCTTCGACATGGGGGGTCTTCAGCGACAGCAACGTAGGCCGGCCTCGCAGCTGGAAACGGCGCTCCGCCCCTGACCCCCCTTCTGGTTCTTCCAGGTCGAAACACTGGGGCAAGACGGCACGGTGGTCCAACCCTTTTGCCCGGCTGCGGCACCGCCTTCATCCGTTTTGTGCCGCCAGCCAGTCCTGCAGGCGCTGACGCGGCCAATCGGTGACCACAAACACCTCCTGAGCCGTGCTGCCGCGTCGAGCAACCAGCTTGTGGCCGCCGCGTATCGGGCTGGAGATCCGCAGGGTCAGCACCGGCGAGCGACCGCGCACGCGCGCGATCACAGCCGGGGTCACCGTGTCGATCCCCTGCTGTGCGGCCAGGCGCCGCAGCAGCGGGATCAGCCCCTCCAGATAGGTGCTATGGGTGATCACCAGCCGCCCCATGCCAGCAACCCCACCCTTGACTCCAGCAGCTGTGGTCAGGCCCGTTCCAGCGGGGCCATGGTGAGTCCCCGGGCCCCAAGCTGCTGGTGATACAGCTCCGCTTGCTCCTGGGGGCCCGTCCACACCACTGCCGCCCCCTCGCGATCGATCCGGTGGGCGAGCTCCCAGGCGCGATCCGGCTGCATCCCCGGCAAGATCTTCACAAGGCAGTCCACCACATGCTGAAACGTGTTGACATTGTCGTCGAGCACCGTGATGCGGTAGTTGGGGTAAGGGCTGCGCACCCGGCTGCGCTCCTGCACGGCCGTGGGGGTTGCCGCTGTGCTGGCCCGCGCCGGCAGCCGACCGCTCCCCGGCAGCGGCGCCGCAGCGGCGGAACGGTGAACGGCGGTGAGCGCGGCCATGGCTAGCGGCAACGGCGGGGGGTGCTCTGCGTATCATGCGCCAAGTTGCTGCCGATCGCCGATGCTGATCACCCTGGGCTGGGCCTCCCTAGCCGCCACATTCAGCTTCTCCATCGCCATGGTGGTCTGGGGTCGCCGCGGTGACAACAGCATTCCCTTCTGAGCTGTTCAGCGCCAACGGACTGCTCGCCGTCTTGGCCACGGCCCTGCTGATCTTCGTGAGTGGCGGGGTTCTGTATCTGTCCAGCGTCGAGTGGCGTGACCGCCGCCGCCGCAAGGCCCAGACCAAACCTTGAGCCAGCGTTCCAGCGAACCATCCTGGATCTGCCCCCGGGCCTGGAGGCTCGCCGGTCAAAGCCTGGTCCACCCCCCCGGGATGGACCAGGCAGAGCCTTGGCGCGCTCTACCCCTCGCCGAACTGCTCGCCGCGTTGCTGGAGCTCCAGCAACGGCTGGAGCAGCAGCAGCCAGATCGCGATCACGCCGATGCAGCCCTAAGGGCCAGCCCCCTGGCGGGCTTGGCTCTGGCGTTGCTGGAGAGGGGTGATCCGGGCTCGGGACCGGGGCAGGATGAACAGCTGCGGCAGAGCGCCGACGCCTGCCGTCGCGCCCAGGTCGGCGACACGGTCACCTATGTCGTCAATCGCAATCTCAATGCCAGCAACCACTGCCAACTGCGCTGTGGCTTCTGCGCCTTCCGGCGCGATGAAGGAGCCTCCGGTGCTTTTCGGCTGCCGCTGGAGACATTGCAGCAGCGGGCGGCCGAGGCAGCGGCGGAGGGCGCCACCGAACTCTGTCTCCAAGCGGGTCTCGACCCCCGGGCCCAGCTGGAGGGCTCGCACCTGCGCCACGCCGAACAGATGCTGCGGGCCCTGGCCGAGGCCGCGCCGGGACTGCATCTGCACGGTTTTTCACCCCAGGAGCTGCTGTTCATCGCCGAACGCGATGGCATCCACTTGGATTGTGTGCTGGAACGGCTGCAGGGGGCGGGCCTTGGTTCTGTGCCCGGCACCGCTGCTGAGGTGCTCAGCGATCGGGTGCGGCGGCTGATCTGCCCGGAAAAGCTCAGCTCCCGCGCCTGGCTGGCGGTGATGCTGCAGGTGCATCGCCGCGGCATCTGGTCCACCAGCACACTGCTGGCGGGCCATCTGGAGTCAGCCGCCGACCGGGCCGCCCATCTGCTCAGCCTGATGGCCTTGCAACGCCAGGCGCTGGCGGCCGGGACCGGCCGGTTCTCCGAGTTTGTGCTGCTGCCCTTCGTTGGTGCTGCCGCGCCAACGCCCCTGCGCCAGCGGGTCGGCCGCGACCAGCCCGATGGCCGCGCCATGCTGCGGCTCAGCGCCCAGGCCCGGCTGTTGCTGGGGCCCTGGATTCCCCATCACCAGCCCAGCTGGGTGAAGCTCACCCTGCCGGTGGCGGCCGAGGCCCTCGACTGGGGCTGCGACGACTTGGGCGGCACCTTGATGGAGGAGCACATCACCACGATGGCGGGGGCGCGCGGCGGCACCCGTCAGTCGGTCCAAGCCTTGCGTCAGGCGGCCCTCGACCGCGGGCGGCCGGTGCGGCAGCGCGCCACCCTCTACGGTCAGCCGGGAGTGTCGCCGCCATGACCACAACCGCGCCGCGGCTTCCCCGCCGTCCGCCCCTGCCGCTCACCAGCCTCACCATCCTGCTGTTGGTGGCCTTGCCGGCCTGGTGGTTGAGCCGTTGGCCCCGGCCCAAGGCCCAGGGGCTGGAGCAGCTGATGGTCGTCGCCAGCCTGCTGCAGAGCTTTCCGGCCATGCCGGAGCGGCGGCTGCCGGAGCTCTGGCGCGAGCGGCTCGGCGATGCGCTCGGCGGCAGGCTGTGGCGTCTGCAACGGCGCAGCTGGTGGCAGCTTTGGGGCCCCCATGCCGATGGGGCGGCCTACCTGGCGATCCCCGTTCCCTCGGTCCCGCTCGCCAGCTTGGTGCGGGATTCCTCCGCCGGGCGCCAACTGATCGAACAGCGTGCCCTGCGGGTGGGCAACCTGCTGGTGCTAGCCCCCGATCCCCTGGCGCGCCGCCTGCTGCGCGATGCGCTGCTGCCTCGTCAACGGCCGGTTCGGGGTCTGCGGCGCCAATGCGTCGAGCAGCTGCAGGGCGGCCAGGCTGTGTTTTGGACCCCCACAGCGCTCGGGGCCATGCTGGGCCCGATCGCTCCCCTGTTCCAGCGTTACCAGGAGGGATGCCTCAGCCTCGGCATCGCCCCCGGAAACCGGCTGCTGTGGCAGGGTCAGACCACGGCCGTGGATGGATTGCAGACGGCGCCACCCCCGTGGAGTCCCGCCACGGGCGAGTTGCCCCCCCTGGGCGAGGGGGTGCTGCTGGATCTGCATGGATCGGCTCTGCAACCGTTGTTGCAGGGGTTGGTGAGTCGGGACCTGATCCGCACCCCCCTCGCCGAGCGCTATGGCGTCGACCGCCAGCGGCTGGAGCGGCTGGAGCGGGCACCGTTCCGGCTGTGGTTGCGACCGCTGCGCCAGGGGCCCTTCCTGGCCGGTATGGAACTGCAGCTGGCGCTGGAGGGCCCTCCGGCCGACTGGCAACCGGTGTTACAGCGCATCGGTGACAGCCTGGCGGAGCAGGGGCTGCAAGAGCCCGGCAAGCCCCCAACGGCGGCACGATCGACCCCTGCCAGCCCCGGGGTGTCCGCTGCCAGCGCGACGCGCACGCCCGGGCTGAGCCTCTGGACGCGCGCCAACGGCGATCTGCTGGGCGGCTGGCGCTGGCTCCCCAGCCGAGCCGGATCCAGCAACCTCGTGCTGTTCGTCGGGGCCGCACCGGCACCGCCCCCGGCGTTGGAGCGGCTGGGCGAACGCCCGGGGACAAGCCTGATGCGGCTGCGCCTGCAGCCCCGGGCCCTGGCGGAGCTCGGCCTGCTGCCAGACCAGCTGCCCGAGCTGGTGCGACGGGCAGGACAGCTGCAGATGCAAGCAACGGCCCGCTTGGGCAGGGGGAGCGAGGCGGCCTTCAGCCAGCTGACGGGGCAGCTTCAGGTGGAGCGGCGCTGATCTCCTGGCGTTCGCGGCGGCGCCGCTCGGCGGCCACGGTCTCCTCCATCAGCTCCACGGCCTGAGCCATCTTTTCCAGCGTGCCGGCGTACTGGCTGAGGTCCTTGTCGAGCCGATCCCGCAACAGGCCCATCGCCGCACCGAGATCGTGGGCGGCCTTGCGCAGGTCTTGGGGCTCCAGGCTGTCGGCTCCCTGGGCCTGCTCCAGCAGGCAGAGCAGGCCGACGGCCATCAGGCGTGAGTAGTGGAAATCATCGCGCCGGATGCCGCGCAGGGCCGCCGCCAGCGGCTGCGGCGCCCCCTCGCCCTGCTGTTCCACCCAGCCGCGCACCGCCTCGACGCTGTGATGTCCCATGGCTTGGATCGCGGCTTCGGCCTGGGCGCGCAGCGCGGTGGCGTCGTAGCCACAGGCGCTGCACAACGCCTGGAACAGGGGTTCTCGTTGCGTTTCGGGCCGGTAGCCCCGACTGAGGCTGTCAAAGACCTGCACCACGCCGACGGCGAACAGGGGGTCGGGCTGAAAACCCCGCTGGTGGCTGAGCAGATGCAGTTCCACCAGCAGCTCGTCCACCAGGCGGCGGTAGAGGGGAGCGATCACATGGGGAAAAGCGCGATGAAAGGCGCGTTTGCTGTCGGCAACGGTGAGGGCTTCGCTCACGCGGGCAGGGGATCCGGGCTGGCCGGTAGACCCTAGCGCTGTCGTGGCGAACCAGGTGGCGGTCATCCCCTGAAACCATCGTCAGCGGGCCTCGGTCGGCCCCGGGCTGGCTAAGATTGCGCCAGTACGGCATGAATTTCATGATCCCGATCGTGATCGAAGAGTCGGGTCGCGGTGAGCGGGCGTTTGACATCTACTCGCGATTGCTGCGGGAACGAATCATCTTTCTCGGCGAACCCGTGACAGCAGAATCGGCCAACAGGGTCGTCGCACAGCTGCTGTTCCTCGAAGCCGACGATCCGGACAAAGACATTTTCCTCTACATCAACTCACCGGGCGGATCGGTCTATGATGGCCTGGGAATTTTTGATACGATGCAGCATATCAAGCCAGATGTTCAAACCGTGTGTGTTGGTTTGGCCGCCAGCATGGGTGCGTTTCTGCTCTGCGCTGGCGCCAAGGGCAAACGCAGCAGCCTCACCCATTCCCGCATCATGATCCACCAACCACTGGGAGGGGCCCGCGGCCAAGCCAGCGACATCCGCATCCAAGCGGACGAAATTCTCTATCTTAAAAAGAAGTTGAATCAGGAGTTGTCTGATCGGACCGGCCAGCCTCTTGAGCGCGTTGAAGAAGATACCGACCGCGACTTCTTCATGTCACCCGATGAAGCCATCCAGTATGGATTGATCGACAAAGTGATCGACAAACGCCCGGTGAGGCCGGTCTGAGCCTGCTCGGGTGCTCTTGACCAAATTGAACACCCTTGGTTGACGACATCGACAACAGACACAAAAAGCTCGGGGGTGATCAATCACCTCCGAGCATTCATGCTTCTTTGCTTGTGACGGATTAACGGCTAGCTGCAGCCAGGATCGGCGAGAAGCGTTCCTTTTCTGGAATCGTTGTGAACTCCGATACGACGGCTCGAAACTCGTCGCCATCAAGACTTTCTTTTTCGATCAACATTTCAACCAACAAATCCATACAGGATCTGTGTTGAGCCACTAGTTGAACAGTTTCTTGATAACAAGATTGAACGATGTGACGAACGGCTTGATCAACACGTGTGGCCATGGCGTCCGACCCATCACTGCGGGTCATCAGATCACGGCCAAGGAACACTTCCTGGCTACCAGCATCCAAGGAGAACTGACCGATGTCACTCATGCCAAAGCGCGTCACCATCTGACGAGCGATGGAAGCGACCTGTTGGATATCGCCACCGGCCCCTGTGGTGACCTCCTCATGGCCAAACACCACATCTTCAGCGGCACGGCCACCCAGGGCACCCATGATGCGCGCCCGCAGCTGAGCACGGCTGACCAGCATCTGCTCTTCATCCGGTGAGAACCAGGTCAGGCCTTGAGCCTGTCCCCTCGGGATCAGGGTGACCTTCTGAACCGGGTCATGCGCCTTGACCAACGTACCGACCAGAGCATGGCCCACCTCGTGATAAGCGATCAAGCGCTTGCTACGGCCATCGGTCAGCGGTTTACCCTCCATGCCAGCAATCACCCGATCCACAGCATCATCGATCTCGGCCAGGGTGGTGGCCTCTTTGCGGCGACGTGCCGTCAGGATTGCTGCTTCGTTGAGGAGATTGGCGAGATCAGCTCCAGAGAAGCCAGGAGTCCGGCGGGCAATCGCTTCAAGGCTGACGTCATCCGCCAACTTCTTATTGCGGCTATGCACCTGAAGAATCGAGAGCCTGCCCTTGATGTCGGGCACGTCCACCATCACCTGGCGATCGAAACGGCCAGGACGCATCAGGGCTGAGTCGAGCACATCGGCTCGGTTGGTGGCGGCGATGATGATGATGCCGCTGTTACCCTCAAAACCATCCATTTCAGTAAGCAGCTGATTGAGGGTCTGCTCACGTTCGTCGTTGCCACCGCCGATGCCGGCACCGCGCTGGCGCCCGACAGCATCGATTTCATCGATAAAAATCAAGCAGGGGCTATTCTCCTTGGCGCGCTTAAACAGATCGCGGACACGGCTGGCGCCGACACCCACAAACATCTCCACAAATTCAGATCCCGAGAGCGAGAAAAATGGGACGCCCGCCTCACCCGCAATCGCCTTGGCCAGCAGAGTTTTGCCAGTTCCTGGGGGCCCCACCAGCAGTACGCCTTTGGGAATCTTGGCACCGACCGCCGTGAAGCGCTCTGGAGTCTTCAGGAAGGTGACCACCTCTTGTAAATCCTGTTTGGCCTCTTCAACACCAGCAACATCCTGAAACTTGACACCAGTTTCGGCCTCCATCAGGAATCTTGCTTTGGTCTTACCAAACTGCATGGCTTGTCCAGGGCCGCCAGGCATGCCGGAGGAGCGGCGCGCCAGAAAAATCAGCGAGCCAATCAGCAGCAGCGGGAACAGCAGATTGCCCAGCAGCCCCAGCAATGGCGAGGGTTGGCGCGGGGGATGGATGTCGAAGCTGATGCCTTGATCCTTGAGACGGTTCACCAATTCGGGGGCAACCCCGGGCAAATCAACTCGCAGGCGCTGCACCCGGTTGTCCAGATCGGGGTCCACCGCTTCAACCACCGCGGAGCGACCACCATCAAAGATGTCCACGGCCGTGACCCGCCCGGCATCGACGTAGTCGAGGAAGCGGCCGTAACTCATGCGCGCGACGGCGGTGTTGCGGGCGCTGCCGTCGCTACTGCCGGCGCCGCGAAGGCCCGTGCTGCTGCTACCGATCAATTGCCAACCGAGAAACGCCGCCACGGCCAAGGGCAGCAGCCAGAGGGCGAGGAGACGCCAGCGCTGATTCATGGGGAGTCAGGGATTTTGAACAAGTGTAAAGCCGCTGAGCCCCTGAGCGCACGGTTGCTGGGCTGAAACCATGAAAAAGCCCCTGGTCGGGGCCAGGGGCTGGCATGGCTGGCGACGTCAGGGACTTCTTAGCTGGCCCTGGCCCAGGGGTTCAGATCGTCCAGGGGCAGGGGCCGCGGTGTGGTGACGGCGGACTCGATCAGCAACGCATCAGCCTGGAGGGTTTCGAGCAACTCGGCGCCACCCATCCCATGGGTCCAGATCTGCACATCGGATGAGGGAGGGCACTCAAAGCTCAGCAGCTCAAAGGGAAACACCACCCGCTCCAGGAAGAACTCGCCCGGGCCGATGCAGCGAACGATGACCATCCGGTCGCTGGCGTTGCGATAGCCGCAGGCCATGGGGTCATGCTTGCAGAGCGGCAGATCCGGGAGTGTCATGGTCAAGGTGCTCAAGAGGGGGTCGTGGGCGGACGGATCCGTGAAAGGGTAGGGGCTGGGAGGTTCGCTCAGACGGGCGCTGTCGCTGTGGGTCTCCTGGCAGGGGATGGCGTTGACCATGGCAACAGACGACAGGGCTTTCCCATCTAGCCATTGAGTCCGACTTGCATTTGGTGACCGAGACAACCTTTTGACCTGCTTAAGCATTTCTTTTGCAGCTCCGGCGACAGGGACTGGTGGCCGATGCTTCCTTTCGGCCTGCCGCGCTGCGGCCCAGATCTGCTGCGCCCTCCCACTGACCTGGCATCGAGGAGTCGTCCGCTGCGCCGGCGCGGACAAGCATCGGTTCGCGCCTCTGGTGCTGATTGCCGGACTTGACAAGTTCCAGCGAAAGGGTTGCCGGATCAGGTACTGCGCAGAGCCACAATCGGATCGAGGCGCGCTGCCCGCCGAGCAGGGATCACGCCCGAGGCCAAGCCGATCGAACCTGAGAGTCCGACGGTCACCAGCACGGCGACGGGGCCGATCTGCGCCGGCAGAGGCGACAACAACGCCACCGCATTGACAGCGCCCATCCCCAACGCCGCCCCGAACACACCGCCGAGACAGCCAAGGACCAGCGATTCGACCAGGAACTGCAACAGCACATCGGACCGACGCGCCCCCAAGGCCTTGCGCAGGCCGATCTCAGCGGTGCGTTCCGTCACTGAGACCAACATGATATTCATGATGCCGATGCCACCCACCAACAACGAAACACCACCGATCGCCGCCAACAGCAGGGTCAGCCCGTCGGTGATGCTGCCCACGATCGTCAGAGCATCCTTCTGGGAGCGGACGGCAAAGTCGTCCTCCCGCAACAGACGGTGCCGCTGGCGCAGCAGGTTGGTGATTTGGAAGCTGGCAGCTCCGGTGCTTTGTTCATCCCGCGCCTCGACACTGATGAAGCTGAGGCTGACGCCATAGGTGGGATCGCGACCGCTCAGCCGACTCACCATGGTTGACAGAGGAATGTAGGCGGCTTCGTCCTGATTGACACCAAACACCGCTCCTTTCGACGCCAAGATGCCCACCACCTCGTAAGAGCCAGCGGCAATGCGCACGCGGCGACCGAGGCCACCGCCCTGCGGGAACAGGCGATCACGGAGATCAGGGCCAATCAGCACCACGCTGCGGGCACTGCGAAGATCACTGTCGCTGATGCCTCGACCCTTGGCCACATCAATGCGGCGCACGCTCAAGAAGGCGGGGGTGATGCCGGATACCGAAGCCCTGGTGCTGTTGGAACCGGCTTGAACCACCTCGCTGCGCGTGATCTGGGGGGCCACGCGGCGCACGCTCGGCACCTGGCTGGCGATCGCCTCCGCATCCTCCAGCACCAGAGTGCGCGGTGACTCGATGCCCTGGCGCCGCGTGTCGTTGCTGCCCGGCACCACAAACAGCACATTGGCGCCAAGGGTGTTGAGCTGGTCCTCCGCCAATTGCTTGGCGCCTTGGCCGATGCCCACAAGCGCAATCACCGAGCTGTTGCCGATGACCATGCCCAGCATGGTCAGCAGACTTCGCATCCGGTTGGTGCGCAGCGTGGTCAGCGCCATCTGCACCGTTTCAGCGAAGGGGAGGCGGGAAGCCAAGGCTTGCGGGCGGTGGGGAATCAGCGATTCACGCTAAGGGGATTGCGGGTGCCGCGATGGACGACACCCTCGTGCAGTTCGAGGGTGACAATCTCTCCCTGGCGCAGCTCCCGGGTGGCATTCAGCACCCCCACGATCACGGGGATGCCAAGCCGCTCGCCGATCACCGCCGCATGGCTATGCCGACCATCCTCCTCGGCGATCAGACCGCGGGCCTTGCGGATCGCGTCCAGGTAGGCGGCGCTGGTTTCACGCACCACCAGGATTTCGCCATACTCCAACCGCGAAGCCTCCTCGGGAGAGGTGGCCAACCTCACCCTGCCGCTGATCGAGCCGTTGCCGATGCCGATGCCCCGGCCCAGCACCGCAGACACGATCCCAACCCGGATCAGATCGGTGGAACCGCTCACGCCCGAGATGGTCCCGGCTGTCTGGACCACCAGATCGCCCTCCCGCAGCAGCCCCTGCTCCCGTGCCACGCCCATGGCCACGCTGAACGTGGCGCTGCTGGAGGCCTGCTCTTGCACAAGCAGGGGATTCACACCCCAGACCAGCTCCAGCTGGCGAGCCACCCGCACATCGCCGGTGATGGCCAGAATCGGCGTGCTCGGGCGGAACTTGCTGACGTTGCGCGCCGTGGAACCGGTCTTGGTGAGCGGCAGGATCGCCGCGGCGTTGAGCTGGCGGGCGATGCTGCTGACGGCCTGACAGATGGCGTTGGGGATCGTGGTGGCCATGTGGCTGTCGAGCACGCGACGCGGGTAGTCGCGTTCGATGCGCCGGGCAATCGTGGCCATGGTGCTGACCGCTTCCACCGGATAGTCGCCCACAGCGCTTTCGTTGGACAACATCACAGCGTCGGTGCCGTCAAGGATGGCGTTGGCCACATCGCTCACCTCCGCCCGGGTCGGTCGTGGACAGCTCACCATCGAATCCAGCATCTGGGTGGCCGTGATCACCG
>CAYOCW010000066.1:0-10514 GCA_964402615.1 uncultured Cyanobium sp. | reverse complement strand
AGGGCATCAACGTGCTCTCTCTGGCGCGCTTCTTTCTGTTCGGTGCGCGCGATGTGTGGTTTGTGGTGGCGCTGCCGGTGTTTCTGCAGGCGGTGCTGGGCTGGCGCTACTGGGAGGTGGGCGGCTTTATGGGCCTGTGGGTGATCGGCTACGGGATTGTGCAGGGATCGGCGCCGGCGCTGCGCCGCAGCTGGGGCCAGAGCGGCCCCCCCGGGGTCAAGGCGGTGGAGTTCTGGAGCGCTTTGCTCACGGCGATCCCGGCGCTGATCGCCATCGCCCTGTGGCGCCAGGTGGGACATCCCGGCGTGGCGGTGGTGGTGGGGCTGGCCGCCTTCGGGGTGGTGTTCGCGATGAATTCCTCGATTCACAGCTATATGATTCTTGCCTATACAGAAGCCGAGGATGTCAGCCTGAATGTCGGCTTTTATTACATGGCTAACGCCGCCGGTCGCCTGCTCGGCACCGTGCTTTCCGGTGCCCTGTTTCTCGTTGGCGGCCTGCAGGCCTGTCTGTGGACCTCATCCTTGCTGGTGGCCGCCGCCTTTTTGGTGAGCACTCGGTTACCAGCACCACCTCGCCAGTTGCAGCCCGTGGGTTGAAGAGATCAGCGGCTGAGACCGCATGATCAGCCCCGCGCCGATCGGGTTGTCGGGGCGCCGCTCCCGCCCCTGAGCCGCCGTCTGCGACGGCTGTTGGCGGCGAATCGGGAGACGGCCGGTGTCACGCCTGGCTCGCGGCCGGGGATGCTGTAGTCGCGGCTACAGGCTTGGCTGGTTGAAGGCACACCGTCCCGACCCGCCAGCCCGCAGGCTGGCAAAGTTGCCCTCGGAGCGTTCGCCCAGGGCGTCACCGAGACGCGACCCCATCGGCGTCTCACCCGTCCATCCCACCGCTGAAGACCCATGGGCATTCGCGTCAGCCAGGTCAGCAAGGCCTTCGGTGATTTCCGCGCCATCGATGCGCTCAGCCTCGATGTGCCCAGCGGCGCCCTGGTGGCGTTGCTGGGCCCTTCCGGTTGCGGCAAGAGCACGTTGTTGCGCATGATCGCCGGCCTCGAGCAGGTGGATTCCGGTCAGGTGTTCATCAACGGCCAGGAGGTCACCGGCCTCACCACCCAGGAGCGGCAGGTGGGCTTCGTGTTCCAGCATTTCGCCCTGTTCAAGCACCGCACCGTGCGCCAGAACCTGGCCTTTGGGCTGGAGCTGCGGCGTTGGTCTCGAGACAAGATCCGCCATCGGGTGGAGGAGCTGCTGCAGTTGGTGCAGCTGGGGGGCTACGGCAATCGCTACCCCTCCCAACTCTCCGGTGGTCAGCGTCAGCGCGTGTCGCTGGCTCGGGCCCTGGCGGTGCAGCCGCGCCTGCTGCTGCTGGATGAGCCGTTCAGCGCCCTCGATGCCAAGGTGCGCAAGGAGTTGCGCGGTTGGTTGCGCCGGCTCCAGGAGGAGACCGGCGTGACCACCGTGATCGTGACCCACGACCAGGAGGAGGCGATGGAGGTGGCCGACCGCATCGTGGTGATGAATGAGGGGCGCATCGAGCAGATCGGTTCGCCGGTAGAGATCTATGAGAATCCGCAGACGCCGTTTGTGATGAAGTTTGTTGGCGAGGTGAATGTATTGCCCGCCGATGCGCTCGACAGCGCCCAGGCCGGCGCAGCCCGAGATGGCGGGCTGGCCAGGGAAAACGGCGGTGAGTCTCTCTACATTCGGCCCCATGATCTCGAGCTGCTGGAGGAGCCGTCGGAGCGTTGCACGCCCGCCCGGGTGCGGCGGTTGGTGCATCTGGGTCGGGATGTACACGTGGAGTTGCAGCTCGATACCGGCCATCAGCTGCAGGCCCAACTGCCGCGGGAGTGGGTGCAAAGCCACCGCAACGGCTTGCACAATGGTTCGACTCTCTACCTGCGGCCACGTGCCATTCGCAGTTTCGAGTGATCTGTCCTCGCCGCTGATTCGCACTTCGTCTGGGCGTCAGTCTGATTTGTAGTGCTGCCGCCCCGAAACGCAGAACTTCCGCTCAAATCCAGGATTAGCAACCGGATTGGCATGATTTAGTACGTCCAGTTTTGGCGCATGATCAGGCTGTAGGTGCCGTCTGCAATTTTGATGCGCCTGGGGATCAGCCGCAGCTCACGCAGCACATCCGCCTGTTGCTGCAAGCCGTCCAGACAGCGGTGATCGAGCGGCACCACCGAACGCTCCGAGCTGATGGTGCGCAGCCGCTCCAGCCAGTCATCACTGATCTGGAGCTGATCGCGCAGTCGCTCCACGGCCATCAGATGGTCGCGATTCACCTGAGCTCCGGCCTCATTGATCTCTTCCAACACCAACTTGAGGATTTCTGGAAAGCTGCGCACCAGCTCCGGTGCGGCGTAATAGAGCGTGGGCAGATGCAGGCTGGGATCATCGCCGAAGAGATCCTGGAGGCTGGCGATCGAGCGGCCGGGATAGGCCTTGCGACGCGGCGAATCGGCATAGGGCACCCACACCGACCAGGCCTGCACAGTGCCGGCCTGGAACTGCGGCAGGGCCTCGGAGCGGTTGAGGAACACGATCTCGACGGCGCCGGGCTCCAGGCCGGCATGGCGCAAGGCTCGCACCAGCACGTAATGGGCGGTGGAGCCCTCCTCCACCGCGACGCGGCAACCGCGCAGGTCCGCCAGCCGCTGGATCGGTGACTCGCTGGCCACCAGCAGCGCTTCACCGCCGGGGTTGGTGTACTTGTCGCGAGCGACCCGCACGAACAGCAGCTCAGCCGCCTGGGCGAACACGCTGGGGGTGCCGCCGCCGCCGCAGAAGTCGATCGCGCCGCTGTTGAGGGCCTGCAGCAGGCTGGAGGCGGAAAGGAACTCGCACCAGTCCACCGTGACGCCAAGGGGGGCCAGGCGCTGTTCCAGGCGCCGTTGCTGGCGCAGGGCCTCCAGATGCACCAAACCCTCCGGCACGCCGACGCGCAATTGGCCCAAGCGCCGCGCCTGCTTCTGTTCGGTGACGCCAGCACCTTGCTGGTGTTGGCGATAGCGCGCCAGCCGATCCAGCAGCAGGCAGGTGAGCAGAAACAGCAGGAACAATCCCACCGTTTCCAGCGAGCGGGATCCCGCCGGCAGGCGCTGGGCGAGGGCGCCCAGCAGCAGCGTCGCCAGGGTTCCAGCCGCCACGCCCAGCAGCGGGCGCCAGAGGGGAGCAGGCAGCAAGCGCGACCGGAGGACTGCAGCCAGCTAACACCAGCTGGCCTATCGGCCGCGCTGTTCCGGATACATCCGGCTGTGCCTGGATTCACGGGTTCATGAGCGACAGCTGCATAGGGTCAGTCCGCATCCTGACGCCGGCGTCTCCCGATGGCATGGAGCCCTTGATCGGCAACCTGCAGGCGGCGTTGGCCGTGGCGATGGCGACCACCTTTGATGACAACATTTACTTGACGGGTTTCTTCAGTGAAACCAACCGCGATTTTCGACCCATTCACGTGGTGGTGGGGGAGCTGCTGGGGTTTACGGTCCTGATCGGCACCAGCTTTCTGGCCAGCCGGCTGCTGGCCGAAACCGTGCCGATCGCGTTCACGGGCTGGCTGGGGTTGCTGCCGATCCTGATCGGTCTGGCCAGTTTGATCGAGCTGCTGCGACCGTCGGCGCCGCAACCGACAGGGATTCGACCGACGGGGATTCGACCGACGGGGCTGCGGCAGCCCTCAGCGGCCGCCATCTTGCAGCCCCAACGGGATGGCTACGGCTCCAGCCGCCCCAGCCTGGCCACGGTGCTGCGCCAGCGCCGCACCTATCGGGTCTCGACGATCACCATCTCCAACGGCGGCAACAACCTGGCCGTCTACATCCCCTTGATGGGCACCAGCAGCGCCGTCGCCGCCGGGCTCACCGTGCTGGTCTGCTATGCCGCGGTGGTGTGCTGGTTGACGTTGTCGTTTCGCCTCACCCGGCTGCCCGGGGTGGCCGTCACCCTCAGCCGCTACGGCAGCCGCCTGTTTCCGTTCGTGCTGATGTGGCTGGGGTTCCGCATCCTTCACGACAGCGGCGCCCTGGCGGGCCTGCGGCCGGGGGTCTGAGGGTTGCTCAAGGCGCTTCGCGCGCCGGGGAGCTTTTGAGCTGCGGGGTCGCCGGCACCGCTGCTGTTCGCTGTCATGGCCGGCGCTGGCGTTGCTGATGGCGATGACGACGTCAGCGTCGTTGGCGTTGCGGCTGGCTCGCCGCCGCTGGTGAGGATCATCGTCTCGAAAGCCCTCAGCAGGCGGGAGCGATAGCGCTGGCGGTGCTGCACCATCCAGATCGGTTGCCGGTGTCGCGAGCTGCCCTGGATCGACATCGGCCAGAGCAGGCCCAGCTCCAGCTCCTGGCGCAGCATCGGCTCCGGTAGGGCGGCGGCGCCGCCGCCTTGCAGCACCACCGCCTTCACCATCTCGCTGCTGGTCAGCACCAGCGCGACCGGCAGCGCCGCCACCGCAACGCCCACCTCGGCCAAGACCCGCTCCAGCAGCGACTGGGCTCCCGAGCCCTTCTCCCGCATCACCCAGGCGCTCTCGCCCAACTGCCGGGGTTGCAGCGCCTCCCGACCGAACCAGGGGTGGTCTCGCCCCACCACCACCACCAGGCGCTCCTGCCCCACCACCTCGGCCGCCAGCAGACCGTCGCGCTCCGGGGCCTGGTCGCCGTCGGGCCAGCCGGTGAGGAAGCCGAGGTCGTACTGGCCCCGGGCCATCCCCTCCAGCACCTGCTCGGCATTGGCCAGACTGCAGCGCAGCTCCACGTCGGGGTGCTGATCCCAGAAGGCTTTGAGGCGCGAGGGCAGCCAGTAGTTGCCCACCGTGAGGCTGGCGCCGAGGTTGAGCACGCCGCGCTTGAGAGTGTTGAAATCGTGCAGGCCGCGCTCCAGCAGCTCGACGCGCTCCAGCAGCACTTGGCCTTCGGTGAGCAGGAAGCGGCCCACATCGGTGATCTCCACGCGACGGCCAAGGCGATGGAACAACCGCACGCCGTAGTGGTTTTCGAGCTTGGCCACCGCAGCGCTGACCGCCGGCTGGGTGATGTAGAGCTCATCGGCGGCGCGGGAGAAGTGTTGATGGCGGGCCACCGCCAGAAAGACGCGCAGTTGATCGAGGTTCATGGTCCATCGATCTGCCAGCGCGGCTGCGCTTGGAGCAGGCGGTGCAGACCGTCGAACAGCGCCTCCGCCCAGCGGGGGCAGGCAGCTCCCTCCTCGAGGCGGAGGTTCCAGCGGGCCTGAATCCAGCCGCCCTCCAGGTTGTAGAAGGCCACCTCCACCGCCAGGGGCTGGGGCGGTGAGGTGGGCATCCAACCGGGTTCACCCCAGCCGATCAGGACCCCCTCCTGGCAATGCACCAGCTCGAGTCCTTCGGTTTCGAACCATTCCAGAACCAGGGCCTCCGCCTCCTGAAGACGGCAGCGGCCATGGGCCGTCAGGAAGAGAGACGTCATGGCGGCGAGTATCACCGGTAAGCCGATCCGGACAATGTGTTTTCAGTCACGCCCTTGTGGCCCCCGTTCGCTCCGCCTCAGAGCGCCAGGGCCAGGGCCGGGGTCAGCAGGGCCAGCACCAGGGTCAGCGGCAGCCCGAGCCGCAGAAAGTCGAGAAACGTGTAGTTGCCCAGGGCATAGACCATCGTGTTGGTCTGGTAGCCGATCGGCGTCAAAAAGCTGTGGGAGGCTGCAAAGGTCACCACCCCCAGCACCGCTTGGGCAGGAAGGCCCAGCTCCCGGCCGATGCCCAGGGCCAACGGCAGCATCAGGGTCACGGCCGCCTGGTTGGAGAGCAGCTCGGTGGCCAGGGTGGTGGCCAGGTAGAAGCCGATCAGCACGGCGTAGGGCGGCCAGCGGTCCGCAGCCGACGCCAGGGCGGTGACCAGCAGCCGATCGACGCCGCTGCCGCTGACCAGCTGGGCCAGGGGCAACAGGGCGGCCAGCAGGGCCACCACCTCCCAGCGCACGGCGGCATAGACCTCCTGGGGCGTCAGCACCCGGGCCGCCACCAGGCCCAGCACCGCCAGCAGCGCCCAGATCGCCAAGGCGTCGCTGCGCCAGAGGCTGAGCAGCAGCATCGCCACGGCCAGCCCCACGGCCCAGGGCAGGCGATCGCGGCGGTCATCGGGGGCTTCGGCCAGCTCCGCCAGCAGCAGATCGCCGCTGACCTGCAGAGCCCGCAGCGAGGGCTCGGGGGCCTGCAGCAACAGGGCGTCGCCGAGGCGCAGGGCCACCTGGCCGAGGCGATCGCGCAGCACCTCCTCGGCGCGGCGGATGGCTAGCACCGCGGTGTTGGTGCGCTGGGCAAAGCGCAGCTCGCGCAGGCTGCGGCCGATCAGCGGCGAACCATCGGGCACCACCGCTTCCACCACGCTGAGAGCGAGGGCCGGGGTGGCCTCCAGGCGGCTGGAGCCAGGGATCGCGGTGGCGGGTTGGAGTGAGGCGCCTGGAACGACGTTCAGCTGCAGGCAACCATCGGGCAGCAGGTCGAGGCCCTCCTGCTCCTGGAGCGCCAACAAGGCTTCGCGGCGAGCCTTCACCACCAGCACGTCGCCGGGGCAGAGCCGCTGGTCGCCCAAGGGTGGCGTCAGCCGCGCCCGGGAGCGGATCAAGGCGAGCACCCGCAAATCAAAGGTGTGCTGCAGCAGCGAGCCATCCAGGCTCTGGCCCACCAGCGGCGAGGCGGCGTTGACGCGCAATTCGCTCAGATAATCGCGGATGCCGTAATCGCTGACGATCTCCTCGGCGACCGGCAGCGGCGCCGAGCCCTTGAGCACCCTGGGGGCCACCAGCAGCAGCACCAGCACGCCGGCCCCGTAGGTGACCAGGGCCATCGGGGTGAACTGCAACAGCTGGAAGGCGCCGTAGCCCAGCTGGGCCGAGAGGCTGCTGGCCACCAGGTTGGTGGAGGTGCCCAGCAGGGTGCCGACCCCCGCCAGCACGGTCAGAAATGAGAGGGGCATCAGCATCTGGGCCGGAGCCAGGCCGAGCCGGCGGCACCAGCGCTCCACCAGGGGAATGAACATGGCCACCACGGCGGTGTTGCTGAGCACGGCGCTGAGCGGGCCCACCACCGCCGCCAGCAGCAGCAGCTGGGCGGGCAGGCCGATGGGAGCGAAGCTGGCCAGCCAGCGCTCGATCGGGGCGAGGGCACCGGTGCGCACCACCGCGGCGCTGATCACGAACATCGCCACCACGGCGAGGGTGGCGGGGTTGCCGAAGCCGGCGAGGGCCTCGGCGGGGCTGAGCCAGCCCGCCAACACGGCAGCAAGGGCGAGCCCCAGGGCGGCCAGTTCGAGGGGAAGGCGCCCCAGCAGCAAGGCAACGGGCAGGGCCAGCGCCAGGCAGAGGGCCAGCAGGGCGGGGAGCGTGATCACAGAGAGCATCCTATTGCCGATCGGTTTTACGTTCTTCCTTTAGAATCGCTTCTTTGTTGGCCGTTGCGATGCCTCCTCCCGGTTTGCTTCCCAGGCGTCAGGCCTTCGAGCGCGGCCTCGATCGCCTGCGGCGCTTCCTGCAGCAGGGGCCGCCGCTGCAGCAGCTCAAAGCGCTGGTGCTGCTGGCGCTCGGCTGGCTGCTATCGCCCTTGTGCTGGTGGAACGATCTGGTGATCAACCTGCCCGTGGCCTGGCTGGTGGCCCGCCTGCTGGCCGTCTGGCAGCCCTCCTGGTTCACCCCGGGGCTGGTGCTGGGTTACTGGCTGAGCAACGTGGCCGGCATCCTGCTGCTGCAATCCAGCGCCCTGGAGGTGTTCCGCGACGACGACACGCCGCGGGATCGGCGTCGCGAGCTGCTGGTGGGCCTGGCCACCGCCACCGCCTACAGCCTGTTGGTGTTGGGGTTGGTCAAGCTGGGGTTGTTGCACACGCCGTTGCCGCAGCTGGAGGGCGCCCTGCCGCCGATCAGTGCCGCCTGAACCGGCGGCGAGGCGGGGTCGCGGGTTTGGCTGAAGCCCCAGCCGAACAGGATCGCCATGCCGAGCAGCAGCACCCCCGGAGCCGGCACCAACACCGGCGCCAGGCTGGCGGCCAGCATCTTCAGCCCCACCGCCAACACCGTCAGGTAGGCGGCGTTGGCCAGGTGCACGAAGCGCTCCATCCAATGCAGCACCCAACCGGCCAAAAAGCGCAGCATCACCACGCCGAGGCCGCCGCCGAGCACCACCAGGGGCAGGGCATCGGTGACCGCCACCGAGGCGCTGACGCTGTCGAGGGAGAAGGCCAGATCGGTGCCGGCGATCGTGGCCAGCAGCGCCAGATCGCCTGGATCGCGGCTCGCCTCAGAGGCCTGCGGCTCGGCATCGGCGGGTCCAGCAGCCTCGATCTCCTCCTGAAAGTGGCGCAGGGCCAGCCACACCAGATAGGCGCCCCCCAGCCATCGCGCCGGCTCGAATTGGAGCAGCCAGCCGGCCGCCAGCACCATCAACCCGCGCAGCACGAAGGCGCAAACCAAGCCGCGATTCATCAGGCGGCGGCGCCGCTCGGGCGAGGCCACGCCCTGCACGATGCCGGCCAGGGCGACGGCGTTGTCGGCCGAGAGCACCGCCTCCAGCAGGGCCAGGGAGGCCACCGTGCCACCGGCCTTGAGCAGGCTGGGGGCGAGGCCGGCGAGGCCGGCGGGGAGCTCAATCGACCAGAACGGTGTTGGCAGCATCGAAGGGAACCTGAAAGACGTAAAGAACAACTCCCGCCCCCAGGCAGAGCAGCACGAGACTGGAGAGCAACACCCAGCGATCCGGCGGTTCGTAGTGGTCGTCCTCGATGTCATTGCGCACGCCGAAGTAGTGAAGGGTGGCGAGAGGTACCATCAGCAGGCCCGCCAGGGCGAAGGCCACGCCGAGCTTCCAGCCGCCACCGGGGGCCTGGGGCGCCAAGGGCGGCCGCAGCAGGCGGATGCGCACGATCAGCACCCCAAAGCCGAGCAGGGCGATGCCGCTGCGCATCCAAGCCAGGTAGGTGCGCTCATTGGCGAGGTGATCGCGGATCCGGTTGGGGTTGCGCCGCAGCGGAAGCGGTGGCGCCTGGGTTGGATCGGAGACGGCCATCTCAGGCGGGCCTGCTGAAGGCCGAATGGACTGAACAACCCGCAGACTATGCAAAGCGGTTCAATATCAACAAACACGATTCTTTGTCGGCTTGATCACTAAAAGTGATCAAGCCCCTTGCAAGGCGGCCCAATGGCGCGGCATTCCTAGCGTTGCCCGATGCCGCCGCCTGCCATGGCCTCGACCCCGCCTGCCGCCTCCCTGGCGGGCCCGCCAGCGTCCGGCCCGGCGAGCCAGGCCCGGCCCGGATTGGAGCCCACCGCTGCCGCCAGCGTTGCCGCCAGCGCTGGCGCCGCGGAGCTGGGCCGCAGGGCGCGGAGCGCTTGGCTGGCCTTGCGCCTGTTGGCGGTGCTGCTGCTGCTGGCCCTGCTCAGCAGCGCCCTGGTGGTGGTGCCGCCGGGAAACCGGGGCGTGTTGCTGCGCTGGGGCGCCATCCAGGATCGGGTGCTGCCGGAGGGGGTTCAGCCGCTGCTGCCGCTGGTGGAGGCGATGCGACCGATGAGCGTGCGCTTGCAATCGCAGATCCTGCGCACGGAAGCGGCCTGCCGAGACCTGCAAGATGTGGCCTTTGAGCTGGCCGTCAGCTGGAGGTTGCTGGAGGAGAAGGTCGCTGCGGTGTACCGGTCCGTCGGCGACGAGGCGGCGATTGTGAACACGGTGATCAAGCCAGCCCTGGAGGATGGCCTCAAGCAGGTGGTGGCGTCGTTCACGGCCGAGCAGCTGATTCGCGAGCGGCCGGCGCTCAAGACCGCCCTGGAGGAGTTGATCGGCGCCCGCCTGGCCCACCACGACCTGGTGCTGGAGGGGATTGATCTGCTGCAGCTCGACTTCTCCGAGCGCTTCCGCCAGGCGGTGGAGGCCAAGCAGGTGGCGGAGCAGGATGCCCGCCGGGCTGAGTTTGAGGCGGCCAAGGCGCGACGCCTGGCTGCTGCGCGCATCTATCGGGCGGAGGGGGAAGCGCGGGCCCAGCAGCTGCTGCAGGCCGGACTGACGCCGGAGCTGCTGCAACACCAAGCGATCGAGAAGTGGAATGGCCACCTGCCCCTGGTGATGGATAGCGCCTCGCTCCAATCGCTCAACTTGAACAGCCTGTTGAAGCTGGAACGCCAGCAACAGCGCTGAGCTGAGGAGGTGCTGAGGCAGGTGCAGACCCGCGACCATCCCGATCCGCAACCACTGCCGCAGGGCTGCCTAAAGATCTGATCATGCCGCTTCTGGGGCGATCGTGACGCCTCCCAGCGCCAGCATCCCTTGGATGTCATAGGCCAGTTCTCGGAAGCCCTGGCGAATTGAGCGGTAGCCCCCATGCCGCAGCAGATTGATCACCACAGTGCGCAGAAAGGCAACCAACGGTGCGCCAGTCCGATGGGTGTAGCGATGGTCATCCTCACCCAGCCGTGGCGTTCATTCTCACGACCTGCGCACGGTCTTTGACACGTTGCGGCAGATTCTTGGCTCTGTGAAGCTCTCTTAAGGTACGAT
>CAYOCW010000065.1:0-10784 GCA_964402615.1 uncultured Cyanobium sp. | reverse complement strand
GGGAAAAGGGCCAAGCGGATCACCACCGTGAGGGCAATGATCGCCAGGCCGTAGCTGGGCACCAATCCGTAGAAGAAATCCAGGATGGGCAGCAGCAGGTTGTCGGAGATGTAACCGATCACGTCGGGGCGGAGCTGATGATGAGGGATCCGGCTGCCAGTGTGCCCGAACGGGGCCCGAAGCGGCGACCGGAGGGAGGAGAGGTGCTGGTCCGCTGGCCTGTCCACAGGCATCGAGGCCGGCGTCAGGCCGAGCGGCGCTCCGCCGGGGCGAAGCCGGCATTGGCGGACTGGCCGCCGCCGGCACGGGCCTGGCGACGCTCCGCGATGTAGGCCTCCAGCTCGCGGAAGCGGGGCACCGAGCGCATCTCCAGCCGGACGCCATCCTCCAGCACCAGCACCATGTCGCCCCAGGCGCCGAAACCGCGCGGCACCGATCGCACCTCGCGGATCTGGTTGTAGACCACCTGGGTGCGGTCGCGCCCCAGCCAGCCGCCGCTGACGCTGATGCGGCGGCTGGTGATCCGGAACCGCAGCCACAGGGCCCGCACCACGGCTCCCACCGCAAATGGCAGGCCGATCAAGGTGAGCCCGAACAGCAGGTTGAGAATCAGGTCGCCAAGGGCTGGGCCGCCCTCGTAGAACACCGTTTCCTGGATGCTGGCGGCGGAGGCGGTAGAAGCTGGCGCAACGGCGGGGTTGCCGACGTCGCTGGGGGCGGGGTCGCTCATGGGAGAAGGCCGACGCGGCGCAAGAGAGTTGTGCATTCTCCCAGCAGCTGGTCGACTTCCAACTCGGCACTGCCGGGTCGCAGGCTGACCATCAGCCAGAGGGGCGATGGCGGCGTGGGACGCACCGCGACTGGCAACGGCAGGCTGGCGAGCAGGTGGCGGTGCAACAGGCGACGCAGACGATTGCGCACCACAGCGCGCTTGTGGACCTTGGCGCTGATCACCAGGGCGCAGCGCCAAGGGCTGGGACAAGCTCGCCGATCCGGCACCGGCAACAGGGCTGGGTCGGCTTGCACCACCCGCAACAACAGATGCGCACTGTGATGACGCCGCCCGAGGCGGTGCAGATGGTCGATGGCCCGATGGCCCCGCAGCCGATGGCGCTTCGGCAGGGCCACGCGGACAGCTTGGCTTAGACCGCCAACCGGGCGCGACCGCGGCGGCGGCGGGCGCGGATCAGCCGTCGGCCGGTGTGGGTGCGCATCCGCACCCGGAAGCCCGAGACGCGCTTGCGCTTGCGGCTGGTGCCTTCCAACGTGCGTTTGGTCATGATTCCGTCTGGTCAGTTGGCGAGTCTATCAGCAGGCCTGACGGCTCATGAGCCCTCGTTGGTGGGGTCGATGCTGATGATCCAACTGCCCAGGTAGCTGGACACGGGAAGATCCCCCGGGGCCTGGGCCGTGGCATTGATCTGGAACATACCCATGCTGGAGGGGTTGAGGATATTCAGATACACCCCGATCGTGTCCTTGTCCGACACCGGCGTGGCGGGGAAAATGTCGATGACCTTGCCACTTTTCGACACTTCCACCGTCGCCGGGATGGTTTCGAGACAGCGGGTGCGCTTGAGCATGCCGCCTTCGCTCATGCGGCAAAGCTTGACATTCTGGGGGCTGACCTCGGAGTCAAAGTAGCTGGGCAGGTCGATCGAGAGCTTGAGGATGGCCGTCTTGCGGTCCTTGGGCTTGAGGATCAGATAATACTCCGATCGTTGCATTTTACCGGTATTGGTCATGAAGTAATAGAGTCGACGATAATCGCGATTATTATCCCAGCGAAACTCAAACAAGCCTGGAATGCCCTGGGCCCGCGCCGCAGGGGCCTGAACCAAGCTGACGCCAACCAGCGTCGCAGCGACCGCGGCGCATCCGAAACTGAGGGCCGAGGCCAGGGCAAGGGCAGACCTGAGGCCGGACGGCCGCAGGTGCTGAAGGGCAGCCATGCAAGGCGCAGCAGTTGAACTAGGGATTCTCGGCAGCACCGCGCGAGGCCGAGAGAGATCAGTGGTCGGCCGGGGAGCTGGTTGGCACAGGACCGAGCGCGCGATCCGGCCTCAGGCGGGCCGCCTCCCGCAGATAGGGATGGATCAGCGGGCGTGAAGGCTCCAACCAGGCATGGGCCAACAGCCGAATGCAACGGGGCAGATCGCCCGCCACCGCCATCTGTTGACAATCCAGCAACGCCACACCATCCCAGTCGGGGCGGCGCCGGGCGACGGCGGCCGGGAAGCAGGCATCGAGATCGGCGGTCACCGAAAAGGTGACGGAAAGCAGCTGATCACCCACCAAAGCGTTGTTGAGCATCAACGCATCGATCAGTTCCACCACCGCCTCCTCGATCGCCAGCGCGGTGTTGGCCGCCGCCGTGGTGGCGCCGCGCAGGGCCCTCAGCTGTCGTGCCCCGCTCATGGCCGGTACAGCCAGAGGGGTTGGCCCGCCCAGGCCAACTCGATCTGCAACGCCTCGACCAACGCCGCCAGCAGTTGGCCGCCGGGCAACAGGCCGCTCAGCCGCCGCTGGGGCTTGCCAAAGGTCACCGGCCGGCTCTTCTCCGGGTCGAGGCCCGCCAGTTCGGCGGCGAGGCGCCGAGCCGCCTCCTCGTCGCCGAGTTGATCCACCAGCCCGAACTCCCGGGCCTGGGCGCCGGTGAAGACGCGACCATCGGCGAAGGCGCGCACCACCCCCTCCTCCAGGCCGCGCCCCTCGGCCACCGCCGCCACGAACTGGCCGTAGCTGGCATCGATCAGCGACTGCAGCAGCTGCCGCTCCTCCTCCGTCAGGGCCCGGTCGGGCGACAGGATGTCTTTGAAAACGCCGCTCTTGACGGTTTGGAAGCGGATGCCGATCCGCTCCAACAGGCGTGAAATGTCGTTGCCGCGCAGGATCACGCCGATCGAACCGGTGATCGTGCCCGGGTTGGCCACGATCCGCTCCGCCGCCACCCCCACATACACCCCGCCGGAGGCGGAGATGTTGCCGAAGCTGGCCACGACGCGACAGCCCTGCTGGCGCAGGCGCTGGAGCGCCGCGTGGATCTCCTGGCTGTCGCCCACCGTGCCGCCGGGGCTGTCGATGCGCAGCAGCAGCGCCGGGCATTCCTGACGCCGCACCTGCTCGATCGCCTTGAGCACCCGCTGGCGCGTTCCCGCGGCAATCGGCCCTTCGATGGCAATTCTTGCCAGGGTTTGGCGGGTCTTGCGGCGCCAGGGCCAAGGCATGGAAATCTCACGCGAACAGAGGGCGTGATCCGGATCTTAAAAGTGGGCAACCCTGCCGGCCCACTCCATGCCCGAGGCCCCGCAACCGCGCTGGCAGCGCGGCTTGCTGATGGTGCTGCCCTTCGCCCTTTGGGGCTCGGCGATGGTGGCGATGAAGCCCCTGCTGGACCACGCCTCCCCCCTCTGGGTCGCCAGCCTGCGCCTGCTTCCGGCCGGAGGGCTGCTGCTGCTGGTCGCCAGCGCCAGCGGCCATCCCCTGGCGGTCGATCGCCGCGACCTGCCCTGGCTGCTGCTGTTCGCGCTGGTGGATGGCTCCCTGTTCCAGTCCCTGCTGGCCCGCGGACTGATGCAGACCGGCGCCGGTCTCGGCTCGGTGCTGATCGACTCCCAGCCGCTGCTGGTGGCCCTGCTGGCCCGCAGCCTGTTCGGCGAAGCGATCAATCCCGTCGGCTGGATCGGCCTGCTGATCGGCCTGCTCGGCATCGTCTGCCTCGGCGTGCCCGCCCAGCTGTTGGCGCGCTGGTGGCTCGAAGGCCCGCTGCAACCCGATCTCCACGCCTGGAGCCATGGCGAACCCTGGATGCTCGCCGCCGCTGCCGCCATGGCGTTGGGCACGGTGCTCTGCCGCTACGCGACGCGCCACAGTGATCCGCTGAGTGTGACCGGCTGGCACATGCTGCTGGGAGGGATGCCCCTGTTGGCCGGCGCCGCTTGGCCCGCCGGGATCGACACGGCGCCGCTGTGGCCCGTCTGGAGCGCCCAAGAGTGGGGGTTGATGGCTTACGCCTCCGTGTTCGGCAGCGCCGTGGCCTATGGCCTGTTCTTCTGGTTCGCCAGCCGTGGCGATCTCACCAGCTTCAGCGCCCTGACCTTTCTCACGCCGGTGTTTGCCCTGCTGTTCGGAGCCATCTGGCTGGATGAGCGCCTGCGAGGCCTGCAGTGGCTCGGCGCTGGCCTAGCGCTGCTGTCGGTGCTGCTGATTCAACGCCGCCAGCAGCTCTGGGGTGGCCCCGCCCAGCCCTCGACCGTGGCCCCTGAGGTGTCGGGATGACGGCCCTGCCTCCTCGCCAGCGACGCCGCCTGCTGGCGGTCGCCCTGCTCTGCGGTCTCGTCCTGTTCGTCTGGCAGCTCGGCAGCTCGGGGCTGGTCGATGAAACGCCTCCGTTGTTTGCCGCCTCAGCCCGGGGCATGCTCGAGCGGGGCGACTGGTTGATCCCCCATGTCAACGGCCTGCCCCGCTACGACAAACCGCCGCTGGTGTACTGGCTGATGGGGGCCATTTACGCCCTGCCGGGCCAAGGGCGCTGGGATCCCCTCGGCACCTGGGCCGCCTGTCTGCCGTCGGCCCTGGCCAGCGTGGCCCTGCTGCTGGCGTTGGTGGATACCTTGATCTGCTGGCCTCAACGCGGCCCGGACGTTGCGGCGGGCGCCGCCGAGCCCGCGGCGCTGCCGGCAGCCGCTCCGCCCCGCCCTGGCCTCACCGCGCTCACGGCCGGCTTGGCCTATGGCCTCTCGCCGCTGGTGTTCACCTGGGGGCGCATCTCGGTCAGCGATGCGTTGTTCAGCGCCACCTTGAGCTTCAGCCTGCTGCTGGCTTGGCGCACCTATGCCGATCCCCGGGGTCGCTGGTGGCATCCCTGGCCCTGCCTGGGCCTGGCGGTGCTCGCCAAGGGGCCGGTGGCGGTGGTGCTGCTGGCCCTCACCCTATCGAGCTTCGCCTGGCTTCAGGGCTGCATCCCGCAGCTGTGGCGGCGCCTGCGTCCCGTCCGAGGCCTGCTGCTCTGCCTGGCCGTCTCCGGCCCCTGGTATGGCCTGGCCCTGTGGCGCGAGGGGCAGCCCTTTCTGGACAGCTTCTTCGGGTATCACAACCTGCAGCGCTTTGCCTCCGTGGTCAACCACCACCTGCAGCCCTGGTGGTTTTTCGGCCCGGTGCTGGTGGTCTGCAGCCTGCCGTTCACGCCGCTGCTCGTGCTGGGCCTGGCGCGGGCGATCGGCCCGGTGGCCGCCAGCCTGGCCCACCCCGTACCGCCCCGGCCGGCCGTCCTCTCCCTCGATCGCTTCGCCGCCTGCTGGCTGCTGGCGGTGCTGCTGTTCTTCACCGCCGCCGCCACCAAACTGCCCAGCTACTGGCTGCCCGCCACCCCGGCGGCGGCGCTGTTGATCGCCATCGCCGCGGCGGGCTCCCCCGCGCTCCCCGCGGGCGGCAACGACCGGCTGCAGCGGCTGGCCTGGCAGGCCACCTTGGCCCTCACCCTGGCGCTGGCCGGCGTGTTCCTGGCCGGTCCGCTCTGGGTGCCGCTGATCCGGGATCCGGAGATGCCGGAACTGCCGGCGATGCTGCTGGCCAGCCAGCGGTTGCCGCTGGCCGCCGCCTGCTGGTTGGCTGGCGCCGGGCTGGGCTGGTGGCTGTGGCGCCGCGGCCGCTCGCTCGGGCTGCTGAGCCTGCAGCTGCCGCTGCTCGTCTACGTGGCGGTGGTGTTGGTGCCGCTCTGGAGCCTCGGCGACCGGGTGCGGGCGCTGCCGGTGCGCAGCGTGGCCACCCAGGTGAAGCAACTGGAGCGGCCGCAGGAACCACTGGCGATGGTGGGCGTTCTCAAACCATCACTGCACTTTTACACCAGCCGGGTGGTGATCTACGAGGGCAACAAGCCCAGCGATTTGATCAATTTGGCGGATCGGCTGCGGCGCGAGCGGCGGCCGGGGCAGCCGCCCGCGGATCCAGCCGACCAGCCGACGGTGCTGGTGGTGATCGACCAACGCACCGCCAACGCCCCCTGGTGGCGAGGCTTGGAGCCCCAGCGGCTCGGCGGCGCCGGCATGTACCAGGTGTGGCGGCTGGATCGTCAGCGGCTGGAGCAACGGGCGGCGGCGCTGCGGGCCCAGGGCGAAACCACCACCTGGGATCTGCCGCGGCCGGAGCGGTACTGAGCGGCGCCCGCCTCAGGCGGCCAGGGGCTGGGGGCTCAGCTGGGCGTAGAGGGCCTCCAGCGCATCGATGTTGCGGGTGAGGGTGTAACGCTCCAACACCCGCTCCCTGGCGCGGCGGCCCAGTTCGCGGGTGAGCACCGGCTGCTCGCTGAGCACAGGCAGCAGGGTTCGCAGCTGGGTGGTGACCCCCTGGGTGCTGATCACGATGCCGGCCCCCCCTTGCAGCACCTCGCCATCAGCGCCGGCGTCGGTGGCGACGCAAGCGGTGCCGGTGGCCATCGCCTCCAGCAAGGCCAGCGACAACCCCTCCACCAGCGAGGGCAGCAGGAACACCTCCGCCAGCCGCAACAGGGCCAGGCGGCGCCGCTGATCCGGCTCGTAGCCCCACCAGAGCACCTGTTGCTCAGCGCCATAGGTCTGCATCAGCGGCTGGCGCAGCGGGCCATCACCCACGACCACCAACAGGCAACCCTGGGGTTGGACCAGCTTCCAAGCCCGCAGCAACGCCTCCACGTTCTTCTCGGTGGCGATGCGACCCATGTACAGAAAGATCCGTTGGCCCGCGAACCGCCGACCCAGCCCCTGGGCCTCGGCCACGTCGCCGTCGAGCGGAGCGGGGGACCAGCGTTGCGGATCGACGCCGTTCGGGATCACCGCCAGCCGACTCTCCGGCACTCCCAGCCGAGTCAACACCTCGGCCTGCAGCTCTGAAAACACAATCACCCGGTCAAAGCGAGCCAGCGCCGGTGCGTAGACCTGATACGTGAGCTGCTGGGTGCCACCGGCCAGATTGCGCAGGCCGGCATCAAAGGCCGGGTGGAACGTGGCGACCAACGGCAGGTTCAGCTGTTGGCAGAGATCCGGCAGACGGAAATCCAGGGGCGAAAGGGTGAGGCTGGCATGCACCAGATCGGGCTGCAGGCTCTCCAGCGACGTCCGCAGTTCCCCCAGGGCACGGGGGGAGGGGATCGTGTAAACCTGCGACTTCAGCAAATAGGGCAGCGTCACCTCTGCCGTCGGCTTGGTGGCGGGCCGCGGCGCCGCTGCCCTGGTGTTGCCGCGGGAAGACCCGGCCCCACCGAGCGGGGCGGCCATGCCCGCCGGGCGGTTGAGCGATGGCAGCGGGGCGGCAGGCGTGTCGAAGTGGATGAAGCTGACCGTATGGCCGCGCTGGCGCAGGGCCTCGGTGGTGCTCAGTCCGTAGGTGACATTGCCGCAGAAGGGGGATTTCTTCCCAAGCCAGGCAATGTGCGCCACAAACGCCATTCGCGTGGATGGCTCAAGCTAGCAGCGCCGCCGGGCTCGATCCAGCGGCTCGTGGCGCGAAGCCCCGCGTCCGGCCGTCGTTGCAGGGCCGTGATCAACCCAGCCGCCAGGGCTGCTCGCTGAGGGCCGCCAGCATGGCGATCGCCGCCAGCACCCACAGCACGGGCAGCAGGCCATAGCGGCTCACGACCGTTCCGGCCAGGGCGAGCGGCAGGCTCAGGGCGATGTTGATCAGGTTGTTCTGCAGGCCGAACACGCGACCCCGCTGGTCTTCCGGCGTGTCCTCCTGGATGGTGGTTTGGGCGGGAATCGCCAGCAGCGCCGCGCCGATGCCCAGCAGCCCGCAGAGCGCCAGCGTCCAGACCAGGTAGCCGCGGGTTTGGCCCAACAGCACCAGGCAGAAGGCGATTGTGCCGAGGCCGGAGCTGGCCAAGACGCGACGGCGGAAGCGATCGCCCAGCTGGGCGACCGTCAGGGCGCCGATCGCCAAGCCCACGCCACTCATCGCCAGCAGGGTGCCAAAGCCCGTGGGTCCCAGGCCGCTGATGGTGGCGGCCAGGCTGATCGCCAGCACGTAGAGGGCCGCCAGCAGGCTGTAGAGCAACACCAGCTGCACCATGGCGCCGCGCACGCTGGCTCGCTGTCGCAGCACTTCGATCCCTTCGCCGATCTCCTGCCAAACGCTGACCTGCCGTGGCCGCCGCGGCGGCTCCTGGATCTGGATGCCGGCAATCACCAGCGCCGCCATGCCGTAGCAGAGCGGCAGCAACACGAATTCACCGCCATGCAGGCCGAGGCGCTCCAACGCCAGCCGCAGCAGCCGCAGGATCGGATCGCCGAGGGCGAAACCGAGGATCGTCGCCGCCATGCTGGTGGCCTGATAGACCGAATTGGCGGCCAGCAGCTGCTGGGGGGGCACCAGCAACGGGATGGCCGCCTGTTCCGCCGGCGCGAAGAACTGGGTGAGAACGGATTCCAGCAGCGTCATGCCCACCAGCGCCCAGTAGCCCCAGCTCACCCCCAGCCAGATCGGGCCGGGCAGCAGGCAGAGGGGTGCCAGTAGCACCAGGAGAGCCCGCAGGCCATTGGAGGCCACCATCATCGAGCGCTTGGGCCAGCGATCGGCCCAAACGCCCGCCACGGTGCCCAGCAGCATCGCCGGCAGGGTGTTGGCCACATAGATGCCCGTCGCCAGCAGGGTGATCGCCTGGGCGCGACTTTCGAGATCGATGCGGATCATCGCCGCGGCGCCGACGAGGGCCTCGTGGGCCTGGGGGGTGTCCATCACCCAGTACTGGGCGATCAAGAACACCATCAACACGATGTAGAACTTGTCAGCCAGCTGGGAGAACACCTGGCCGAGCCAAAGCCGCCGGAAGCCCGGCAGGGCCAGCACCGCCACCACCCCCCGTTCCGTGCTGGCCCCACTCATCGCGACGGTGTCTCCAGGGGTGAGCCGGTTGGGGTCATGGGCTCCAGGGCAGTGCGCAGCAGTCTGAAGGCCCGTGGGCTGCGACCAGCGTGCTCCTGGCACCAGATCTCGACCAGCGCCAACAGCCGCAACCACACCGGCAGCGGTCCCAGCAGGGCGCCATCGCGCCGCCGCGGCGGCGCCGGCCGCGGCAGGCGCTGCAGCAGAGCCAGCTCCGAGGCAGTCAACAGCCGTTGGGATCCGGGGATGGCGCCGATCACCAGGCCTTCCGCGGCAAAAAAGCTGCAGCGCCAGTCCCAATCGCCCACGGGGGGCTGCAGCGCCGCGCCGGTGCGCGCACAGCTCTGCAGCGGCAGGGCGTAACCGCCCAAGGCCAGTAGCTGCACGCTGGCCTGCACTGCAATCGCCAGGGCTTCGGCGGCGTCGGAGCGTTCGCTGACCACCAGCTCCAGACGGTTCAGGGCCAGATCCAGGGCGCTGACCATGCCGGGCGCCGCCGCACCATCGGGCACCAGGGCCAGGCACAGCTCCGCCAAGCCCTGGGCGGCGGCGAGGGCATCGAGGCGCTGGCCGAGGGCGCCATGGCTGCGCAGCAGCTGCAGTTGCCGCACTCGTCGCAGGCCGCGGCGACCGCCCACCTGCAGCCGCAGACGGGCCAGCGGCTGGGCCGCCGCCAGGCTGCTGCGGGGGCGCCGCGCCCCAGGCAGGGCGAGGCGGGTGATGCCTTCGGCTTCGCTCAGCAGCGTCAGCAGTCGGTCCTGTTCGCCGAGGGGGCCGCAGCGCAGGGCGATGCCCTCCAGTAGCGCCTCCGACGGGACCATCAGGCAGCCTGACGCTGGGCCTGGATCAGCGCCACCCCCCGGCTGGTGCCGAGCCGGCAGGCGCCGGCTTCCACCAATCCATAGGCCTGCTCCAGGGAGGCGATGCCACCGGAGGCCTTGACGCCGGCGCGGCCCCGGGCCAGGGCGACCACCTGCCGCACCTGGTCGGGGCTGACCGCCGGGCCAAAGCCGCTGCCGGTCTTCAGGAAACGAGCCCCGGCGTCCAGGCTCACCTCCACCAGCAGCTCCAAGGCCGCCGGCTCCAGCCGCCCCGCCTCGAGGATCACCTTCACCGGCAGGCCCAGGTCGGTGATCGCCGCCAGATCGTCCAGCAGCGTGCCGCTGTCGCCATCGGCGAGGGCGCCGAAGTCGGGCACCACATCGAGTTCATCGGCTCCGGCCGCCGCTGCCGCCTCGGCTTCGGCGCGCTTGATCGCGGCCGGCACCGCTCCGAAGGGGAAACCGATCACCGCGATCAGCTTCACCGCTCCCGCCGGCGGCAGCCGCTGCCGCGCCAGCGCCTGCCAGCGGGAGGCGAGGCAGACGCCCGCGAAGCCGAAGTGGCGCGCTTCATCGCAGCAGCGCAGCACGGCATCGCGGCCGTGGTGGGGATCGAGCAGGGCGTGGTCGATCAGCGGGGCCAGATCAGGCAGGTCTCGATCCGGCCGCGGCCTTGCCTCCGCCACGGTCAGGCGTCGCGGGGCTGGATCACACCGAAGCCACCATGGTTACGGTGATAAACCACCTGGATCTGATCCGTTTCACGGTCGCGGAACACATAGAAATCGTGATCGATGAGTTCCAGTTGATGCAGAGCTTCCTCCAGATCCATCGGCGGCATAGCGAAATACTTGCGCCGCACGCCGCGGGGGGGAAGGGCCGCCTCCTTGCCAGCGGTGAGGGTCTCGCCCGGCTTGGGAAGGCTGACGGCACCGGCCTCCTCCGCCGCAGCGGAGCGATGCACCGGCCCATGGCCCTGGACGCGATCCTTGTAGCGATGCAGCTGACGGCTCAACTTGCTCGCCACCAAATCAATGCTGGCGTAAAGATTTTCGCTGCGCTCCTGGGCACGAATCACGGTGCCGTTGGCGAACAGGGTCACTTCCGCGG
>CAYOCW010000064.1:0-10805 GCA_964402615.1 uncultured Cyanobium sp. | reverse complement strand
AGCTCCGTATCCTGCGCGCCATTGCGAACGAGGGCAGCTTCAAAAAGGCTGCTGATAGTCTCTATGTGACCCAGCCGGCGGTCAGCTTGCAAATCCAGAACCTGGAGAAGCAGCTGGATGTGTTGTTGTTCGACCGCGGTGGTCGCAAGGCCCAGCTCACTGAGGCGGGCCATCTGCTATTGAGCTATTGCGACCGCATTCTCAGCCAGTGCCAGGAGGCCTGTCGCGCCCTCGACGACCTCCACAATCTGCGCGGCGGCTCGCTGATCGTTGGTGCCAGCCAGACGACGGGCACCTATCTGATGCCGCGAATGATCGGTCTGTTCCGGCAAAAATATCCCGAGGTTTCCGTGCAGCTGCAGGTGCATAGCACCCGGCGCACGGGTTGGAGTGTGGCCAACGGTCAGCTGGATCTGGCGATCATCGGTGGCGAGTTGCCTGCCGATCTCAACGAGGTGCTGCAGGTTCTCCCCTATGCCAACGACGAACTGGCTCTGGTGCTGACCCCGAAGCATCCGCTAGCGCGTCTGCCGGAGTTGACCAAAGACGACCTGTACCGGCTTGGTTTCGTGTGCTTGGACTCACAGTCGACGACGCGCAAGATGGTGGATCAGCTGCTCGTGCGCTCCCGACTTGACATCAGCCGCATCAAGATCGAGATGGAGCTCAATTCCTTCGAAGCGATTAAAAACGCCGTGCAGGCCGGCCTGGGCGCCGCATTCCTGCCGGTCGTGTCGATCGAACGGGAGCTGGCGGCGGGCAGCCTGATTCGGTCTCAGGTCGTGGATCTGCAGGTGCGCCGCCAGCTGAAGCTGATCAGCCACCCGGCGCGCTACTGCTCCAGGGCCGCCGAGGCCTTTCGGCGTGAGGTCTTGCCGGTGTTCGCCAGCCCGGATAGCCCGCTGCGCCAAGGGGCTGTGGCCTCTCTGGAGGGGGGCGAGTGAGTTGGCCGGGCGAGGTGCGGCGTCAGAACTGATCGGCTTCCGGAGTGACGCCGATCGCATCGTTGGCGGCAGCACCCGCGATCCCGGGGGTCTGGAACTTGTTGCCGCTGATGTCGGTCTGGTACACGCAGCGCACGACGGGTTTATCGCGGATGGAGCCGATGTAGGCAAACGTGTTCATGCGTTGCTTGCACTGGCGCATCTGTTCCGGCGTCACCGCTCCCTCCTTCTCCAGCACGGACCAGTTCTCGCGGCGGATGACGCAGCCGGGCTGCAGGGTCGGCTGGGTGACGAAGCTGCTGCTGGGATTCATCGTCGTGTAAAGCTCCACGTCCATCACGAAGGCGCTGGCGCCCCACTGTTTGCAAAACTCGGGATCCGGCACGGCCATATCCAGCTGTTGGCTGCTGGCGATGTTCCCCTGGTTGCCGGCGGTGTTGCTGGAGAGCGCCGTGCCGATGCCGATCCCCAGCACCAGCACCCCTGCCAACACGGCGAGGGTGGCGGTGTTGAGCTGGATGCCGCCCTTGCCGCCACCCCCCGCAGGCCCGGACGGGCCGCCGGGACGGGGCCTGCGCTCGCCGCTTCGATCCCAATCCTGCGGCCGTCGGGGCGGCTCTCCGTAGCCTCCTCCCCCTTGGCGACGCAGGTCATCGTCCCGGCCGTAGCCCTCCTGAAAGCGGTTGGTGCCAGGCCGTTCGGTGCGCCGGCGATCAGCGCCGCTGAAACTGTCGGGCCGAGCGCCATCCCAACCGCGTTCACGGTCGTCGTGGGAGCTGGAGCGGGATCGGGTCACAGAGTTTCGCTGCTGCGCGGCAGGCCCATGGAGTAGTTGAGCACCCGGCAGTCGGGGTTGTAGCGGAGCTCACCGGCCAGCAGCATCTGCCGGATCTGCCCCTCCAGCTCCGAGCCGATGCGCCGCAGGGTGTACTCGTTTAAATCGCCGCCGGCGTGGGCCGCCACCTGGTCGCGAAAGGCCTGCTGCAGCCGTTGGACGGCGGCCTCGTCCCACACGAATTCGTTGTCGGGGTCCAGGTCCAGCGTCAACTGGCCGTCGTCGGCCACCAGGTTGCCCTCCTCGACGCGGGCGGTGAACAGCCGGACGTGCCGGGTGGTGGACTTGAGCAGGGTGTCGTCCATGGCTGGGCGCGCTTGGCAGGGAGGACCGTGCGGCGACTCTAGGAAGCGCGACGTCGCTCCAGGCAGGCGGCGGACTAGGTTGCCCGCACTGAAGTTGCCATCCATGCGCGTCGCCATCGCCGGAGCCGGGCTCGCGGGCCTCGCCTGCGCCAAGTATCTCTGCGATGCGGGCCACACGCCGCTGGTCTACGAGGCCCGCGACGTGCTCGGCGGCAAGGTGGCGGCGTGGCAGGACGCGGATGGCGATTGGTATGAGACCGGACTGCATATCTTCTTTGGCGCTTACCGCAACATGCGCCGGCTGTTCGCTGAGCTGAACATTGAAGATCGATTGCAGTGGAAGAGCCATTCAATGATTTTTAATCAAAAGGATGTGCCGGGCACCTACAGCCGCTTCGATTTCCCCGACCTGCCGGCCCCGCTCAACGGCGTGGCCGCCATCCTCGGCAATAACGACATGTTGAGCTGGCCGGAGAAGATCGCTTTCGGTCTTGGCCTGGTGCCGGCGATGCTGCGGGGACAGGCCTATGTGGAGGCCTGTGATCGCTATAGCTGGACAGAATGGCTACGGATTCACAATATTCCTGAGCGCGTCAATGATGAGGTGTTCATTGCCATGAGCAAAGCCCTCAACTTTATCGATCCTGATGAAATTTCGAGCACCGTGGTGCTGACGGCACTGAACCGTTTTCTGCAGGAAACCGATGGCTCCCGCATGGCCTTTCTCGATGGCAATCCGCCGCAGCGTCTCTGCGAACCGCTGGTGGCTTCGATCCGCGACCGCGGCGGTGAGGTGACACTCAATGCGCCTCTGCGTCAGATCCGCACGGCCAGCGACGGCCGGGTCTGTGGCTTTCGCATCGGCGGCATCCGCGGCCAGGCCGGCGAGGACGTCGAGGCCGATGCCTACGTCAGCGCCCTGCCGGTCGATCCGCTGAAGCTGCTGTTGCCAGAGGCTTGGAAGCAACTGCCCTACTTTCAGAAGCTGGAAGGGTTGCGTGGAGTACCGGTGATTAACATCCATATCTGGTTCGATCGCAAGCTCACCGATATCGACCATCTGCTCTTCAGCCGCAGTGATCTCCTGAGTGTCTATGCAGACATGAGTAATACCTGCCGTGAGTATGCCGATCCTGACCGTTCGATGCTGGAGCTTGTCTTTGCTCCGGCGAAGGATTGGATCGGTCGGCCGGACGAGGAGATCATCGCCGCCACCCTGGAGGAGTTGAAGCGATTGTTCCCCCGCCACTTCACTGGAGAAAACCCGGCTCAGGTGCGTAAGTCGGTTGTTGTCAAGACCCCTCTTTCTGTCTACAAGACAGTGCCCGGTTGCCAGCAGTTGCGTCCCGATCAGGCTAGCCCTATAGTCAATTTCTTCCTGGCAGGCGACTACACGATGCAGCGCTATCTGGCCTCGATGGAAGGCGCTGTGCTCAGCGGCCGCCTCTGTGCTGAAGCAGTGTCGCGTTGGTTGGCTGATCCCGCGATCAGTCGTCCCAGCGCCGGCTTGGCCCCGGTGTGACGATCGTGGCCAAGCTGCCCAGCCTGGATGAGGCCTATGAGGCCGGGCGGCTCGAGACTGCCCGCTGGGCCAACACCTTCTATCTCGGCACCTTGCTGCTGCCAGCGGCCAAGCGCCGGGCCATCTGGGCCATCTACGTCTGGTGTCGCCGCACCGATGAGTTGATGGACAGCTCCGAAGCCCAGGCGTTGCCTGCCGATCAGCTGATGCAGCGATTGCAGGTGTGGGAGGAGCGCACGCGCAATCTCTTCCGCGGTGAGGTGCGGGATGCGTTGGATCTGGTCATGGTGGATACGATCAGCCGTTACCCCCAGCCACTGCAGCCCTATCTCGACATGATCGAGGGGCAACGCATGGACGTGCGGCAGCATCGCTATTCTGATTTCGAAGATCTACGGCTTTATTGCTACCGTGTTGCCGGCACAGTGGGGCTCATGACTCAGGCGGTGATGGGGCTTGATCCTGCCTACACCAGCGCACCCTGGAGCGACCGACCCGATCCCAGTGATGCGGCCCTGGCGCTTGGGATTGCCAATCAGCTCACCAACATCCTGCGCGATGTCGGCGAGGATCGTGGCCGCGGCCGTATCTATCTTCCCCAGGCTGATCTCTCCCGTTTTGGTTATAGCGAGGCGGAGCTGATGGCTGGCACTGTCAATGATTCATGGAGGGCCTTGATGGCCTTTCAATTGGAACGGGCTCGCGACTGGTTCCGCCGTTCCGAGGAGGGCGTGCGCTGGCTTTCTGCCGATGCACGCTGGCCCGTCTGGACATCACTGCGACTCTATCGCGGCATTCTTGATGTGATTGAGCGTCATGATTACGACGTATTCAATCGTCGGGCGTTTGTCTCCACGCCCGTGAAGCTGATTGACCTGCCCCTGTCATTCCTGGTGGCCCAAGTCCATTAGGCCTCCGTCCGCTGCACGATTGGTTGCTCCAGCCAGCGCAGCAGGATTGGATTCACCCGCTCAGGTGCCTCATCGTGGGGGCAGTGCCCCAAGCCCTCCAACACCTGAAGCTCTTGGATGCAGGCATAGGTGGCCGCCCAACGCCGGGCCTCGGCGGGGTCCTCCCAGGGGTCTTGAGCACCCCACAGCATCCGCACCGGCAGGCGCAGGTCGGCCAGCAGTTCCGGTGCTAAGTGGTCGTTGAACAGGTTCACGAAGCCCCGAAAGCTCTCCAGCGCCCCGGGGTCGCGGGTGGGGCAAAGCAGGATTTCCACCAGCGCGTCGTCGACGTTGGCGCCGCTGGGGTAGGCCTGTTTCAGCACGGCGCGCACCACGGCGGGCTGGGCCAGCAGCCGGAACAGAGGTGCCAGCAGCCAGCGCTGGCGCACCGCTCGCTTGAGCAGCGGTCGACCGAGCCTCTCCCAGGGTGGCAACGCCAGGATGCGCTTGTCATCCAGGGCCCGTTGTGCGCAGTCGATCAGCACCACCTGCGCCGGTGGGGCACCGCGGGCCATCAACAACCGAGCCGCGTTCAGCGCCACGACAGCGCCGATGGAGTTCCCGATCAGATGCAGCCGGCGGGGCGGGCCGCCGCTGTCCTGTTGGCTGGGGCAGAGGCCATGCTCGGCCAGAAACGCGACGATCTGCTCAGCCCAGAGGTCCAGGCCATACCGCACACTGGTCGCTGCGCCAACCTCGCCCTCCAGACGGGATGGTGGCTTAGCGCTGGCGCCAAAACCCAGCAGGTCGAGGGCATAGACCTCGGCCTGCTGGGCCAAAACCGGCAGATTGTGACGCCAGTGGCCGAGACAGGCCCCAAAGCCATGGATCAACAGGGCAACGTCGCCGGACGCTGGATCGCCGGCCTGGCAATAACGGATCCGTTGCCCACGCCAGCTCCAATCGGCCTCAGCCATCACCGGCTGACGCTCAGACCCCAACGGCCTGATTGGCCAGCAGCGCCTTGAGCTTCGACAATTCACCGGCCCAGCGCGGATCGGGAGCTCCCTGGTCCACCGAGTCGGCATGGACCACCTTGTTGGCCGGGCCCCGACGGTTGGTAGGAGCGGGCGTGCTGCCGCGACGCTCGGTATTAGCGGCGGAGCGGGAATCGCGACGCTCGGAAATCTCGACCCGCAGGCTGTTGCCCCCGAAACTGTGGCCGTTGAGCTTCTCGATCACCGCTTCGGCGAGCGCCATGTCATCGACGTTGGCGAAGCCAAAGCCACGGCATGCTCCCGTGTCGCGATCCGCGACGGGTTTGAAGCGCACGCCCTCGCCGAAGCCGCTGAACAGAGCCTCAAGCTCCTTGGCATCAAAAGTTTGCGGCAGGTTGCCGACGTAGAGGCGAACGCTCATGGCAGGAAAAGGAAAGCGGTTGACGAGAACTTTGCAGGCGATCGAATCACGCCGGTGCCGAAGGCAGTTAATCACATCGCACCCCCTGCTCCGCCAGCCACTGGCGGGCGCAGGTGAGCACCTGCTGGTCATGCTCCGGGGCCGTGGCCTCCCCTGGCAATCGTCCGAAGGCCCGCTCATGGGTGAGGTGGTTGAGCAGCTGTCCCAGTCCAGGGCCAGCCGGCAGGTTGAGTGCCCGTTGCAGCAGGGCTCCGTCCAGGGGCGGCCGTGGATGAAACAGAGGGTCCCGGGGATCGCGCCAGCGCCTCAAGGCCGCGGCCGCTTCCTCGGCCTCCAGGTGCAGGAGCAGGGCTGGCAGATCCGCTTCCAGCTCGCGTTGCAGGGACAGTCGCTCGGCTTCCTCGAGTTGGGCCAGGCACGAGGGGTGCCGCCGTCTGGCGGGGTCCGTTGAAGCGGGCTCCTCGCCTACTGGCCAGCCCCCGGGTTGGAGTGGGGCGATTTGGTGCAGGCGACGCCGCCAGCGCCGCAGCGTCTCGGCGCGCTGCTGCAGCCGTCGGCTAGCCCTCAGCTGTTTCAGGGCTGCCCCATCCAGCACCGCTGCGAGGCGAGCCAGGGGCAGGGCCCGGTCCTGCTCCTCCGCCCGGAGTCCGCAGTGGTTCGCCCAGTGCTGCGAGCAGCGCTCCAGCTCGGCCGAGGCGGTCGCCTCCGCTGGGGTCGGCAGCAACCCGGCCCGCAGCGCCCGGGCCAGCCATCGCTCCCCCGATGCCGTGCCCGCCAGCCGCTCCAGCTCCGCGAGCACCCGCTCAGCGGCGACGTCTGCAAGCCGGCCATGGTGAGCGCAGATCCACTGCCAAGTCTGCGGTTCGATCGCGAAGCCCAGCTCGCTGGCCAGGCGGATGCCGCGCAGCAGCCGCAGCGGATCCTCAACCAGATTGGCCTCGCTCAGCGCCCGCAGCTGACCGCGCTCCAGGTCCGCCAGGCCGCCGTGGGGATCCAGCAGTTGCTGGGGTTCGGTCAGCGTCAGGGCCATGGCGTTCACGCTGTAGTCCCGTCGCCGCAGATCGGCCTCCAGATCCGGTCCCATGCGGCGGGCCAGATCCACGGTCCAGCCGCGCAGCACCAGCCGGGCCATCGAGCGCTCGCTGTCGAGCACCACCACGCTGCCGCCATGGCGTCGTGCCAGGTCGCGGCTCAGGGCGATCGCATCGCCCGGCACCACCAGATCGAGATCCAACCGCTCTGCCTGACGCCCCAGCAAGCCATCGCGCACGGCGCCGCCCACCAGGGCCGAGCCTGGCGGCAGGGCCTCGGGGGGGATCGGCCAGTGCGCCGGGGCCAGGATCGACCACAACCGCCCGGCTTGACCCTGCGGCGATCCGGGCACAATTGGCGTCTGATTGGCCCGGGGCGGCATGTGCATCTGCGTGGATTGCCACTGGGTCGACCGATGTCAGGCCTACCACGCGGTCGAGCGCCAGCACGGTGTGCCCCATCTCAGCGAGGCGCCGGGGTTCCGGCCCCGGGCTCCCCGCATCCATGTGCAGGTGCGGGATCTTGCCGGTGGCCAGGTGGGGGTGGAGTGGGATGTCCGGTCCTGCGCTGATTTTCGGCCCGACCAGGGGCGCTGGCAGCGCCTGCGGCCCCGGCTGGCCCTGCCGACATGAGCGATCCCACGCCCCACCGCTGGTTATTGGCCCTGCACAGCTCCAGCGACACCCTTGGCGTCGCCCTCAAGCCCCTGGCGACCCATCACGCCGACGAGGATTCGCCTCGGGTTGAAGCGTTTCCCCTGGGGCGTTCCCTGGCCCATGCGCTGCTGGGGTGTGTGGAAGCGGTGTTGCCGGCATCGCGCTGGCGCGAGCTGGGGAGGCTGGCGGTGGCCACCGGGCCGGGGGGCTTCACGGGAACCCGCCTGACGGTCGTGCTGGCGCGCACCTTGGCCCAGCAGCTCGCTCTGCCCCTCGACGGCATCGGCAGCTTCCCGCTGATCGCCCGCCGGCTGTTGGCCTGCCGTGGCGCCGAGCTCGGGTCGGGTTTCTGGCTGATCCAGGAGCTGCCGCGCCGCGGTCTGGTGGCTGGCCTCTATGCGGCGGATCCGGCCTCCCCCGCAGGCCTGCGGGAATGGTGCTCCCCGCGGTTATATGCCGATGCCGATGCACTGGCCGCGGTCGAACGTCAGCTAGGCCGGGCCCGGGCGGTTTGGCTGCCGGCCGAGCCGAGTCTGCCCGCGGATGTGTTGGGTCTGCTGGAGCTGTCCCAGCTGGCGGCCTTGCAGAACTGTCCGGCACCCTGGCAGACCGTCCTGCCGCTTTATCCCACCAGCCCGGTGGCGTTGGGCTGATGGCGCGCTCCGTTCTGCCCCGTCGCAACGGGCGTCGGCGCCGACGGCAACCCTTGGCCGCGCCGCGCACCGGCCGCGCCATCGCGCCGCGGCGCCATTCGCCGCGCTCCCGCACGGGGCGGCAGCGCTGGCTGCGGCTGTCGCTAGCGCTGCTGGCCTTGGGGCTGTTCTGGCTCTCCCGCGGCCGTTGGTGGCCGCATCCGCCGCCGCCCCAGTTGATCCTGGTGCTGGGTGGCGACCGCGAACGCGAGAAGGTGGCCGCTCGCCTCTCCCGGCAGGACGGCCTGCCGGTGGTGGTCAGCGGCGGCACCAACCCCGAATATGCCCGCTGGGTGTTCCAAGAACGGGAGGGACTGCCAGCCGACAGGGTTTGGCTCGATTACCGCGCCCGGGATACCGTGAGCAACTTCACCTCCTTGGTGGATGATCTGCGCCGCGCCCGGGTCCGCCATGCGCTGCTGGTCACCAGCAGCGACCACATGGGTCGCGCTCTGCTGGTGGGGCGCATCGTCGCAGGCAGCCGTGGCATCTATCTCACACCGGTGTCGGTGCCCTGTGGCGATCTCTGCGTCCATGAGGCGCAGGGCAAGGTCTGGGGCGATGGACTGAGGGCTCTGGTCTGGGTGGTCAGCGGTTGGGATCTGCGCAGTCTGTTTCCTCGCTGGCCCGGACAAGCAATGGGCGCGCGGCTTGGCGTGCATCACGGCGGTTGAGAATCGGCCCCTCGTCCAGCAGTCGATTGATCTGGTCCCGGGCGAGCCGGGTGGTGGCGTCCAGGTCCTGGCGGCGCCGGGAGGCCGGCGGTTCGATCAGGGTGCCGATGCGGATGTGGATCCGCGCCGGTCGCGGCAGCCGTTGGCCTCTGCCGAGGGCGCGGTGGCTGCCCAGGATCGCCACCGGCAGCAGGGGGACTCCGGCCCGCGCCGCCAGCAGCGCCGCCCCGGGTTGGGGGTCATGGACGCGGCCATCGCTCTGGCGCGTGCCGTCGAGGAACACCCCCACCGCCCATCCTTGGGCCAGCCGGTCGCTGGCGATGCGGATTGCTTCGCGGTCACCGGCGCCCCGCAACACCGGGTAGGCCCCCAGGGCTCGAATCAAGGGGCCGAGCAACGGCACCCGGAACAGCTCCGCCTTGGCCATGAAGGCCACCGGCCGGCCGATCGCCTGGCCCAGCAGCGGCGGATCGAGGTGGGAGCCGTGGTTGGCGACCACAACCACGCCACCCCGGCAGGGCACGCGCTCACGGCCGTTGTTGCGCCCACGGAACAGCACCCTGTAGAGCGGCACCAACAGCAGATTGCGGATGACCAGGTAGGCGAGGTTGGGCTCAGGTCGATCGAACAGCGCCGGTCTGACGCTGCTGCTGCTCAAGGGGGCCCCGCCGTCGTCGTTCATTGGCCCAGGTCGTCAGCTCTGTTGATCTGGGCGGTCACGAGCGCCGGGCAGCTGCGCTTGATCAGGCCGCTCAGCACCTTGCCCGGTCCGATCTCCACGGCGATGTCGACTCCGGCGGTCACCAGTTGCTGCATGGTCTCCCGCCAGCGCACGCCGCGGGTCATCTGATCGCGCAGGCGCTGCTTGAGCACCTGGGCCTCGGTGGCGGGGCGGGGATCGGTGTTGCTCAGCACCGGCACCCGAGCGTCGTGAAACCGCTCAGCCTCCAGCTCGTCGGCGAAGCGAGCAGCGGCGTCCGCCATGAATGGCGAGTGGAAGGCTCCGGAAACCGCCAGGGGGATCGTCCGCTTGCAGTTCAGTTCCGCGCAGACGGCGGCGACGGCCTCGGGGGTTCCGGAGAGCACCACCTGGGCCTCGCTGTTGTCGTTGGCGATCACCACCTCGGCGCTGGCGGCCACCAGCTGCTCCAACTGCGGCCGATCAAAGCCGATCACCGCGGTCATCGCCCCGCCGCCGGCCGTCGCCATCAGCTCGCTGCGGCGTGCCATCAGCCGCAGGCCCGTGGCGAAATCGAACACGCCGGCGACGTGCAACGCCACCAGTTCGCCCAAGCTGTGGCCCGCCACCAGATCCGGTTGTCGGCCTTGGGCCTGCAGAGCGTCCGCCAGCAGGCTCTCGATTACGAACAGGGCCGGTTGGGTGTTGCGGGTGTCGTCGAGTTCGGCGGGCGCGGCCGCCGGCTCTCCGGCGCAAATGGCCAGCAGATCGCGGCCGAGCAGATCGGACGCGACGCGGAAGCGCTCGCGAGCGCCGGGAAGCTCCAGCAGGGGCTCGGCCATGCCGATCTTCTGAGATCCCTGACCGGGAAACACCCAGGCGATCGTCATGCGCGACTCCCACGAGCAACGGCTGGGAGATTACGCGGCGGACCGGTCCGGGGGGGCTGCCATCGCTGCGGGCGGGGGACCGCTCCAGCGCAGCAGCGCACCACCCCAGCTGAGCCCGGCCCCGAAGCCGCTGCTGGCGATGAGATGGCCAGGCTGGATGCGCCCGTCGCGCACGGCCTCGTCCAGCATCAGCGGGATCGTGGCGGCGGAGGTATTGCCGGGCGTTTTGCCCATCATCAGCTTGGCGTCGTCACCGACAGCCTTCAC
>CAYOCW010000063.1:0-11055 GCA_964402615.1 uncultured Cyanobium sp. | reverse complement strand
TGGCGAGCATGCGGTCGGTGACCAGGAAGCCACCGACCACGTTGTACAGAGCGAAACCGAGCGACAGGGCGCCGATCGCCAGCAGGGTGGGATTGCCCTGGGCCTGCTGCAGCAGTGTCAGCGAGGCCAACACGGTGATGCCGCTGATGGCATTGGCGCCGGACATCAACGGCGTGTGGAGCGTGGGCGGCACCTTGCCGATCAGCTCCAGACCCAGGAGGCTGCCGAGCAGCAGCACCCAGAGCGATTGAGAGAGGGTGTTCATCGGGCTCCTCCAGCGAGGGCGGGTTCGGGATCGGTGGCCGGGGCGGAGTCGGCGCTGGGGGCGGCAGCGGCCTGCGGCTCCACCGGGTCGCCGAGCACATCGCGGCGCAGGCAGCTGCCGGCATGGCTGAACAGACAGCCCTCCAGGATCGGATCTCGGGGATCGATCGCGCAGCGGCGCGGCTCCTCGCCGCTGAGCAGGTGTTCGATCAACGCGGCGAGGTTGCGGGCATAGAGGGCGCTGGCGTGGTTGGGCACCGAGGCGGGCAGGTCGCTGGCGCCGATCAGCTGCACGCCGTTGCGCGCGATCGTTTGGCCGGGTTCGGTGCCGTAGCAATTGCCACCCTGGGCGACCGCCAGATCGACGACCACGGCGCCGGGCCGCATGCCGTCCAACATCGCCTCGCTGATCAGCCGCGGCGCCGGCCGCCCCGGCACCTGGGCGGTGCAAATGACGATGTCGGCCAGGGCGAGCTGCTCGGCCAGCTGCTGGCGCTGGGCGGCCAGGAACGCCTCGCTGGCCTGGGAGGCGTAGCCGCCCTTCTCGCCGGGCGCCTCCTCCAGGCTGGGCGGCTCCACGAAGCGCCCCCCCAGGGATTCCACCTGTTCCCGCACTGCCGGGCGCACATCCGAGACGTACACAACGGCCCCCAGCCGGCGGGCGGGGGCCAGGGCCCGCAGGCCGGCCACGCCCGCGCCGAGGATCAGCACCCGCGCCGGCTGGATCGTGCCGGCGGCGGTCATCAGCATCGGCAGGTAGCGGTCCAGGGCCGCGGCGGCCAGCAGCACGGCCTTGTAGCCGGCGATGTTGGCCTGGGAGGAGAGCACATCCATGGACTGGGCCCGGCTGATGCGGGGCAGCAGCTCCATGGCGATGGCCGAGGTGCGGCGCTCGATCAGCACAGCCGCCAGATCACGGGCGCCATAGGGGGCGAGCAAACCCATCAACAGCGCGTCTTCCCGCAGTTGCCGCAGCAGGGCTAGGGGTGGTGCATTGACGCACAGCACCCCGTCAACGCTCCCCCAGGGAAGCGCGTTGGGCTCCAACACCGCGGCCCCGGCGCCCCGATAGTCCTCATCGCTGAACCCGGAGGCCACGCCGGCTCCGGCCTCGATCAGCAGCGCAACGCCGCGGCTGCCCAGACGGCGGGCGGTCTCCGGAGTGGCCGCCACCCGTCGTTCAGCCGGGGTCGACTCCCGCGGCACCAGCAGTTGAACCAAGTCCCTGCCTCTGGAACGTCAACTTTCTGTATAGAGAGTTTGGAAAGGCCAGCAAGATGCTGGTCCGCCAATGTGCGGACACTCCCACCGGCCAGCCCGGCAGCCAGCCCGCTCGCCACGCCTCCGCCGGACGAGAAGCCAGCCCCAGCGGTCGCAAGCGGCGACAACGCCGCTTGCGAAGATTTTTGAAGGAGGCGGAAGTTGGCCGCTGCATTGGCCAGCTTGGAGAGGTTGTCCCGTTTCCCTGCCCCGATGCCTCTCTCGGCACTGGATTGTCCCGATGGCATCTGCCATGCCCACCACGGCGGCCATGCCGTGGCACGGGAGGATGTCCGCCGCAATCTCGATTCCCATGGCACCGGCTGGTGCGAACGCCTGGCCGAGCGGGTCTATGAGATCTCGGTAGACAGCTTCTGTCAGACCGTGATGCCCAACCTGCATCAGCACGGCTGGCAGCGCCGCCATCTCGACTGGGAGTTCAAGCTGGCGGAGGAACCCGCCGAGGTGGAGCGCACCGTGGTGGACGGCACCATCAACGCGATGGAGAGCTTCCTGCGCAGCTCCGAGGTGCAGCGACTGTTCGTCAAGGAGCTGGTGCAGGGCACCCTGGCGGAGGCCAGCCACGATCCGCTGCGGGGCCTTGGCGTGCGCTACCTGATCGAAGAGGAGCTGCTCGCCGTGCTGGCCGAGCGACGGGAGGAGCTGCTCGATCGCATGGCGGAGCGCCTGCTGCCGGAGGCCCAAGGCGACTTGGCTCGGGCCCGCCGCAGCGCCGCAGAGGATCTGCTGGAGGTGGAGCACCTGCTGGTCAACCACGCTGAAGCGGTCAGCTGAACCCGGCTGGCGCCAGCGCTGCCGCACCGGACCAAGCCTGTCGACGCGCGCGGCCCTGGCAACCGCGCCTCGACAGAGCGCGGACGATCCCCACCCGCCCCGACCGGGCAACGGCCGGGGCGGGTGTTTTGGCGTGGAACCGCGTCAGCTGTCGCGGCGTCCGGGCCACTCGGCTCGGGGCGGCTGCTCAGAACAGCGGCAGCAGCTCCTGCTCCAGGCTGAGGGCCTGCAGCAGCAACTGCTGGTGGAGCAACAGACGCAACCGCAGGATCATCGGGTCGATGTCGCATTCGCGCCGCCAGCAGCGCTCCAGATGCTGGCGAGCATCACGGGGGGGATCGCAGGGGGTCGCCATGATGGCCGCCACAGCGTTGTTGGTCGGAACCTAGAAACGCCGCCACGGTTGGGAATAGGAAGAGTTACTCAATGTTGTCCGGGCCGCGTCGCTCCATGCCTCCCCCGTCCTTTCTCCTGGCGCACGCTGGAACCGCCCGCCAGCGCCTCCGTCCGGATCTCGAGCCGCGCGCCTGGCAACGTCAGCTGGTGGAGTTGCTGCGGGCCCGCTTGCTGGCGGCCACCCCAAGCGGCCAGGATGTGCTTGTCCACGCCGGGCCCGGTGCGGGCAAGACCCTGGGCGCCTTGCTCGCCTTTGAGCGGCTGCAACGCGAGCAGCACCTGGATCGCTTTGTGGTGTTCTGCCACCGCAGCTCCATCGCCAATCAATGGCGCCAGGCGGCGGCCCGGCTCGGCCTGGTGCTCGGGGAGTGGCAGGACGGCGCACTGGGAGGGGGCGGTGATGGGATCCTGATCAGCTATCAGTCGGCCGCCCGCCATCGCCAACGACTGCTGGACCTGCTCGATCCAGCGGTCGAGCCGACGCATCCGCTGCAGCTGAGGCGCGCGACGCGCTGGCTGGCGATCGCCGACGAGGTGCACCACCTTGGCGTCGATCCGGAGGAGCCTGAAGCTGCCGCATGGGGTTACGCCTTTACCAGCCTGACCCGACAGGCTCGGCTGCGGCTCGGGCTTTCGGGAACCCCCTTCCGGGCGGACAACCTGGCATTCTGTGCCGCTCGGCGCGTCCGGGCGCTGGAAGGCGGGCTGCCGATCGAGCGGATCGAGCCCGATTTGTGCGTCGAGCCGCAGCAGCTGATCATGGCCGGCGATGTGCGGCCAATCGAGTTCCGCTTTCAAGACGGCTGGGTCGAGCACGGCCGCGGCTCCGCGGCCCAGGCGAGCGATCTGGAGACCTCGCCCCTGTCGGCGGAGAGCCGCGAGAGCTGGCGGGCCCGCAACCTGCGGCGGGCCATCCGGCTGGGCGATGGCAGTGGCATCGCCATGCGGCTGATGCGGCAGGCCCGTCGTCGCCTCCAGCGGCTGCGCAGCGACCATGCCGAGGCGGGCGGGCTGGTGATCGCCCGCGATATTGAGCACGCCAGCGAGCTGGCGGAGCTGCTGCGGGAGCTGGGCGACCGGGTTCACCTGGTCCATTCCCGGGATCCGGAGGCGGCGCTTCACCTCACCGCCTTCCGCGAGGGCAGCGGCGACTGGCTGGTGAGTGTGGACATGTGCGCCGAGGGCTTCGATGCGCCACGGCTGCGGGTGGTGGCGTACCTGACGACGGTGGTGACCCGCAGCCGCTTCCTGCAGGCGATCACGCGGGCCGTGCGCATGGATGGCGAGCGCTCAGCCCGGGAACCGGTGCCCCGTCAGGCCTCCTATGTGTATGCGCCGGCCGATCCGCTGCTGATCAGCCATGCCCGCAGCTGGTCCCTGAGTGAGCCCTATGTGATTCATCCGCGGCAGACCCCGACGATCGGCGCCCCGACCAGTGGCGGCGTTGCCGCGCCAAGCCTCCCCTTGCAGGCGCTGGCCGATGGCGCCGGATCCGTGTTGCGGCTGCGCGGCCCCGAGCTGCCCCACTTCTTGGCCCGCGGCGCCTAGGCGAGCGACTCTCAGCCCTCGCGCAACGAGCCATGCGATGGCTCGCTTCACCCAGCAGCAGCGACGGGACAGACCATCGGAAGCCCTGAAATGCGACGTTGTGTCAACCGATACGCCTGGTTGGTGGGGCCACCAGTCAACTTATGGCGACTTGAGGGATGATCATGGCCACGCCCGAGCAGGACGCGCCCATGGACGAGTCTCTCGACCCCGCTGTGCATCGACGCCTCACGGTCGCCGTTTGCTGGGCGCTCGCCCGCCGAGCCTGCCTGGACAGCCTCGAGCGCTTTGAGGACAGTTTTGCCCTGAATGAGGAATTCCGGGAGTGGCTGGTCTGCCTGGAGGACCACCCGGATCAACTGGCAGCCAGTGTGCTGATGATCCCGAGCCTGCGGGATCTGAACAGACAGCGCGAAGGAGATGAACTGCTGGAATCCTAAAGCAAGTCTTTAGATTTCTCCCGACCGCGTCGACCCCGGCCGCGACTCTTCACAGTTCGTTGCCTCAGCGCCGCAAACTGCCCGCCCGTCAGCTTCGGATCGCCTCTTCTACGCTTAAGTCGTAGTCGATCCGCCCAAAGTCCCATGGCTGTGGAGAATCTGGTCATCGTCGGCTCCGGGCCCGCCGGTTACACCGCTGCCATCTACGCCGCCCGGGCCAACCTCGATCCCCTGCTGATCACCGGCTTCCAGGACGGCGGCATCCCTGGCGGTCAGCTGATGACCACCACCCACGTGGAAAACTTTCCGGGCTTCCCGGACGGCATCCTCGGCCCCGAGCTGATGGATCGCTGCCGGGCCCAGGCCGAGCGTTGGGGGACCCGCTTGCTGGAGGCCGATGTCGAGGCCATCGATCTCTCCCAGCGCCCCTTTCGCCTGCGCGTCAGCGACCAGCTGATCGACACCCACGCCGTGATTCTGGCCACCGGCGCCCGGGCCAACCGCTTGGATCTCCCCGGCGAGGAGCGCTTCTGGAGCCGTGGCATCAGCGCCTGCGCCATCTGCGACGGCGCCACACCCCAGTTCCGCCAGGCCCAACTGGCGGTGGTGGGCGGTGGCGATTCAGCCTGTGAAGAAGCGGTGTACCTCACCAAGTACGGCAGCCATGTCCACCTGATCGTGCGCTCAGCCGAGCTGCGCGCCAGCGCGGCGATGGCCGATCGCGTGCGGGCCAACCCAGCCGTCACCATCCATTGGGATCGGCGGGTGATCGATGCCTCCGGGGGCGATTGGCTCGAAGCGATCACGCTGGCCGCCCCGGATGGCAGCCGCGAGCAGCTGCCGGTCAAGGGGCTGTTCTATGCCATCGGCCACACCCCCAACACCCGTCTCGTGCAAGGGCAACTGGAGTTGGATGGCCGAGGCTATGTGGTCACCCGGCCGGGCCGACCGGAAACCGCCATCGACGGGGTGTTCGCCGCCGGTGATGTGGCAGATGCCGAGTGGCGCCAAGGGGTCACGGCGGCGGGCAGCGGCTGCCAGGCGGCTCTGGCGGCGGAGCGCTGGCTCAGCCACCACGACCTTGCCGTCCGCATCACCCGGGAGCCGGTCGAGCCTCGCGTGGTGGGCGAGCCTCGGCGCACGGCGGTGAGCGATGCCGACAACTACGCCCCCACAGCGCTCTGGCAGAAGGGTAGCTACGCCCTGCGCAAGCTTTATCACGACAGTCCCCGCCCGCTGCTGGTGGTCTACACCTCGCCCAGCTGCGGCCCTTGCCACGTGCTCAAGCCCCAGCTCAAGCGGGTGCTGGAGGAGCTGGCTGGTCAGGCCCAAGGCGTTGAGATCGACATCGATGCCGAACCTGAGATCGCCCAACAGGCCGGCGTCAACGGCACCCCGACCGTTCAGCTGTTCCTGGCGCGCGAACTGCGTCAGCAGTGGCGAGGCGTGCGCCAACGCAGCGAGTTCCGCCAGGCAATCGATAGTCTCCTGGCCGTTCCGGCCTGAGGGGCCTCACGCCAACTGCCGGATCCGGGTGGACGGGCAACGCCATCGGCCCGTGATCCGCGCCCGGTGGCCAATCTGTGTCGACAAGGCCCTGCCGGCCTGCGGAGCCCGCGGGCCAGCCGCGATCCGCCAGGCAGCAGCCCAGCTTCAGCGACGCCGCGGTCCGCCAGGCCGGTTGCCCGCCGGACGAGGGGCCGTCGAGCCGACATTGCGTTCGCGGTAGGTGATGCGGCCACGGGTCAGGTCGTAGGGGCTGATCTCCACGAGCACCTTGTCCCCAGCCAGCAGCTTGATGCGGAACTTGGTGAGTTTGCCGGCGGCGCGGCAGAGGCATTGGTGACCGGCTGGCTGCTCCAGCGTCACCAGGTAAAAGCCATTTCCCTGCTCCTTCTCAATGACGCCGGACGTTTCGATCATGCGGTCGTGGCGGGTGTTCCTGAACGGCATACCACACTAGTCGTCGGCATTGCTGGCTGGAACCCCTCAGCGTCAGCAGCGCCAAACTGCCTTCCGCCACCCCGCCCAAGCCCGTCCTGACCACCCTGCTGTTCAACAAGCCCTATGGGGTGCTGAGCCAGTTCACGGCCGAGCCCGGCAGCGACTGGGCCACCCTGGCCGCATTCCTGAACTGCCCGGGTGTTTACCCGGTCGGTCGGTTGGATGCGGATAGCGAGGGCCTGCTACTGCTGACCGACAACGGCCCGCTGCAGCAGCGGCTGCTCGATCCGCGCTGGGGGCACTGGCGCCGCTATCAGGTGCAGGTGGAAGGCCTGGCGCAACCCGGGCCGTTGGAGGCGCTGCGGGCCGGCGTGCTGGTGCAGGGGCGCCACACCCTGCCGAGCCGGGCGCGCCGGATCGAGGATCCGGGCTGGCCGGAGCGGGATCCGCCCATTCGCCGGCGGCTCTCCATTCCCACCTGCTGGCTGGAGCTGGAGCTGCGCGAGGGGCGCAATCGGCAGGTGCGCCGCATGACCGCCGCGGTGGGGCTGCCGACGTTGCGCCTGCTGCGGGTGGCGATCGACCTGATGGACGACGGGCCACCGCTGGATCTGCAGGGGCTGGCGCCGGGGCAGTGGCGGCCGGTGACAGCGGCGGAGGCGGGCCGCCTGGAGGCCATCGCCCGGGGACGCCGCGCTGCCGGAGCCGCCGCGCCAGCCTCCGGGCCGCGGCGGGCCAGCTTGCCCCTGGGCCCTGCGGGCCGGCGCCAGGGCGGTCGCGCCAGCCGGGCGGCGCTCAACAGCCGCTCCAGAGCCTGATCGGCCTCGGCGCCGACGGAGCCGCCGGGATTGGCGAGCCTGCCGATACAGGGATGCGCACGCGACCAGCCACCTCAGGACCGGGCCACAGGGCCCGCCCAGAGCTGCTGTGCTGAGGCTTCAGATCGCCGGGCGAGACGAGGCGAGAGGCACCGCGGCGAGGCACGCCTGCCGCGAGCGCTGGAGAATCAAATCGGTGCCGTGGCCCTGGAGCCGCCGACGCTGCGGATCGGATCGCCGGGGAACGGCGCTGTGGGACTGGATCGCCGCTCGGGTCACGCGGCCGTCAGGCCAGGGCCTCCTGGAGTTCCCGCACCGTTTGCAACTGGCCGTAGTAGTAGTTGGCCCGAGCGCGGCGTTCGGGGTCTTCCAAGCTGTCGAGGGCATCGAAGCCCAGGCTCTGCCAGAGCCCGTGGCCGCAGATCCGGGTGAGCTCATCGCTGGCCTCCTGCTCCAGGTTGGCCAGGCGGCGTTGCAGATTTTTGATCTGGGCAATCGCCATGGGGGAGAGGAGCCGCAGAAAGGACAAAGGCAATGGTACACCAGCACCATGTGCGGTGTGGAGGCCGTGCCGCTCAGAAGGGCAGCTTCTTTTTGGCGTCCTTGTCGAGATCGGCCTCCATCTCCCGCAGCCGCTTGAGGATCGTGTCGTAGTACTCCTGGATGTAGTCCTCCAGCTTGGTGGTCTGCTCAGGATCGAGGCCGAAGGCGGCGTAGCTGTCCTGCATCGGGGCGTCGAAGGCCGCTCCGGCGCTGATCACCTCCGCGAAGGCGAGGCGATCGGCCACATTGCGCCCCGCCTCGAAAAAGTCCGCGAAGCCCTGCATCACCCGGATCAGCGCCGGAGGAATGCGCACCACCCGAGCTTCCCGACCCGAATAGCGCTCACAGAGCTGGGTGACCTCGCTGGTGGTCCAGGCTCGCGGACCGACCACGGGCCAGGCGGCGCGACCGGTGCCCGGATGGTCGAGGGCCGCCACGGCGAAGCGGGCCACGTCCTGGGTGTTCATGTAGGCGATCGGCGTCGGCGAACCGCTCACCCAAACCGTCTGGCTCTCCAGCACGGGAATGGCGAACTGGCTGATCAGCCCCTGCATGAAGCCGGCGCAACGCAACACGGTCCAGTCCAGATCCGACGCCTGCAACCAGGCCTCGGTGCAGTGCTTGATCTCCATCAACGGCACATTCGGATAACGCTCCGCGTTCAGCACCGACAGAAACACCAGCCGAGGCACTCCGGCGTTGCCGCAGGCGGCGAACAGGTTCTGCTTGCCCGTCCAGTCGATCTCCCAAGCGCTGTGCTGGTCGCCGGCCCGGGCGGTGGCGGCATCGATCACCGCCTCCCGGTCCTCCAGGGCGTAGGCCAGGCTCTCGGGCTCCAGCAGGTCGCCGCGGGTGAGCTCACAGCCCCATTCCTGCAGAAAGGCCGCCTTGCGGGGGGTGCGCACCATGCAGCGCACGCTGTGACCGGCATCAAGGGCGCGACGCGCGATCTGGCGGCCCAGGGTTCCGGTTCCGCCGACGACCAGCAGCTTCATCGACCGTTCACATGGCGGCGCGAGCCTAGGAGAACGCCGCAGGCTCCTCGGGGTCGCCGCGGCGAGCTCGTCGTCGGCTGCCCGGCTGAGCGGGGTCGCCACGGCGAGGCCTCAGCGATCCGGCGACGATCGATCCCCCTGCAACAGCCACTGGGCCACCGCCCAGGTGGCCCGGCAATCATCCTGGTTGTAGCGGAAGATCCTCGCCAAGCGCAGGGCGCTGACCTGGCGGCGGTCGCGCCGCTGCCGCTCCTGGCGCCAGTGGCGCCACCACAGCAGGCAGCGGGCTCCATCCACGCCCTGCTGGCTCCACGCAAAGCCCAACCAAGCCGCCACCGCCTTGAGCCCGTAGCTGTTCACCGGCAGCAGCCAGTGGCGTCGCAGGCGTTGATGCACATCGACCAGGCGAGCCCGCAACGCCGCCCGTTCCGCGCCGCTGGCGCCTTGCCGTTCCGCCAGCCGCAGCAGCCCCAGGGATTCGGTCTCGCCGTAATGCAACAGCGGCCAGTCGGGATGGTGGGCGAGCCGGCGGCGCAGCCGCTGCCAGAGCCGGGCCTCGCCGTGCTCCCGCAGGGCCAGCAGGGGGTGGTAGTCCCGATCCCGGGGCTCGGGCCAAGCGCCGGGGCCGCTGCGGACCAGGCTCAGCACGCCGTGCAGAAAGTCGTCCCGCGCATCCGGATCCGACTCGATGTCGTAGATCAGCGCTCCTTCGGCCAGCTCCAGCTCCGGCAACGCCGGGCCCGCGGTCAGCCGCCGGGGCTGACCCGCTGCCTGAACGCGGGCCTGGGCCACCAACTGGGGGGCCACCTCCCGATGCTGCTCGCCATGCAGGGCCAGCTGTTCCGCCAGGGAGGCGGGGTCGCTGCGGGCCAGCTCCTGGAGGCTGGTGATGCCCAGCTCCAGCAGCAGGTCGCGACGTTTGCCACCGATGCCGCTCACCTCGCTCAGGTGGCCCTCGGCCTTGGCCTCGGCGTCGCACAGCCCGCGCCAACCGCAAAGGGCGCATTTGCGCCGATCGTTCACCAACGGGGGCGGGCCGGGCTGCTGCAGCTCCACCGCCAACTTCTCCAGCGCCCCGTCCAACTGTCCCTGGAGGCTTGGCCCCAAGGCCAAGCGCTCCTGCACCAGACCCCGCGGCCCCGTCGCCAGCACCAGCCCATGGGGAACAGCCGCCCGCTGGTGTTGCGCCAGCAAGCGGCCCCAGAGCGCCAGGAGCAGACGATGCTCGCGGATGATGTTGCGTCCCTGGCGGGCCAGCACCGGCCGGTAGGCGTGGCCACCCCAGCCGCTGCTGCCGGAAACCCGCTGCAGCAAGCTCGGTTGGGCCTCCAACCGCAGGCCCGTCGGACTCCGCCCGCGCAGCCGCAGACCAACCACCGCCGCGGCTCCTCGGGCCGCCGCCTCAACGCCGCGGCCCGGGCGCTCCGGCACCAAAGCCGTGAAACAGCGCAGCTGCTCATCCAGCGCCAGGCCGCGATGGGCAGACCACAGGCGCTGTTGCCCAGGTCCATGACGATCCAGCCAAGCGCGGCGGCGACAGCGCAGCCAACTGCGCAGCAGGCGATCGGTGAGGAGGCTGGGATCGGGTTCCACCATCCGGCAACGCTAGGCAGTGCGGTGGCCTGCCCACACGCCGGCACCCGCCTCGCCCAGCCGCAGCGGCCCCGCTGCTACGGAGTTCCTGTCGTCGCGCCGTTCGCCTCCGCCATGGTGTCCGCCCCCCTGCCCCTGGATGCCGCCCCGATCGTGTTCGGCACCGATGGCTGGCGCGGCATTCTCGGGGTGGACATCACCGTGGAGCGCCTGCTGCCGGTGGCGGCGGCCGCAGCCCGCGAACTCGCCAGCAGCGCTCCACAGGGGCTCAGCAGCCGTGAGGTTGTGTTGGGCTACGACCGGCGATTCCTGGCTCCAGAGCTGGCGGAGGCGATCGCGGCAGCGGTGCGCGGCGCCGGCCTGGACCCATTGCTGGCCGCCTCCCCCACCCCCACCCCGGCCTCCAGCTGGGCGGTGGTGGAGCGCGGCGCCCTCGGCGCCCTGGTGATCACCGCCAGC
>CAYOCW010000062.1:0-11285 GCA_964402615.1 uncultured Cyanobium sp. | reverse complement strand
CCTCCGCCAGCAGGTACTTGGCCCCCATCACCCCCTGCAGCTCCGGGAATTCGCCCACCATCTGGCTCACCAGATCGTGCTTGCAGAGATGGGCGGCCCGGCGGGCGTGCTCCTTGTCGTCGTCCGCCAGCGGCAGCCGCTCCAGCAGTACATCGGTCCACCAGGCCAGCCGATCGCTGCGCTCCTGCAGCGATCCCAGCCCCTCGGCGAAGGTGACGCGGGCCAGCTGCTCGCGGCGGTCGATGCTGGCGATCGCCCGGTCGGCCCGCACGAAGAATTCGGCATCCGCCAGCCGGGCGCGCAGCACCCGCTCGTTGCCTTGGCGGATCGTGGCGGCGGCCTCCGGCCGGCCGTTGCCCACGCAGAGAAAGCGCGGCAGCAGGCGGCTGCGGGCCTCCAGCGCCAGCGGATCCTCGGCCACGCCCTGGCGCAGCAGCGGCACATAGCGCTGATGCAGCCGCATCACCGTGCTGAGCACCTCCGGCGGCAGATCCAGAAAGCGGTCCTCGATCGCCCCCTCGATCAGCCGGGGGTCTTCCACCAGGTCGACCAGCTCCTCGAACAGGGCGGTGGGGAGCTCCGCTCGGGCCCCGGCCGCCGCCGCCGCCGCCTCGATCGCGGCACGGATCTCAGCGGCTCGGGCGTCGCGGTCCACCTGCACCGCCGCCGCCGCCAGGCTGCTGATGTAGGCCTCGGCGTGGGCGATGGCGATCGGCTCCGGGTTCAGCCGGTGCCCGCGGCTGTGGCGGTCGCTCGCCACGGGGGGATCGCAGTCCTCCAGCCGCACCGGCACGACGGCGTCGTCGAGCAGGGCCACCAGCCAGCGCAGCGGCCGGCTGAAGCGGCTCTCGCCCGCCCCCCAGCGCATGAAACGCCGGCCCTGCAGGCCCCAGATCCAGCCGGGGATCCGCTGCTGCAGCAGCTCGGCCGCGGCGGCACCGCTGCGGCGGCTGCAGGCGAACACAAACGGACCGCGCTCCGTGTCCCGCACCTCCAACGCCTCCGGGGCGACACCGCAGCGCTTGGCGAAGCCCAAGGCCGCCGCCGTCGGTTGACCGGCGGCGAACGCCTGGGCGGCTGGCGGACCCTTGTGCTCCTGCACCAAGTCCGCCTGGCGCGGTTGCAGGTCGTGGATCAGCAGGGCCAGGCGGCGGGGGGTCCCCAGGGTTTGCAGGGTTCCATGGGCGAGCCGGTCCGCCGCCAGGTCGGTGGCGACGCGCTCGCGCAGCTGCTGCAGCGCCTGGTGGGCAAAATCGGCCGGCAGTTCCTCGGTGCCGATCTCCAGCAGGAAGGTGGCCATCGGGTCTGCCGCGCTGTTCGCGAATCTATGGAACAGCTGGGGCCCACCAACACCCGAGGCGTGGGGAACCCGGCGGGGGAGCCCCTCCCCGGGACCTGTCAGCCCCGAAGGCTTTCGCTAGGTTCACTTCCATCCGCCACCGGCTTCCCGATGACCATGACGCCTCCTGCCGGTCGCCAAGCCCTGCAGGCTGAGGGCGACAGCGAGGCCATGGCGGCCAACAGGCGTTCAGCCGCCGAAACGTTGAAGGCCAGCAGTGGCTATCTGCACGGGCCTCTGGCCCAGGAGGTGGCACCCGCCGCGGAGCAGGAGCCGCCGGCTGGGTTCAGCGTCGATCACTTCAGCAAGGACGCCGTCTCGATCCTCAAGTTCCACGGCAGTTATCAGCAGTTCGATCGCGATAAACAAGCGCAACAGAAGCAGCGTGACTGGCAGATGATGTTGCGTCTGCGCAGTCCGGCCGGACGCATCCCCGCCCCGCTGTTTGTGGCGCTCGATGACCTCTGTGAGCGCTACGGCAATGGCACGCTGCGGGCCACCACCCGCCAGGCCTTTCAGATGCATGGCGTCGCCAAGGCGGATCTGCCGGAGGTGATCGGCACGATCGTGCGCATGCTGGGCTCCACCCTGGCGGCCTGCGGCGACATCAACCGCAACGTGATGGCGCCGGCGGCGCCGTTTCAGCATGGCGGCTACCCCGCCGCCCGGCAAATGGCGGCGGACATCGCCGATCTGCTCACCCCTCAGGCGGCGCAGGGCTCCTATCTCGATCTCTGGGTGGATGGCGACCACGCCTATCGCATCCAGCCACGGCTGGCGGTGCGCCGCGTCAAGGAGCGGCAGCGGCAGGGGGCGGTGTTCAGCGGGGATCCAGAGGAACCTCTCTATGGCCCCACCTACCTGCCCCGCAAGTTCAAGGTGGCGGTCACCGTTCCCGGCGACAACAGCGTCGACCTGCTCACCCAGGACCTGGGCCTGGTGCTGTTCAGCACGGCGGCTGGTCGGCCCCGGGGCTGCAATGTCTACGTCGGCGGAGGCATGGGACGGACCCACAACAAGGAGGACACCTTCGCGCGCAGCGCCGATCGCCTCGGCTGGGTCGACGCCGCCCATGTGCTCGATCTGGTGCAGGCGATCACCGCGCTGCAACGGGATCATGGCGACCGGCAGCAACGCCGCCACGCCCGCATGAAGTACCTGATTCACGACCGTGGCATCGACTGGTTCCGCCAGGAGTTGCAGCGCTACTTCCCCCATCCCTTAAGCCCCTGCCGCCCCGAACCCACCGCCGTGCTCAGCGATTACCTCGGCTGGCATCGGCAGGGCGATGGGCTGTGGTTCGTGGGCCTGCCACTGCTCTGTGGTCGCCTGCAGGGCGAGATCAAGCGGGGGTTGCGCCAGCTGGTGGAGACCTACCAGCTCGAGCTGCGCATCACCCCCAATCAAGCCCTGCGGCTCTGCAACATCGGCCCGCAGCAACGCGCTGGCCTCCGCCACCGCCTCGCGGCCCTGGGGTTTGATCAGCCCGACAACCCCCGGCCCCTCGCCCGCCACGCCATCGCCTGCCCCGCCCTGCCCACCTGCGGCCTGGCGATCACCGAAGCGGAACGCGCCCTGCCCGGGGTGCTGGAGCGGCTGGAGCAGCTGTTCTCCCGCCTCGGCCTGAACCGCGCGGTGCTGGTGCGGATGACGGGCTGTCCCAACGGCTGCGCCCGCCCTTACATGGCCGAGATCGGCCTGGTGGGCAGCGGCGTCAACCAGTACCAGCTCTGGCTGGGCGGTTCGCCAGGGCTGACCCGGCTGGCCCAGCCCTACCTGGAGCGCCTGGCGATCGACGACCTCGAAACAACGCTCGAACCGCTGTTGCAAGCCTGGAAGCAGCAGGGAGGGCGCCGCAGTTTTGGCGACTTCGTGCAGCAGAGCGATCCCCAGCGCATCCGCGAGCTGCTCGGCGTCGCATGAGCTGCCGCTCGCGCCTGGCCCTGCTGGGCCTCGGCCTGGCCCTCACCGCCGCACCACAGCTGCTGCCGCTGCGGGCGGAGCCGCTGCGACCCCAGCCGCCCGCCTCCGTGCCGCTCCAGCTCGATCCCGACCCCACCACCTGCACGCCGGCGCTGATCAGCCAGGCCTTCGCCCAGCACCTCAGACCCTGGGCCGATCAACCCGCCGAGGTGCTCGACCGGTTGCGCCAGCTCCAGGCGGACATGACCAGGGCCAGCATCGCCCGCTGCGTCCGCCTGGGTTGGTTGACCCCCGAACAAGCGGCGGCGTTGCAGGCCGAGCTGGGTCTGCAAACTCCCCGGCCTCAACCCTCCAGCCGGCCGTAGATCGCCCGCTCCTCGCCGCGGCTCCAGGCCCAGAGCTGATCGCCCAAGCTGAAATGCCACCACTCGTTGGGATGGCGGGCGAATCCTGCCGCCGCCATCACTGCCCGCAGCCGTTCCCGGTTGGCGTGCCAGCGGGCCGCCTGCCCCTGCGGTGCGGCAGCGGCGGCGGCGGCGTAATGATCGGGCACGGACACCGGACCCAGGGCATCGATGGCGCCTCCCATCGCCACGATGTTGCCGTCGCGGTCGGCCAGGGTCAGATCCACCGCGGCCCCGGTGCTGTGGGGCGGCGGCGTGGCGGGGTCGTCGCACGGGTCGGCCCAAAAGCGCCCGACCAACTGGCGCACGCTCTCCAGCTCAGGCCCCTGCCGATCGGGATCCAGCCCCCGCGAACGGCATTCCTGCACGAGGGCATGGCGCACCATGAAGCGCTGCACCGCCAGGGGCCGCCAGGCATCAAAAATCGCCAACCGCAGCTCCGGCTCCTGGCGCCGCAAGGCTTCCTGGGCGGCCAGGAGCCCGTGGACCACGCCGGAACGCAGGCGGAAGGGCGAGGCGTCCGGGCCATAAGGGGCGCCGAGGCGGGCGTAGGGATGGGGCTCCAGGCGCAGCAAGGTCGCTGGCAACGGCTCCAGCGGTTGGCCGCAGTCGACGATCGGGACGCCATGCCAAGGACGCATGCGGTGCGGAAGCGCGACCGGCATTGTCGCCGCGGCAGGCTCAGTTCAGCTGTCCCCCCTCCAGCAGCCGTTGGCGCTGATCCTGTAGCGCCCGCCGCAGCCCCGGCTGGCGCTCCAGCGTCGGATCGGCCTCGAGCAGCTGGCGGGCGCAGGCGCGGGCTTCCTCCAGCACGTCGCCGTCATCCGTCAGGCTGGCCAGGGCCAAATCCGGCAGCCCCGACTGGCGCGTGCCCAGCACCTGCCCGGGGCCGCGCAGCCGCAGATCCAGGTCGGCGATTTCAAAGCCGTCGCTGCTGTGCGCCAGCAGCTCCAGCCGTTGTCGGACCGTGATGGCGTTGCTGGCATTGATCAGCACGCAGTGGGAGGCGGCGGCGCCGCGGCCCACTCGGCCCCGCAGCTGGTGCAGCTGGGCCAACCCGAAGCGTTCGGCGTGGTCGATCACCATCACGCTGGCTTCCGGCACATCCACACCCACCTCCACTACGGTGGTGGCGACCAGCACCTGGGTCTGACCGCTGGCAAAGGCGTGCAGGGCTTGTTGCTTCTCCTCGCTGCTGAGGCGGCCGTGCAGCAGACCCACCGCCAGGTCGGGGAACACCGCCTCGGCCAGCTGGCGATGCTCCTCCACCGCCGAGCGCAGCTCGAGCTTGTCCGACTCCTCCACCAGGGGCAACACCACATAGGCCCGCTGCCCCCGGCTCACCTCCTGGCGGATCAGCTCCCAGGCCCGGTCCCGTTGGCTGGCCTGCAACACGATCGTGCGAATCGGCGTGCGACCCGGCGGCAGGGCATCGATCTGGCTCAGGTCCAAGTCGCCGTGCAGCGACAAGGCCAGGGTGCGGGGAATCGGCGTCGCCGTCATCGTCAGCAGATGGGGCTGCAGCCCCTTGGCCAGCAGGCGGTTGCGCTGCTGCACGCCAAAGCGATGCTGTTCATCCACCACCACCAGGCCGAGGCGCTGGAACTGCACCGGGTCCTCCAGCAAGGCATGGGTGCCCACCAGCAATTGCAGTTGGCCATTGGCCAGGTCCTGCAACAACAGCCGTCGCCGCCGCTGCGGTGTGGATCCCGTCAGCAGGCCGCAGCTGACCTGCAACTGGGGCAGCCAGTCCGCGAAGCGTCGGGCGTGCTGCTCCGCCAGCACCTCGGTGGGGGCGAGCAGCGCACCCTGGCAACCCGCCTCGATCGCCACCAGCAGCGCCGCCAAGGCCACCACGGTTTTGCCGCTGCCGACATCCCCCTGCACCAACCGCGCCATGGGTTGCGGTCGGGCCATGTCGGCCTGAATCTCCGCCAGAACCCGCTCCTGGGCTGCGGTCAGCGCAAAGGGCAGCAGTTGCCGGAACCGGGCCAGCAACGGGGCCGCCGCCTCGCCGTGCGGGACCAGGGTCGGGGCGACCCGGGCGCGCCATTGCAGGCGACGGCGCGCCAGCACCAGCTGCAGCAGCAGGAACTCATCAAAGGCCAACCGCCGCCGCGCCGTCCGCAGTGCCGCCCGGTCCTCGGGCTGATGCAGGCTGCGCAGGGCTTGGGCCCGGCCGGGCAACCCCAGCTGGCGGCAGAGCTCGGGCTGCAGCGGCTCGTCGTTCCAATGCTCCAGATGGGGCAGCAGCTCGGCGATCGCTCGGCGCAGCCGTTCGGCGCTGAGCCCCTCGCTGAGGGCGTAGACGGGCACCAGGCGACCGATCTGCCGCGAGCGCAGCGGCCCGCCAGCGCTTTCCAGCACCTCCAGCAGCGGATCGCGAAAACAGGGGCCGGCGGGGCCCTCCCGCACCAGGCCGCTGGCGGCCACGGTGACCCCGACGGCATAGAGGCGCTTCTGGGCCTGCAACCAGGCCGGGCTGGTGAAGCGCCGCCCGATGCTGAAGCGGCTGGCCTGCATCCGACCGGTGCAATCCTGGAGCTGCAGATCCAGGATCGCCAGCTGGGGATTGCGCGGGCTGACGAAGGCGTGGCAGCGCCGCACCGTCGCCACCACAGTGGCGGTTTGGCCCGGAACGAGCGCGGCGATGCGCAGCAGCTCGGCGTAGTCGAGGTAGTCGCGCGGGTAGTGATGGGCCAGATCCCGAGCCACCAGCAGGCCCAGGCTGGCCAGCCGCGCTGCCGTGCGGGGGCCGATGCCGGGGATCTGGCCCAACGGTGTCTCGGGGCCGAGGCGTGGGCTGGACGCGCGGGTCGAGCCGGTTGTGGCCGAGCGCCGCCCGCCGCGGGCCGCCGGGTCCAGCGGCGCCAGGCGCAGCCGCGGCGCCGCGGGCGGGGTGGCGGGCTGGTGGCGGCGGCAGAGGGCGTGCAGGTCCTGCCGCAACCCCACCACCAGCTGGCGGCGCCGCGGTGGCGGCAGCTGGGCGTAGTCGCTGGAGGGCCGGGCCTGACTGCGCAGGAGCACCAGATCCGTCGTCGGCAGCGAGTGCGGCGGATCGTTGAGGCAGCGGCAGAGAAACTGGGCGAAGGTCTCGCGGCGACCCTGCAGGTCGATGAAGCCCTTGTCGGTCTCCAGCTGGCAGGCCTGCTGCAGCGGACCGGCCCAGGTCTGCAGCTGGCGCACCAGATCGAGGGCCGCGTCATTGAGGGCTGGGGCGCCATGGGACGTGGCCGCCTGAGCCGCGGCGACGGGGCTCAGCGCTGGTCCGATCGAGTGCGGCGGACGGTCTGCATCCACAGACGTTCAGCTTCCTGGGTGCGCAGGCGTTGCTGCAGGCGGGCCTGAAGCAGCGCCATTCTGTGCAACTCCTGGCGTTGGCGTTGCAGGCGCTGGCGGCAGGTGCGCAGCTGGGGATGCTCGCTTTCGAGATCGCCGCAGCGCAGCAGCAGGGCATGGCCCATCAGTCCCCGGGGCGCGGTGGCCGTGGGCAGCGGCAGCGGCAGGCGCAGCAGGTTGGCGGGGGCGGATTGGGACTCCAGACGCCCGGCCAGCACCGCATCGAGCAGCGATGGTGGCAGCAGGGTGGCGGTCAGCTCCTGGCGCAGCAACTCGACGTTGATGGCGTGGGAGAGGTTGCGCAGGCGTCGGGTCAGAGCCTGCTCGAATCCTTCCAGCCAGAGGAGCAGTTCCGCCGGATCCTGGGGGAGCGCGCCGCTGCGCCAGGGCCGCGGCAGACCCCCCGAGGTGGCGCGGTCGTCCCTGTCCACTCCACCGGCTTCCGCCGCGGCCAGCAGGGCGGCGAAACTGGCGCGCAGCATGTTGGCTGGGTCGGCGCCCGCCGATCGGGATTGGGCGGCGCCGTCGGTTTCCTGGCGATCGAACGACTCCACGCCCTCCGGCCCGAGCTGGCCGCGGGATGGGGGCTCGCCAGTCTCGAAGCCCGCTGGCGCCGGTCCGGAGCGGTCGGCTGGACGAGGCGCCCAGAACGACCCCTCCAGCTCTTGGCCAACCTCGTCATTTTCTTCGGCCCCCTGGCGCTGTTGCGGCGACGGCTGATCCTGCGACGCCATGCCGAAGTCCAGCTCCCAGGGGAATGCGGCTGCCGCGTCGTCGTCAAGCTCGCTGTCGTCCTCGCCATCGTCATCGGCGCCAGAATCGACGTCGCCCTGGTCGAGATCGAGGCGGTGGTCGTCGGCGGACCGGGGCAGCTGGAACCAGCCTCCGGCATCCCCGAGCGGCAGGTTCAGGCCCAGCACCACCGAGCCGGATGGCAGGGGAGCGGCGGGATGCTGGCGATCGGGCTCAGGCTGTCGCGCCGCAGGATCTGCGTCGGCAGATCCAACCCCTTGCTCCTCCAGCCAGCGGCGGCGCTGGCTGATGTGCAGGTGCCGCTGCTCCTCAGCCAGACGAGCCGCCAACGAGGCGAGTTGTTCCACGGTGAGCAGGCTGGAGCATTGCTGCACGAGCTCATCCAGCCGCCGATGCAGGGCCTGACGCTTCAGGCCCGGCAGGGCGGTATAGCGGTCGGGAGCGATTTGGGTGGCCAAGTGAAAGCAGGCCTGATCGACCGCGCCAGGCAGCACGCGGCGCAGCACCTGCAGGTAGAGGGCCAACTGGCGATAGTGGTCCGGGTTGCTGTTGGCCACCTGCTGCCGCAACGCCGCCAGGCGTTGCGGCAGATCACCGCGATCCTCGCATTCACGAACGCCGTGGGAACTCAAGTGCGGTCCTGACAATCAGGCCGCCTTGCCCATGGCTGCCACCTCAGTGGCAAAGTCGACCTTTTCAACCTCGATGCCCTCCCCGAGGTTGAAGCGGCAGAAACGGCGAACGCGAATGTTTTCGCCGGTCTTGGCGGCTGCTTGTTTGACCATTTCACCCACGGTGATGGTGTTATCTCGGATGTAGTCCTGCTCCAGTAGGGCTAATTCCTTGAGTCGCTTACCGATGCGGCCCTCGACAATCTTGACGCGCATCTCAGGTTTCTTGTTTGCCAAGTCGTCGCGACCCATCTCGATGTTCTTCTCGCGCTCAATCACGTCCTCGGGGATCTCTTCCACGGTGACATAGTCCACATTCGGACAGGCCGCGATTTGCATCGCGACATTGAGCACCAGCTCCTGAAATAGCTCACCGCGGGCCACGAAATCGGTTTCGCAGTTCACTTCCACGAGCACGCCGACGCGGCCCCCCGTGTGGATATAGCTACCGATCGCGCCTTCAGAGGCTGTGCGGCTAGCCTTTTTCTCGGCGCTGGCGATGCCTTTCTTGCGCAGCCATTCGATGGCCTTTTCCGTATCGCCAGCGCTCTCGGCCAACGCCTTCTTGCAATCCATCATGCCGGCGCCTGTCTTGTCGCGCAGGTTCTTGACGAGCTTGGCGGAAATCTCAGCCATGGGGGAGGAAAAATGAGGTCAGGGGGAAGGGGTGAACCTGGCCACGGAAGCGGCTCAACGGCAAGGCAGGGAGCGCAAGGGCTCCCTGTTGAAGACCGGTCCCGGCGGTCAGGGTATCGGATCGATGCGCTCAGCCTTCGTCGCCGCCGCGATCCTGGGCGCCATGCCGACCCTCGTTGATGGCGTCCGCGAGACGCCCCAGCACCAGCTGCACAGAGCGAACCGCGTCATCGTTGCAGGGGATGGGCACATCGCAGAGGTCGGGATCGCAATTGGTGTCCAGCATGGAGACCAAGGGGATGTCGAGCTTGCGGGCCTCCAGTACGGCATTGGTCTCGCGTCGCTGATCCACCAGGATCACCACATCCGGCAGGCGCCGCATGTTCTTGAGGCCGCCCAGATACTTCTGCAGCCGGTCCAGCTCGCGTCGCAGCACCGCCGCCTCCTTCTTGGGTCGCATGGCGATGGCCCCGGAAGACTCCATGCGCTCCAGATCCTTGAGACGATCGATGCGAGCCCGCATCGTCGTCCAGTTGGTGAGCATGCCGCCAAGCCAGCGCTGATTCACATACGCTGCGCCACAGCGGCTGGCTTCCTGGGCGATAACCTCAGAAGCCTGTTTCTTTGTGCCGACAAAGAGAAAGCGCTTGCCACTGCGGGAAGCGCTGCGAATCCATTTGTAAGCGTTGTTCATGCAGACAGCTGTCTGCACAAGATCGATGATATGAACGCCGTTGCGGGCGCAGTAGATGTACCGGGACATCTTGGGGTTCCAGCGCCGGGTCTGGTGCCCGAAGTGGGCGCCAGCTTCCATCATCTCGGCGAGCGTGACAACAGCCATGGGGAGAGTTTCGGGTTGGCCACCACCTGGCAGGGATCACAGCAGCAGCTGATCCTGGCGGATCCTGCTGGCATGGCTGACCCTTCGGGCCGCCATGCCAAAACAGGGACATCACCGGACAAGCTGAAAGAGCCGTCGGCATGGCGACCCTGTTGTGTGATCACCCGAAACGCGCAGGTGTGCGGAGTTTGTTGAACGATGCAAATCTATCAAATGGACCAACTCGGGCTGTTGGCTGCCGGGCACCTCCTGCGGGGCCGTTCGGTGCCGTTGGCCCATCAAGCCAGGCCGGCCTGCCGCGCTTCCGCGAAGAGGGTGCGCACGCCGTGCCGATTCAGGGGGAGTCGCAGCAGCTCCATGGCTAGGCCGGCCTGGCCATGGCGGATCAACCAGCCCAGCAGGGGCCGGAGCGAGCGTTCATTCAGCAGGCCAAACAGCGTCAGCAGCTCCCACAGCAGACGATGCAGCCAGGTGTACTGAATGATGAAGCGCACCCGACGGGTGGGGTGCTTGCGATAAAAGACCAACCCCATCCGCGCCCGCTCCCGCTCGACGCGCATCAGATCGGGGATCTGGGCCAGGCTGAGCGGTGGATGCCAGTGATAGCCCACCGCCTGCGGACAGCGCACCAGCCGCACGCCCTGCTGTCGCAGCCGTTCGCCCAGCTCCAGATCCTCCCAGCCATAGAGGCGAAAGCTGGTGTCGAACAGCCCGGCGTTGAGCAACAGCTCCCGATCGATGGCCACGTTGCCGGTGGCAAAGTAGGCCCATGACAGGTCGTTGAGCTTGTGGGGCTCGCTGGTGGGCGCCTCGAAGTTGGCGGTGTTGATCACGGCGCCATAGGTGAAGCAGAGCCGGTTGCCCTGCCGCTCCCAGGCCGCCTGCAAGCTGCGGGCGTGGGCAACCAGGAAGGTTTCGGTCACCACCAGGTCGCTGTCGATGAACACGATCACATCGCCGCGGGCCCGCTCCACACCTCGGTTGCGCCCTTCCGCTGGACCGCCGTGCTGTTGGCGGAACAGGCGCAGATGGGGAAATGCCGTGGCGTGAGCATCCAGCCAGCTCACCGTCTCGTCGGTGGAGCCATCGTCCACCAGCACCACCTCATAGCCGGAAACGGGTGGCTCCAGCCGCTGACGCTCCAGCGCCTGCAGGCATTGGCGCAAGATCGGCAGACGGTTGTAGGTGGGAATGACGACGCTCAGGAACATGACGGCTGCGGGAGAGGGCGCCACGGGGAACCGGCCCGCCGGACAACGAAGGGGACCCCGAAAGGCCCCCGTAGATCGCAACCGGCTGACGCCGCCAGGGGTTGCTGGTTGGGCTGGGCGGGACGTCAGTCGGCAGCGCCGCCGTTGTTGGCCGTGCCGGTGACGCCG
>CAYOCW010000061.1:0-11304 GCA_964402615.1 uncultured Cyanobium sp. | reverse complement strand
CTGTTGCGGCGGCAGCCCTGGCAGCTCCGGCAGCGGTAGCCGCCACACCGGCACCTCCACCACCTCGGTGCGGATCCGCAGGCCTTCCCCCTCCTCCAGGGCGGTGAGGGTGAGCATCGGCACCACCTGCTCCGAGCTGTTGCCCAGCAGCGGCAGGCCCGCCGCCGCCGCCAGCTGCAGCCCCCGCGCCGCCCCCTGCAGCAGCGGTAGGCGCGCATCGTGCTCCGCCCAGCCGGGGGCTCGGCCCTGCGCGGCGCGCTCCCGGCGCTGTGCTTTCAGCAGCTCCTGCCTGCCGGTGTCGAGCAAGGCCTGGCGACCCTGCTCGATCGCCTCGTCGCTCAGGCCTGTCAGCCCACCGGCCAGCCGACGCTCTTCCACATAGCGATCCACCTGCTCCTCCAACTCCCGCTCGCGGGCTGGATCCAGCCGCTCCAGCTCCACCTCAATCCGCACATCCAGCGGCTCGCCGCGCAACACCGCCTCCAGCTCCCGCTTGATGGTCCGCCGCCGCTCCATCGCCGCCGCCGCCGCCCGGTCACCATCACCGCCGTCGCCGTCGCCACCGCCGTCGCTGCTGCGGCGCCGCGCCAGCAGCCCCAGGCTCTCGGCCGCCCGGCGCCGCAGCGCCACCGGGGCGGCGGCGTCCCGCAACACCTCTAACAGCGGCTCTTCGCAGTCGATCAGCGCCAGCAGCAAGGCCGCATCTTGCCGATCCGCCAGCTCAGCTGTGCCAGCGGCCAGCAGGTTCTGCAGCGCCTCGCTGGCCTCCTGGCGCACCGCCAACCGCTCGCCGCTGGCCAGCGGTTGGGCCGCCAGGGCCGCCAGCTGCTCCAAGGCGTTGGTCCGCAGCGCGCTGCGCTCGGCGCCCGCGGCCGCCAGCTCGTCCGCCAGCCGCCGCACGCGGCGGCGCTGCAGCAGCTCCTCCTGCCCTTCTTTGATCCACTCCTCCAGGGTGGGCCAGGTGCGCAGCAGCGCCTCATGGGCGATCTCCAAGGTGGGCTCGCCCCCGGCGCCACCGCTGGAGCCAGCTGGTGCGCCAGCGCTGGAGCCACCGCCTTGCCCCCTGGCCGCCTCGCTGCCCGACACCAGCAGCCGCGCCCGCACCAGCCGGTCCAGGGCCGGCAGGCTGCGCTCAGGCAACTCCCGCCGCCGGGCGGGGCGCCGCGCCGGCCGGTCGTCGTCGCTGAGGCGCAGCAGATGGCGCAGAAACGCCTCCCGCACCGCCAATCGCTCCTCCTCCGCGCAGCCCTCCGGGCGCCAGTGGTCGTTCGCCGCCTGCCGCACCGAACCCGCCAGTCCACCCAGGGCCCTGTAGTCGTCCAAGCGCAGCTCGCGCCAGCGCTCCGGCTGCTCCTCAGCCTCCACCCAGCGCTGTTCCTGCCTCTCCCACAGCTGCTGCAGGGTGTACGAGAGCAGCGGCAGCAGATCGCCACCGCCGCTGGCGCAGGCCCCCAGCAGCTCCGTCTTCAGCCTCGGTTCGATGCCGCGGTCCAGCTGCTCCAGCGGCGCCATGATCAGCTCCTCGAACCCCTCGCTGGCGATCGGCGCCAACAGCACCTGGTCGCTCTGTTCATCGCGCAGGCGCGTCAGGCCACTGGGGTGTTGCTCCAGCCGCGCCAGCACATCGGTGCGCAAGCTGGCCAGCAGCAGCACCCGGTTGTCCTCCAGCCGCAGCAACGCGGCCAGCAGCTCCAGAAAGGCATCGGCCTGGTGGGTGAGCAGCTCCTCGAACTGATCGATCACCAGCAGCAGCGTGGCCTCCGGTCTGCGGCGGCGCAGCTGCTCCAGCCGCTCCAGCAGCTGCTGGGCGCTGGGCAGCCCCTGCCGCGGAGCCTCGGGAGGCAATCTTTGCTGAGCGGCGCTGCTGGGGAAGGGCGCGATGCCAGCGGCCGAGAGGCTGTTGTTGAGCTGGTTGAGGGGATCGCGCAGGGGCCGAAACGGCTCCAGCAGCAGCCACGGCTCTCCGCTCTGCTCCCCCTGGCGCAGCAGCGGCACCAGCCCCGCCCCCAGCAGCGACGACTTGCCGCAGCCCGAGGAGCCCAGCAGCAGCAGCAGGCCCGAGCCGGCGCTGCATTTGCGCCGCACCCGATCGCTCAGCTCGCTGATCTGCTGATCGCGACCGAAGAACAGCGGCGCGTGGCTGGCGTCATAGGCGCTCAGGCCGGGGAAGGGGGAGCGATGGAACGGCCGCTTGCCGGCACGGCCCTGATCGAACGCCTCCCATCGCAGCTTGTCGCGCCAGGAGATCGCCCGATCGAGCGTCTTTTTGAGGCTCTCCCGGACGTCGCGGCTGGCGGCGGGATCGAGAGCCTGCGGATCCAGCTGGATCGCCTGCCTGTCCTGCAGCAGCAGCGGCACAACAGCCGGCTCGCTCAGCTGCAGCGGAATCAGCAGCTTGCCCCGATCCAGGGCGATGCCCAGCTCGGCCATGCACCAGGGCGAAGCCTGGTACTCAGGCGTGCAAAGGGCGATCACCGCTCGGCAGCGGCGCAGCTTGCTGATCAAATCGCGGCGCCAATCGGCGGCGGCTGGAATCCCGCTGTCCGGGTCTTTGTCGAGAAACAGATCCTGGTAGCCCCACTCCCTCAGCCAGGCGGCCATCCGCTGGGCCCAACCCAACCCCTCGCCGTCGCGGTTGGTGTAGCTGATGAAGATGCTCGCCATCGCGGGCCAAGGGTTGGCGCTGGCTGCATTATCCGCTTGGGCGCAGGGCCGCCTGCCAGGCCGGCAGCGCCGCCGCCAAGTGATCGGCAATCCCGGCGGCGATGGCAGGTTTGCCCTCCAGCTGCTGCACGCCCGCGGCGCTCACCAGCCAGGCGGTTTGGGCGGCGCCGCGGGTTTCGGCGCCGCGGTTGGCTACCACGAGCTGATAGCGCGTCAGGCGGCGGCGGGCTTCCGCCAGCAGCTCCTCGACACTGGCGTGCTCCAGGTATTTGAAGGTCACCATGTAGAGCTGCGGATCGGCCTGGCGCACCATCTCGATCACCTTGGCGGTGGGCTGCAGCTCCAGCCGCCAGCGGGGTTGGCCGCTGGCCGTTTTGGTGGTGCTGGCTTGGATCGGCCGGTAATCGGCCACGGCGGCGGAGAAGACACCGGCATCAAGGCCGCCGGCCACCGCCTCCAGCACCTGCTGCTGATAGCTGTCGTAGCTGTCGACCCAGCGCTGGGGCAGCCAGGCCGGCGGCGGCGTGGCGCCTTCACCGAGCAGCAGCTGCACGTCGGCGCCGCGCAGCACCAATTCCTCCGCCAAGACGCTGGCCAGCTGGCCTTTGAAGCGGTTCACCAGGCGCCGCACCGCATCCACCGGCACCGGCGTCGGCCCGCCGGTGACCAGCAGCTTGCGGCCTTGCAGCGAGCTCGGGGCCAGGGCCCGGCACACCGCCGCCACCAGCAGCTCAACCTCGGGCAGGTTGTGCTTGCCGTAGGCATCCCTGGGCGGCACCAGGACCACCCCCAGCTCTTGAAGCAGGCGGCAGTTGCGCTCGAACACCGCCTGATGAAGCGAACCATGCAGGCAAGGGGCCACCAGCACGCGCGTCTGGCCCCGGGCCAGGCGACCCAACGCCGAGGCCAAGGCCGCCGTCACCACCGTGTCGGCGATGCCGTGGGCCAGCTTGCCGATGCTGTTGTAGGTGGCTGGCGCCAGCAGCCAGGCATCAAACGGAGCGTCATCGCTGAGGTGCTCGGCCCGCCAGCTGAGCTCGGTCACCAATGGCCGGCAGGTGGCCCACTCCAACGCCTGTTGGCCCACATAGCGCAAGGCGTCCGGGCTGCAGAAGGCCGTCACCGCGGCGCCGCGGCGGCGCAGGGCCCGGGCCAGCTCGGGCGTGCGCAGGGCGGCGATGCTGCCGCTGACCAGCAGGGCGATGCGGCGGCCGGCGAGATGATCCGACAGCAGCGGCACCTCGTGATCGCCCAGGCTGGACGGGGTGGGCGGGCGCGGCTCCCAGGCGTCGACGCTCACGCGGCCCCCTGCGGCGCCCGCACCAGCTCCCGCTGCAAGCGTTCGCGATCGAAGCGGCAGCCGAGCCGCGCCGCAATCGCCTCCACCTCGCGGATCGCATTGCCGAGGCAACAGGTGCCGCCGGGGGAGGGGGTGACGTTGAAGCTCAGGCCCGGCATCGCCTCGATGCGCACCTCTCCGAGCATCAGCTTGCGTTGGCGCCGGTCGATCAGCTGGGGCCGCACGCCGCCGTAGCCCTCGGCAAAGCGCAGTTGGTCGAGCTGCAGGCCCGGCACAATTTTGCGGGCATCGGCCAGGAACAGACGACGCCTCAACCCGGGCACTTCAAACAACAAGTTGCGCACAATATAATTGCGAATATCGGCCACAGCGAACAGTCGTAGGAATACCAACAACACATCCCAGTCGAGCCGGAGCACCTCCAAAAACTCCCAGAAGGAGGCGCGGTTGTAACGCTCGAGCCGCGGCAGCAGCAAAGCCGTCGGCCCAAAGCGGGTCAGGCCTGGAGAGCGCACATCTGGATCGCCGTGAATGGCAGCGAAGGGCAACTTATCGTTTTGAACAGTATAAACTTTGCCATGCAATATATCGGGGGTGAAGTAGAAGCTGCCGGCCACGGGCAGGCAGGAATACTCCAAGCCAAAGCCCAGGCGTTGCGCCAGCAGCAGGCTGTGGGCGCCGGCGCAGACCACCACGTGGCGGGCGCGGATGCGGCGGCTGCCGCCGGACCTGCCGGCAGGTCGAGCCTCGGATCCGCCGGCCTGGCGGCGCAGCTCCGGGCCATCCTCCAGCTCCACCACAAATGTCTCGCCGTCCGGGATGATGCGGCTGACGGCCGTATTCAGGCGCAGATCCAGCCGTCGCTCGGGAGCCGTGGCAAGGGCGGCGCGGGCCTGGTCCACGAATGATGCGGTCAGGGCGCCGTAGTCGACCGCCGTATCGGAGTTGCGGATGCCAATCGCCAGCAAAGGCTCGGGCCGCAGCTGGCCATTCAGCAGCGCCACCTGTGGCTCCCAGGCGGCGATCTGCTCCTTCTCCAGCAGCTCCATCGCCGCAAAGTAGGGCGCGAACAGCTCGAAGCGATGCCGCAGGGCCTGGCATTCGCTCTCACCAACCGCAAGCACCATCTTGGGGGTACGAAAGATGCAGCGGCTGCGTTGTTCCGGATCGAGTAACTCGCCATAGTGCGAGATCATCTCAGCCGTGCGCTTAACGCTCAGGGCTTTCTCCAATGTGTAGTTGGTTTCGATATCACCCACATGGATCGTCTGGCTGTTGTTGGTGACGCAGGAGTTCACCGCCGCCAGCCGGCCGTAGCGCTCCACCAGAGTCAGCCGGGCCAGGTCGGTGTAGCGGGCCAGCTCGAAGAGCAAGGCGGCGCCGCAGACGCCCCCACCGACGATCAACACATCGGTGCGCTGCTCCTGCGGGCTGGGCTCCGCTGGGCCATGGCCATGGGCTGCCGCCACCACCACCAGATCAACAACAGGCCCCCATCGTCGCCGATGGCTGCCCGCCAGCGCGTCGCCATGGCGGCGGCCCTGCCGGCTGGCCAGCTCCCCTGGCGGCACGCCCCAATCCGGGGCCAGCCAACCTCGCGCCCGGGGCCCTGCACCGACCCGGGGCCCAGCCTGGCCCGAGCGGGGGGGGGCGCCCCAGCGGTGATCTATGATCCTGACAACGCCGGCTCGCTCCGGACGTTGCCAGGGCGATTAGCACAGCGGTAGCGCACTTCCTTCACACGGAAGGGGTCACTGGTTCGAATCCAGTATCGCCCATCTTGGTTTTCGAAGAATTCTCGGCGGTTTCACGGTCCATTGGGATCACAAACCGCGAGCGCTTCCAACCGCCAGCTCAACGGGTGTTGGCCGGTGCCAATCCGCCGCGTCGGCGTCCAGCAGCGCCGCAGCTTCAGCAGCCGCAGCTTCCGTCACCGCGCCGAAGCCGAGGTTTGACGGACCGACACTTCTTATTTGAGTGGCTGAGCTGACAAGCGTCGGCACGCTGCGGCCCTGAATGCGGCCCTGAGCACGATCCCGATGTGGTAGCAGGTCAACCTCCGTGAACCAGGCGAGCGGCTGGCTCTTCTGGCTGGACTGGCTGGGGATGCAGGGTTCCAACTTCCGCAGGGGGATGGGTGCCCAAATGGATGACACCAGCAAGAGCCTGTTGAGGTGCTCAGGATCATGCAAATGGACTATTCAGCTCCAAATCGTCATGCTAATCTTGCCTTTAATTCAGGGAGTTGCACTCCTGCTGCTTGTCGACCGACAGCGACTGCTGATACGCTGGTGTGATTCAATGGCCAGGGGCTCAATCAAGACCCCAACAGGGTTCAGACCCAGGCCAGGGCCAAAACCAAGCCATCCAACCCGGCCAACTTCATTGGCGCCGGGCATCCTTAATATGGATCTACTTGCCGTATAACTGCGGTAGGCCAGTAAGGATCTTGGTGAGTGGCGCAGAGATCAGGGGGGCTAAGATGGTTAGCAGCTGTGGCAGTTGGGTCATGATTTTGAACGATACGCCATAGTCTGTCAGCCATTGACCACGATCCTTAATAGGTATCGCTTCTGCCTCCATCATTCGACCTGCTAGAATATTCAAGATCAGCAAAACTGGTAGATACAATACAGCGAGCATCAACGTCCAAACACAAGCCCAATAGAAGGTGACACTGGAGACAAGGATCTGCAGCTTGACCTGATTGAGAAGGTCTGAAGCCCAGGCCATCCAGGCAAACATGTGCAATACCCCAGCTACCATAAAAACGGATCCTACGCAGCCAAAAAGCCGCAGGTCAAGGGCTCGTTCGTAGAGCAAATCTTTGTTCCATCCCTCCCGTGGTTTGAGCAAGAGGATTGGCAAAAAAGCGCAGAGCATGGCAGGAATCACAATGCTCAACAGATTGATGATGCTGAGCGTTGCCTGAATGTCCCAGAGCCGTGCACCGTCGCCAAGCAAGGGCTGGCGTTCCAGGCTGCGAAAGGTGATCATAAAGATGGCTCTCAAGGGTCGATCCTGAAAATCGACACTCAAGAGAAAGGCGACGCCAACAACCGATAAACACGTCGCCAAGATATTGAACGGCAAAGCGGCCAGGCCTCGAACTTTGCGGCGCTGCCATCCGATCAGGACGGCCATCACTCCAAGACTGGCGATCAGATAGAAGTGTGCCGTTGCTCCCCAGAGGACTCCAGAATTGATAGCTGCGCTCTTGTCCACTAGGCTTTTACTGCTCAGCAGGTCTTGAATGGCATAGGAATAAAAGACGAAGCCAATCACATCAAAAAGGTAGTAACCCAGGGCAAAGACGGTCAACGGCGGAAGTGTGATCAGAAAAACAGACCACTCACTTGCTTCGAGGCCATGAGTTCGAATCAGTGCCATACCTGATGGTTTGCTGGGCAAGATGAAGGCTGAAGCGGCCCGAACCGACGAGTCTGGAGGCCCGGCGTTGCCAGCTTCGCGGTCCACCGGGAATTCCGGTTACCATACGCGCCCTATCCGCTGCTGTTTTGGGATGGCCGTCACCTACCCCCGCAAGATTCTCAACACCGTGAGTCCACGCCAGATGATGGCAGAGGTGGTCAAGCAGCGGCGCCTCCAGGTGCTGTATCTGAATAGTTATCGTTTCAACGAGCAACGCTCCTGCCAGGAGCTGACCGTCCTGATCGAGGCGCTGGATGGCCAACCGCGAGAATTGGTGCGGGAGCTCTCCCACCACGTCCAAGACGAAGCCCGCCACGCCGCCTGGCTGACGGATCTGCTCTACGACATGGGGGAGGAGATCGCCAACCTGCCCAGCGGTTCCTACATCGATCAACTCAACCGTCTGATCGATTTCAGTGCGGATAGCGCGGATGAAAACACGCTGATCGCTGCCTTGGCGGTGATCAACGCCACCGAAAAGCGCGGCTGCCAGACCTTCTCCGCCCACATCACCGCCCTGCGCCAGGCCCCGGCCAGCGAGGAGAACACTCGCATTCGCGAGACTTTGGAAAAAATTCTGCCCGAAGAGGCTGGCCATGTGCGCTGGGGCAGCCGTTGGCTGGGTCGGATTGCTGCCCAGAGCCCTGAACACCGCCAGCGGGTGAATGCAGCCAAGCAGAAGTACGCCATGGTTGAACATGCCGCTTTCGAGGCCGGTTTGGACATCACCGCCGCAGCTGAACTGCGCCGTCTTGGCAATTTGGTGGAGATCGCCAAGACCCTGCCGGCCTGGCAGCGACCCACTTATGTCCTCGAGCGCTTGCCAGAGGCGTTGATGTCCCAAGATCTGCAGACGTCACGCTTCCTGGCGGCCAAGCGCGTCTGGGAAGAGCAGCCCGAGAAGTTGGTGGAGCAATTCATCCCCATGTTTCTCAAGGGTCTGCAACACCTGCGTCCATCGCTGGCCACCGGCCAATAAGGGCCTGAAGGCCTGTCGCCAATCCCCCTGCCGCCGTCGGGTCGCGCTGCCGTCAGTGGGCCCGCCCTCCAACCGGCCACCGGCTGGAGGGCAGACCTCTGGTTCAAGGGCGAGGGGCACAGGTATCCGCGGGATGGCCCGGCGAATCACTCCTCTTCATCGTCAGCACCGAGGGGAACAAGGCGGATCTGCTTGCGGCCCAGCTTGATCTCGAACTCATCGCCGGGCTTGAAGCCCAACTGGTCCGTATAGGCCCTTCCCACCATCAAGTTGCCGTTGAACTGCACCTTGGCCTGGAAGCTGAGATCGCGGCCCCGCTTGCCAGAACCCTTGCGGCCATTGGAGCCGATGTTCATGCCCTTGGCCTCGAGCAGGGCCTCGTAGAAGGCGGTGAAGTTGAGGCGCTCAGTGCCGTCTTTCTTGGTGCTGACATAGCCGCAGCTGCGCACCAGATCAGACTTGGACGCATCGCCAAGTTCCTTCACCTTGAGCAGAAGATCAGAGCCTGTGAGCATGGGGGATTGCCTCAACTGCTTCAGCATAGCCAAGCCACCGGATCGTTGTCGAGAGCGCATAGGCGGCTACGCAAGTTCATGGCTGCTTCCACAGGCTCATTCCCCGGAGTCCTCGTCATGGGCTCCGAGCCCAGCCGCTAGTCACCGTCCTCGCGCTTCAAGTCGCCATCGCTCAGGTCGTCCACGAGGTCGTAGAACCGCACGGCAAACCAGTCGCGGAAGAGGGAGTAGGAACGGGGATCAGGCCAGAGGGAGGCATCGCGGCACCAGGATTCCAGCTCGTTCGCAAAGATCCAGTCGTAGTGGGTTTCCAGCCAGGCCTGGGCCTCGGCTGGATTCTCGTAGGGCGGAATCAGGTAGAGGCTGTGGTCCTCAGCGCCCCAGATCAGCTCGGCTTCGTCGCTGATGCGGCGCGACCAGTCGATCAGGGGCTGGCGGGGAGCGAGGCTGATGGCGCAGCGGTTGACGACCGCCATGAGGCACAGGCCAGGTGTCCTTGAAAACTAGGTCGGCCTGGCGGTTGTGGAGCGGTTGCTGGAACAGCGGATGGCGCTTCTCCCACCGGTCCCTGCCGTCGGGCTTGCCTGGGCTGTCCACCTGGCCGGCAGGCTCAAAGCCAGTGATGCGGATAAGGCTCTGCCGCCCGGCGCAGTCGGCTGAAGCAGGTCGCCATCGCGACCAACAGCAGCGATCCGGTGAAAATGGGCATGATCACGAAGCCCGGTTTGGCGGCCAGCAGCACCCCCAGCAGGACCACCGCGCCGGCGGGTGGATGCAAGCAGCGCAGCAGCTGACCCAGGGCGCCGGTGAGACCCACCGCCAGGCCCATCACCCAGGTGGCCTGGCCCCATTCGGCGACGCAGATCACGCTGATCACGGCGCCGAGACTGTTACCGGCCACGATGTTGCGCGGCTGGGACAGGGGACTGGCGGGGTGGCCGAACAGCAACACCGCGGAGGCGCCCAAGGGGGCGACGACCAGCGGGTCGTGGCTCCAGCCACCAATCAGTCCCAGGACTGTGATCGCCACCAAGGCACCGAGCCAGGAGGCAACCATCTCTGACCAATCAAAGCGGGGCTGGTAGGCCCGACCCCGCTGACGCTGAGCGCGCAGGCGGCGCAGAGCTCATCCACCCGGCCCTCACTCCACCTCCAGCGCCACCAGCCGCAGATCCCGGCCGCAGAGCAGCTGCCGGCTGAGGCTGCCGCAGCGGGGGCAGTCGCAGCGGCCATGTCGCGCCGGGAAAGGCTGGCCACAGGGTTCGCAATGGCAGAGGGCGGCTTCGGTTTCGATCTGCAGCTCGGCCCCCGCGGCGATCGTGCCCTGCATCACCAGCGGGAAGGCAAAGCGCAGGGCCTCCAGCTCCACCCCCGCCAGCTCTCCCACCCGCAGGCGGATCACCACGATGCGTTCAGCGGCCTCGGCCGCCGCCGCCGCCAGCGCCTGGCGGCGCAGCTCCTCCATCAGGCTCAGTTCATGCATGGCTTGCCCCCGCCGCCGCGTTGCGGCCCTGGAGCCACTGCCGCAGCAGCGTCTCCGCCCGCGGCAGCAGCGCCTTCTGCCTGTTGGAACATCCCTCGCCGTGGGCCAGATCAAAGGCGGGCACCAGCAGCTGCCAGGCTTCCGGCCGGTGGCCCTGCAGCAGCTGCGCAATCCGCAACAGCGTTTCGGGGGTCATCTGGTGGCTGAAGGGCGCCAGCGCCGCGCTCGATCCCTCGGCCTCTGGCCCTGCGACCCGCAGGCGTCGCAGCAAAGGTGTGGCTGGTTCTGGCGCTGATGCGCCGCTCCAGGGTTCAGGCGCTGCAGATGCCCGGTGTGTTCGAGACCCAGCCGCCGCCGATGCCGCCCCGTTCCCAGGCATTTCCACCGCGACAGGCCGGTGCCGGCGAGCCTCCTCCTCGGCCTTGCAGTGCCAGCCGCTGGCTTCAGGCCGCAGCCAGGCGTCGATGAACAGCACCCGGCTTGCCGCCGCCAGCTCGACCGCCAGCTCCGGGGTGAGCTGCTGCACCGATCGCACCTGGGCTTCCGGGCGCCAGTGCTCGGCCCGCCGCGCCAGCCGCCAGCCCACGCCGTCATCGCTGCGCAAGGAATTGCCGATGCCGATCACCAGGTCGCCACCAGGCGCGGCGAACAAGGCGGATGCGGTTCTCCGGCGCGGCTCAGCCACGCAGCCGCTCCGCCAGCAGCTCGCCGCTGGTGCTGCGCAGCTCCACATGCAGCGGCATCGCCCCGGCGGCGTGGGTGCTGCAGCTCAGGCAGGGGTCGAAGCAGCGGATGCCCGCCTCGATGCGGTTCAGCAATGGCTCCGGAATCTCCGCCGGCAGCGGATCCGGCAGATAGGCCCGGGCGATCTGGGCCACGGTGCGGTTCATCGCCAGGTTGTTCTGGCCCGTGGCGATGATCAGGTTCACGC
>CAYOCW010000060.1:0-11420 GCA_964402615.1 uncultured Cyanobium sp. | reverse complement strand
CGCTCTGGCCCTTGCCCGAGGAGCTCATCACCGGCTTCACCACCACGGGCCAGCCCAGAGGTTCGGCTACCTGCTCCAGTTCCGCCGCGCTGGCGGCATAGGCAAAGCGAGCCGTGCGCAGCCCCAGCGGACCGGCCGCCAGGTCGCGAACGCGGTCGCGATTCATCGTCACCGCTGTGGCCCGAGCCGTGGGGATCACGGTGATGCCCTCGGCCTCCAGCTCGGCCAAGGCGTCGACGGCCAGGGCTTCGATCTCGGGGATCACCACGTCGGGCCGGTGGCGGCGCACCACTGCCTTGAGGGCCTCGGGATCGGTCATCGGGATCGCTTCGCTGGCATCGGCCACCTGCATGGCGGGAGCCCCCGGATAGCGATCGATTGCGATCACACGGCAACCGAGCCGCTGGGCGGCGATCGCCACCTCCTTACCCAGTTCGCCGCTGCCGAGCAGCAGCAGGGTGCGGGGGAACGGGTGGCCAAGGGATGACATGGGGATGGACCGAGACGGCTTTGATCCTGCCCCCGCCCGCGACCGGTTGGCCGCTTCCATCGCCTGGAAGCGTGTGGCGCCGCGAGACAGCAGCCCATGGCTGAGAGCGCGGCACACGCGTCCCGGCAACCCGGAAAGAGCTGTGGCGGAGGCCGCGGCCCAGGCCGCCGGACGTCAACCCAGCATGAACCGATCCATCCGTTTGGGCAGAGTGGCCAGGACACTCACCACCCAAGGCACTCGGAGCGTCCCAACCGTTCACCTTGAATCTCGGCCGACGAGGGATCGCCCACCCTGTCGGTTGCGAGGCGTGCGAGCAAAGGCTCTGGGCTGGCCCCGACGAGCTGCGGGTTGGGCGACTCAGGGCAGGGCGGGTTTTGCACAGCTCAAGTGCCGCAAGCGGCGGAGCCGTCGGGCGTAGCAGAAGCCAGCTCCGATACCCAGGAATGGCGGAGGTAACGGCACGGCTACCGGCTGTCTAGCGATGGCGTAAGGCAACAGATCGGAGCGTGAGGGGGCTGGATCCACCACAGTCTGATCGTTGATATCTGTTAACGACTGGGCAACCCCTGCCACGCCATTGACGGTGAACTCATAGGCGAAAATTGGGCCGTAGTTGGCATCCGCTCCAGGGCCAAGGCCACTGAACACCTCCATCGCAAAGGCTGCGGCAAGGTTGGGATTGCCCCACCAAGGCATCTTACCGCTGCCGTTGAGTGCAATTGGAGCAAAGATGCTCGGCGCTTGATTCGGCGATGTTGTGATCACGCTGACATCGTAGGACTGACCGGCGACGTTCACCACAATCGCCTCGGCCGGGCGCGGGCTGAGCAAGGGAAGAGCCGCCAGACAGCCGACGACAATCCAGCGAGAGTGGAGCAGTGCTTGCATGGCGCGGTTCATGATAGGTAGATGAACTGAGTTGAGTTGGAAAGATTCAAAGAAGCAAGGGTAGCGCCTTGGATAAAGCCAATGGCTTCGTTGCCGACCAGCGGGGTGCTTCCCGCTCCGCCAGGGAGGGGGAGCAGGGCTCCGTTGCGCAAGGTGATGCGCAGGCCCGGTACACCCGCATGGAAGGATTGAACAAGCGAATAGAGGCTGCTGTTGCCGAAGAGCTGGATTCTATCTCCGGGCTGGAAGTCGGTGATCAACGCCATATCTGGCGTGCCCAAAGCGGGGGTGCCGTCATTGTAATAGGGGCCGAACTGATCACCGAGCATGAATAAATCAGCTCCACTAGATCCCGTCAACACGTCGAACGAGTTGCGTCCACGCAGGCTCGAGGAAGTTGGAATGCCGGTGAGTGTTTCGGCGGCGGCGGTGCCGATGATGATGTCGTTCCCATCGGTGGGAATGCCAACGCTGGGCTCCTGGATGGTGATGGAAATGCTGTTGCCCACCGGCGTCTGTCCGGAAGCATCGCGGTAGAACCGCACAACCAGCTGTTCGCCGGCATCGCCAACCGCATCGGCGGCCACCGCGAGGCTGAGCGCCGACCGGCCATCGGCACCGATCGTGGTGGAGCCGCTGAGCTGGCCGTCCACCAGGTCTGCGCTGGTGATGCCCACGCCGCTGAGCTTCCAGAAGAGCCGCGTTCCAGCGGCCACATTGGTGGTATCGACTCCGATTCTCAGGCTTCCAGCTTCGTACACAACCGTTGGAGTGGCGGTCAACGTATAACTGACCCCCTGGCTGTCATCGTTGAGGATTTGGCTGGTCACAGCGGCGGAGTTGATGGCTAGTCGACCTCCCTGCGGGTTGGACAAAGCAGTGGTAAACGATTCATCCGCTTCGAACATCCGATCACCAACCACATTGACCTGGATGCTGACGGTGGCTTGCCCTGGCGCGAAGTTGGCGACGCCACTTGGCAGCTGGTTACCAACGAAATCGAGGGCACCAGCGGCTTGCGATCCGCTGCCAGTGACGCTCCAGGAGACGCTGCTGGACGCCGAGAGATCGCCGCTGCGGGAGATCAGGAAGGAATAGGGGGTAGAGCCGATGCTGCCTTCACTCTGGGACGGGGTGGAGCTGCTGATCGCGAGGCTGGGCAGCTGCGGATTGAGGGTCTGTACGTTGGCAGGGGTCAACCAACGCTGAACAGACAAGATATTGCGGAAATACCATATGTTGCTGTCAAACTGTCGAATCTGAACGCCATCGGGATAGTTTTGGTTGAGGTAGTTGGCCGATTCACTGCCGGTTGAGTCGAGCACAAACGCTGGGGGGGTTGTGCTGCCGCCTGCGGCTGTCGATGCTCCCTCTGGCAGGCTTACAAAGCGAAATGTAGATCCTTCTGAATTATCGTTAAGCCACATGACGGCATGGCTCGCAGTGGTTGCGTTGGGTGGCGAACTTGGCCTCAGGTAGAGGATATCTCCAGGTTGCAGCGTTTGATTCAACTTGGCCAAAAGTGATTCGTCATCCGGATTGTCGTTATAGATCGTGCTAGCGTCTAGAACCTGGTAGGGCTCGATTGTGGTACCCGGCAACCATGGAACCTCAACACTGCTTTGCACTGACTGGGCAGAGGTTTCAGAATTTAGCCAGAATCCGAAGGCAAGATTATAGTACCAGCTGCTGAAGTTTGTGCAATCGATTCCTTGGGTTTGTCGGCCAGGAGGCGCCGGCTGAAAGTTGAGTTGCGGTGTGGTTTCTTGGCTAGATGTCCAGCTGGCAGGGCTATACCAAATTGGCGAGTAGTGATGTTGGTAATTGATGCCCATATTGCTGAGCGCTGCAGAAACCAGTCGTTGCTGGAACTGCTGCACCAAGCTGGGTGCCGTCGTCGAGCTGGTGTTGCTGACCGGCGTGAAGTCTGGCTTGAAGTTGGGAAGGTTGTTGCTGTCAGCTCTGCCATAGGGAAAGTTGGATGAATTCGGGGCGCCAGGCCCCCATGGACTGGTGTTCTCTTTCGTGGATTCTCCTTTATCCCAGGGGATTACGACTTTTTGGATGTAATCCTCAATGTGGCCAGAGAGATCGGCAAGCAGGGTCTCTGGGCTGGCCAGATTTAGAGGGTTTAAATTAACTTCAAATGGTGGGGTATAGCTGATGACATCCGTTGTTGCCATGCCGTAAATGTCTCGATTCGAGTCGGTATTTGGCGGCGCACTCCAGGTGTTCTTCCAATCCTGTTGAACCCGTGTCGATCCTGTCGTTGAAGCGGGCAAACTAAATTCTAAACTGTTGTTTGAGGCGCTAATGGGCGCCCAGGCGGAGCTGCCGGCTGTGATCGGATTACTCAACAATTCGATTGAGGTGGTGCCCGCTGTAGCGGCGACCAGCACGGCGGACGGAGACCCTGGAATCCCCGTACTCATCTGCTTGTCCACGGGCTGGGGATAAGTCACTCCCCCCGAAGCAAAAATTGGCGAACCAGCTTGATTGTTCCAGGGGATGGACACGAGATCCACGCTGGAATTGCCGCTGCTCAACGAGGAGAGTGGCACCTGGCCGGGGTTCGGATCTGAAGCGTGTCGGCTCATGATCACCAGCGCTCCGGCTGTGCCCAGACCCCCGAGCAACGGTTGCGTTGGGCCGGCTGCGACCCCCGTGGGTAGCGAGAGGGCCCAGGGCAGAGTGTCGGACGCCAGACCGGCGGGGCGTTGCGTGATCGTTTGCTGAGCGCTGATGACCGTGGGCTGAATGTCCGAGCTGAAGGTGGCGCCGTAGGGCTGCAGCACCACGCTGTTGCTGAAGCTGAACGATTGGCCGGTAGCCCCCAGTTGCACGCTGCCCACAAAGAGGTTGGGGCCGCTCTGATCACCCAGCACCACCTCGGCCTGCCCATCTCCTTGCAGATCACCCACCGCCAGGCTGTAGCCGTGGCTGGGGTCCAGGTTGGCGGACGCGGGGATGGTGAGTCCATGTTGCTTTTGAAAGGTGCCGGAAGCCCTGGACCACACCTCCAGGGGCACGCTGCTGCGCCCGGCCGACCCTGTGGCGGCAGTCAACAGAATCTCGGCGTAGCCATCGGCATTCAGATCGCGCACCGCTAGGGAGAGGGGACCACTGCCCAACTCCGCCGAAGCCTGCAGGCTGAGCACCTTGGGTGTGGGCAGCGGGGCCGAGGGGGCGGGGTTCCTGTACTCGTTGCCTCCGAGCAGCACGGCGACCTCCGCGCCAGTAGAAGCCGGCGAGGTGGTTGGCAGCTCGGCCCGCACCGCCACCACATCATCGAAGCCATCACCATTGACATCGCCGCTGCCGACCACGACGCCGCTGGTGTCGCTGGCTCCGAACGGCTGCCAGATCTGCAGGGTCAAGCTGTTGTCGGTGGACACGATCACCACGGTGGAGACCGTGCCGCTCTGGCTGCCTGCAGCAACCTCCACGACCCGATCGGCGTTGGTGTCCACCAGGCAGAGGCTGCCGATCTGCGCCATCACGTCTTGAACGCTCCAGCTGGCGACCACATCGTTGAAGTCGCGATCGCCCAGGGCTGCCCCATCCTCGAAGCCAAGGCTCATGAAGGCGCCGGCTTCCCGCAGTCCCACGGCTCGGGAGGGGGTGTCTCCGTTGGCGGAGCCGCTGGCAACGCTGATCCGGCCTAGATCGTCAGCGCTGAGGCTGTTGTTGATCAGCCTGCCGATCAGCGCTTGCCGCTCCTCTGGCGCTGGCAGCGTGACGATGAGATGCTGATACAACGCACCGGGCTGGGTCGCCTGCAGCAGCGACACGCCCGGCTCGCTCACGCCCGGGACCGACCAGCGGCTGGTGTTGCGGATGGTTGTGGCGCCAGCCTGGGGCACCTCCCACAGCAAACTGGCGCTGCCATCGCCAAACGCCGCCTGGATCGCCAGAGCGGCGTAGCCACCCTCGCCAGGCTTGACCGGGTTGCCTTGGGCATCGCTCAGGCTGCCGGAGGCGTCGAGCACCGGGTAGAGCCCGTAGAGATTCGCCGCTTGCGAAGACCCCGCCAGCCAGAGTTGCAGCGAGGCCCCCTGCACGGGTGTGTTCATGGCTTCGGCCACATCCGCCACCAGCAGGGGCCGTTGCAGTGGCGAAAGCAACAGGCTGGCGCGTTGATCGCTGCCATCCGCCACCAGCGACCCTCCTTGGCCGAGCAGGGCGCCGCGGTTGGGAGTGAAGGGGCGGATCCGCAGCGGCCGGGGGGCGTGATCCGGGTCTCCCACCAGCAGGCTGTAGTACGCGGGCGAGCTGGTGAAGGCCGCCGTGGCGGTGGAGGGATAACGATCAGGCAGACTGCCCAGATCCAGCAGGCTTTCGGGGTTGATGGCCACGCCTTCCGCCTGCAGAAACTCGCTGATGGGTCGCCGGAGGATGGAACCGGGAGCTGCGGCTGACCAGCCGGAGCGGAGTGGCACCAGCGTGAATTCCACGGGATTGGCCTGGCCGCGCGTGCGTTCTGCGGCGGCCCGGAGCGTCTCCAGAAAGCGAGTTTGGAGGCTGGTGGGGTCGCTGGCCTCCTCCTCCAGCAGCGCCGCCACTGCAGGACCATTCAGGGCCAGTAGCTGCAGCGGCCTGCTCTCGCCCTGAAGACTCTGCAACAGGATGGGCATCCGTGAGGGCTTGAAGGCAAAGTCGCCGGCGCCGCCGCTGCTGCCCTGGGGCATGGTGGCCAGCAAGTTGGTGGACAGATAGTCGATGAGACTGATGGTGCCAGTATTGCCAACACTGCCAAGTCCGGAAGCAAAGTCGTAGCCCGGATAGGCATCATAGCCTCTAACCGTAGCGGCGGGAGCGTTCTGCAGCGAGGTAACATCTGTGAGGATGCCTGGAGGTATTTGATAGAGCATGTATTGCAACTCGCTAGCGCTGAGATCCGCCATTCCGTAGCGGCGTCTGCGAGCGTTCGCGGCGGCAATGATGGCTGCCGTGGCCGGGGATGCCAAGCTGGTGCCCCCATCTCCATTCCAGACGACCGACTGGGTCCACCCCTCGGTGGACAGGTCAGCGTCGCCGTTGAGGACGAAGGAAATGAAGTCTGAGGGGCTGGCAAGATTGCTAAGGTCAGGCAGATGTCTTTGTTTCGTTGGCGAGATATTGAGCCCCTTCGTGAGATTTGAGGCGTCGTAGAACTTCAATTCACGCACGCTCACGCTCTCATCTTGAAGCTCAAGGAGGCTGCCCTTGCTGTCCCACCATGACAACAGAGTGCCGCCAGTCACAGGTTGGGTCCAGGCGTCGGCCAAGCTTTTGTTTAGATATGACGATTGAAACCAAGCGATCCATGGGGAGGTGCGTTGGCTATCCGGGATCGGGGTGGCCGGCGCGAAGCCACCATCGCCACCCTCTTTGGCGGTGCTGTCAGACTCACGCCAGGCTTTGGCACCACTGATGGTGGTGTTGCCAGACTCTTTCTTTAGGGTGAGCGAACTGCCCCCCACGGTCAGAAATACTGAGGAGGACGATGGCTGGTGGTTGAAGTATAAAGGCTTTTGGCCTATCTCCGATGAGCTAAAGTTGAGGCCCGAATATTTATCGCCGGCGCTGATGGTGAGCACCAGGCCGGTATTGTCAATTCGATTGTAGAGTGGCGGCACAATCGTCTTGGAAGGCCAGTAGCTCCTCGCGGAACCCGTCGTTTGCTGGGACATGCTGCTGTCGCCCAGGTAGGAGGCGCTCACCACCAACGGCAGGTCGCTAGCTTCCGCCGCGAAGGGAGCCTGCCGAAAGTCCGGCAGGTCGATGGCACCACCATCGGCCGTTGCATCGACGGTTAGCGGGACAATGAAGATTGCGATATGTGCATGTTGATTGTAGGTACGAGCCGCAAGAATATCGAGCGTAAACTCCGAGAAGCCGGAGCCCAACGAAAGCTTATCCGGAAAAATCTTCGAATCGTATGAATAAAGGGTGCCCTTCGAGCTGTAAAACTTCAGCTGATCGCTGCCGGTCAGCTGCTCATCGCTGAGAGTATGCATGGCCGCCCAATGGTTGCGGCTACCGTTTCGCTTGCTGCCATCTTGGTTGGCGACTAGCACAAAACTGTACAGGCTGAAGTTGTTGTTGAGGCCTTGTACTTTGGAATGCAGTGATTGCAGGGATTCGTCGACGTTCTTGGGCAGATCGCGAAAATGATCATAAATTGCCTGACTGTAGCCCCCTTCAGGCAAGAAGAGCGGATTCAGCCAGCCGGGTTCAATCAGGCCAACTATCGAGCGTTGGCTGTTGTCATCCGCGGTTGGGCTCCCGGCAAAGGCTATCAATTCTTTGGAGCTCGGGTATTGAGCAGGCTTCGGGCTGTTGAGCAGCCGCTGGTACCAATCGTCGAGGCTGGTCATGGAGTGGTCAAGCTCTTGCGCATCATGGCAAAACTTTCGCTTTAAGGCAAATACTACGACAAACTGCGCAGAGCCATCGGCACCCAGGAGTCCGCCGTCCTTAGATCCTCAGCCCCGGCTTAACAAGGGGAAAGCCACCCCGCAGGGGCAAGGCAATCTCATCCTGAGAATGGCGACGAGATTCCCTTCAGCCTCTGCCCGACCCCGGTTGCAGCACCCTGCTTTCGACGGCCTGTTGAGCCGTTGAAGCCTGACGAGGATGCGCCTGACAGGGGCTGCCCAGTGGCGGCGCGGACGGCACTCGCTGGGTGACTTGGAGGCGAAAGCCTCTAGGAGCGACAGCCTCCTAGGCTGACCCAACCCTTCTGGTCCTGCTCACGGTGGTCTTGTCCCTGCCGGGATTCCCGCTCCTCCCGCTCGCCTTTCAAACGGCCGGGGATGCGAACGAAGGCCTGCTGATCTTTGGGATGGACATCGGCAGCCTGCAGCAGTGGACCTTGATCTATCTCGGCATCTCCTCGCTCGCCTTTGTGTTGGTGTGGGTGATCGGCTTCCTGCGGCGCTAAGGGACGCGGCCCTGCTCCGGCCGCCGATGCGCTCAGCTGTTGAACACGGTCAACTGGCGCTGTGGCGGCTCCTCACTGATGAAGCCGTAGGCCTCGAACACCGCCGGATCGGGATGGGTGATGCGGGACCCCTTGCCGCCCGGCTCCAGCCGAAACCCTTCCGCTGCCAGACGACGCATCAGCGCCGCGGCCTCCTCAAAGCGGGCCGCCATCGCCTCGAGACTGGCGCAATCGGCGGTGAGCCCGGCCTCTCGCCAGGTGAAGTAGGCCATGGCAACGCTTCAGCGACCTCGCCGCCATTCTGGACCCAACCCTGTTCAAGGCAGCAGCAGCGTTCAAGGCAGCAGCAGCAGCCCCAAGGCCACCAGCAGGATGCTGGCGGCCCAGAAGCGCAGCACCACCGCCTGCTCGCTGAGGCCTCCCAATTCGAAATGGTGGTGCAGGGGCGCCATGCGGAACAGGCGGCGACCCTTGCCATCGGGCCCCTTGGTGGCCTTGTAGAACCACACCTGAGCGATCACCGACAACGATTCGGCGAGAAAGACACCGCCCATCAACAGCAGCGGCCAGAGGCTGTTGCTGAGCAGTCCCACCGCCGCCAAAGCGGCACCCATCGCCAGGGAGCCGGTGTCGCCCATGAACATCCGGGCTGGCTTGCGGTTCTGGCTGAGAAAACCCAGCCAGCAGCCCGCCATGGCGGCGCAAAAGGCAGCCAGGGCTGGATCGCCGCCGTGGCCGCGCAGCATCAGTTGCAGGGCCATGCCGGTGAAGACGATGGCGCCGCAACCAGCCGCCAGGCCGTCGAGGCCATCGCTGAGATTGGTGGCATTGCCCTCGGCCAGGCACACGACCAGGCCCAGGGGCCAGATCAGCGCCCCCAGCGGCAACACCCAACCGAAGGGCAGACCGATGTCGCCGGGGGCGCCGTTGCCCAGCCACTGGCCCCAGGCGGCCCAGGCCAGGAACAGGGCCGCGGCGAGGCTCTGCAGCAGCAGCTTGCCGCGGGGAGTCAGGCCGGTGTTGGTGCCGCGCCTGAGGCTGCGCCAGTCATCGATGGCGCCGATCGCCATGGTGGCCAGGGTGATGGCCGCCACAGCGGGCAGCCGCGGGTCGGAGGGGCTGCAGAGGCCTCCCACCAGCACCCCCACCGGCACCACCAGCAGGCCGCCCATGGTGGGGGTGCCGGCCTTGCTGAGGTGCGCCTGGGGACCGTCCTCGCGGATCACCTGGCCCATGCGCAGCCGCCGCAGCCGCGGTACGCCCCAGGCGCTGACCCCGGCCGCCACCAGGGCTGCCAGTAGCAGCGGTGGCGTCAAGGCCAGACTGCCCTCGAGTGCGTCGCTTACCAGACAAGCCAGCAGGCACAGCAGGGCCAGCAGCGCCGCCGGACCGCGACCGTCACGAAGGAGCATCGTTGATCGGCGACGGCGCCAAGAGGATCGCCCGACAGTAGAAGGCGATGGCGGCGGCGCGCCAGAAACCGCTGAGGCCTGCTCCCGAGGCGGGCCTCGACCGCTGTGAAGCCGCCGCGAGCGAGCTGGACCGTGCGACTGCTGGACAGCCGCCGCGGTTCATGTGAGCCAGGCCGTCCTCATCGGTCGCCTCGCGCTACCAACTCGTCTCGGACCCAGCTGGGCTGCCGTCCCGCCCATAGCGCCTGCGCTGGTGAGGACGCTCGGCGCGGCCGGCGGGGTTGGCAGACGGGGTGTCCCTCGGGATCAACCCGGGCCCTGGCTGCTCAGCGTCGTGTCGCCCCGACGGGGAAGCTCAATCCTCCCAGTCCTCCTCCGGCTGCTCCTCCGCTTGGGTGTACTCCTCCTTCTCGCCCATCAATGCCGAGAGCTCCTCCTCTTCCACGGTGCTCACCTCGGCGTTGCTGGCCTCCTCGTCGGCTACGAGCCGCCCGCTGGCCTCCAGCAGGCTGAGCAGGTCGGGCTCATCCCGCAGGGGCAGAACCGGAGCTGGCTCATCGCGGCGGTAGCGGGTGAGCGAAGGGTTGATCGAGTCGAGAATGCTCATGCGTTCCGGCGGATGGGTCTGCTAGGGGCTGATACGGCAGCTGGTGGGGGCAGAAGGCCACCCTGTCTGCAGCCGGGACCCGTGGCTTGGGGGGTGGTGGATGGGCCGACGCTGGCCGGAGGATTCAGAAATGGCCAGCTTGGTCAGCAACCTCATACCTTAACAAGGCTGCGGCCAATCCGCGGCTTCTCGCTGGGGGTTGGGCTGCCCACCCTCCAGGCAGCAACGCTCATCGCGTCCCCGGTCTTCGCTTAGATCATGCCCGCTTCGCTCGACCCTTCGCCGCGCTCACCCGCCGCCAAGACCCTGGAGCTGTTCGGCCTCTGGGGCTTGGCCCTGGCCCTGAGCGCCCTGCTGGTCGCCGCCGGGCAGCGCTGGTCGGCTCCGTTGCCCATCCGTGGCGATCTGATTCTGGCGTTGCTGTTGACGCCAGCTTTGGCGGTGCTGGCCTGGCTGCTGGGGCGCTGGCGCCTGGATCCCCCCAGCCAGGAGCCGCCGGATGCCCTCGGGTCGGACCGCCGCGGTGGAGAATCGAGCGGTGTTGAGCGGGAGTCGGTCTGATGGGCCGCGCGAGCAAGGTGGTGCTGGCCTATTCGGGCGGGGTCGACACCAGTGTCTGCATCCCGTACCTGCTGCGGGAGTGGGGCGTGCAGGAGGTGATCACCTTCGCTGCCGACTTGGGCCAGGGTGATGAACTGGAGCCGATTCGTCGCAAGGCTCTGGCCTCCGGCGCCAGTCAGTCGCGCGTCGACGACCTGCTCCATCCCTTCATCACCGAGTTCGCCTTCCCGGCGATCCGTGCCAATGCCCTTTACGAGGGGCGCTACCCGCTGTCCACCGCCCTGGCCCGGCCCCTGATTGCCCGTCGGCTAGTGGAGATCGCCCGGGAGGTCGGGGCCGATGCGGTGGCCCATGGCTGCACCGGCAAGGGCAACGACCAGGTGCGCTTTGATGTCGCCATCGGCGCCCTGGCTCCTGATCTCAAGGTTCTCGCCCCCGCTCGGGAGTGGGGCATGAGCCGGGAGGAGACGATCGCCTACGGCGAGCGCTGCGGCATCCCGGCGCCGGTGAGCAAGAGCTCCCCCTATTCGATCG